>CAZQYQ010000340.1:0-4538 GCA_964597625.1 uncultured bacterium
CTCCTTCTCCTTACGGGAATCCTGCTTGCGGGCTGCGTGACCACGACGCCGTCGTATCCGTCGAGCCGCTGATAGATCGCCTTCGAAAGCTCGATCCAGAACCCCGGCTGAAGATTCGTCGAGTCGAGGTTCACCAGCGGCAGCACGTCGATCTGGGCAAGCTGTTTCAACTCGGGCACTCTTTCCAGCAGCATGCCGGCATCGGCGCACGGGGCCAGGCCGCCGTCGGCCCCTCGAACCATCGTGATCGTGCCGCCCGTGGCGACGATCAGGATTCGCGGCACCGCATCAGCTCGTTTGTTGGTCATTCTTCAGCCCCGTATCAGAACTTGTATTCGATCGCGAAGTTCACATCTTTCTTGTCGCTTATGTCATCGACGCGCAGCTGGAACTTCAGTCCCGGTTTGATCGCATACCCACTCGTGAACCGGACGGTCGGATCGCGCGTATCGATGACATCCAGGCTGTAGGTGATATCCTGAGCCCACTGGTAATCCACGCCGAGGCCCACCTTGGAACTGATGACACCGGCTCGCTTGATCAGCCGCTGCTGCGGGTCGCGGGCAACCATGAGATTGAACAGCGGATCGCCGCCGATGTCTTCAACCCCGACTCGGTAGAAGCTCTTCTCGCTCGGCCAGATATCGACCATGAGATCGCTGAAGAAGGTGTCTTCCTCTTTGTTATAGCGAAGCAGATATTTGAAGTCGATGCGGGTCTGCTTGATATTCAGGAACACCTTGTCGACGGCCTGGGCGATCTTGTGAGCGTCATCGAGGCCCGTCTTGATCTTGGTGCGGATATCCTTCTCGACAACGATTTCCTTGACCTCGCGGGTGATCTCCTTGGCATTCTCGCTGGCCTTGCGCAGCGACTCGACTGTCGATTTCACATCTGTCGTCAGCTTCTGATCGCGGTTGAGTTCGTCGATCATCTTGTCGAGCCGCTCGGAAACATTCTTCACGTTATCGACGATATCCTTGAGGCTGTCTTTGTTCTCGCTGGAGATGTCGCCGATGCGCTTGCTGAAGTCCTTCATATTCGTGATGATGTCACGGATCGACTGGCGGTTGGCATCGACTTCCTCATCGACCTTGCGAAGCACGTTTTCAAGATGTTCGACGATCTTGTCGGTGCGGCCCTTGACCGACTCGATGATATTGTTCACATTCTTGGAAGCGGTTTCCGCGTTTTTGAAGATCGCCCGGGTGCTCTGCTTGAGTTCCGGATCGCCGACGATATCCTTGGCCGATGCGGTAAGACTCTGCAGCTTCTTGAGCAGTTCGTTGCCCTGTTCGAACAGTTCTTCCATGCGGGTCGGGTCCGTTCCCTCGACCACGCTCCCGTTCTGGATATAGGGAGAAGCCTGATCGCGGGTCGGCACGATTTCGACAAATTTTTCGCCCATCAGTCCGGCCGTTCCGATGGTGAACGTGTTGCGGTTCCTGATGCGATGCCGCAATTCGCGGACGTAGCAGTGAACGTACACCTGGTCATCGCGGATCTCGATGCTTTCAACCTTGCCAATCTTGACACCCGCCATGGAGACGTTCGCGCCGGCAGTCAACCCGTTGACCGAGTAGAAGCTCACGTCAAACCGGTATCCACGCTCCGTCAGCTGGATATCCCCGATGATGAATGCCATGTAAACCAGCAGGAAGGCTGCGATGATGCTGATAATGCCGACTTTAAAGGTTGAATTCATAGATGATTCCTCGCGTTCACAGGAGCGTCATGGGACCCTTGGCTTCGCCTCGGATGAATTGCTGGACCAGCGGATCGGGTGAGTTGATAATCTCTTCCTTCGTGCCTATCGCAACGATCTTGCCACCGTAATGCAGTGCCAGGCGATCGCAGATGCGGTATGCGGAGCCCAGATCATGGGTCACAACGATCGAGGTCACGCCCAGCCGCTTTTTCAGGCTGAGATGCAGCTCGTCGATCGCCGAGGTCATGATCGGATCAAGACCGGTTGTGGGTTCGTCATAGAGAATGATTTCCGGCTCCATCGCGATAGCACGGGCAAGACCGACGCGCTTGCGCATGCCGCCGGACAACTCGCTGGGCATGAGGTAATTGGAACCGGGCAGCCCGACCATTTCGAGCTTCTCCGAGACGATGTGATGGATCGCAAGATCCGAGAGGTTTGTATGCTTGCGAAGACCGAAGGCGATGTTCTCCTCGACCGTTAGCGAGTCGAAAAGCGCCGCCGACTGGAACAGCATGCCCATGCGCATGCGAAGGGTGTCCATCCGCTTCTGGTCGAATCTGGTGATATCCTCGCCGTCGATGATGACCTGGCCGCTGTCAGGCTTGAGAAGGCCGATGATGTGCTTGATCAGCACGCTCTTGCCACAGCCGGACGGGCCGAGAACGACGAGCGACTCGCCTTTATAGATCTTCAGATTTATTCCGCTCAGCACCTTCTTCGGGCCGAACGCTTTTGAGAGGTTTGAAATGATGATCATTGCAGATATGCCGTGTTGAAGTTGTTGATGCCGACAGTCATGAAATAGTTGACTGCGAGAATGAACATGATCGCGAGAACGACGGCGCCCGTCGTGCTTTTTCCAACGCCTTCCGCGCCGCCTTCCGTCGTGAACCCCTTGTAACAGCCGATAATGCTGATGAGCGAGCCGAACACCATCCCCTTCAGAAGACCGCCCATCAGATCGTAAAACTTGAGATTCTGCAGAATCGAGTCGCTGAACGTGGTCATCGTGAGCCCGATCTGATACGTGGCAACGATCGAGCCGCCGATCATGCCGACCACGTTGGTAAAAATGGTAAGAACGAACAGCATCAGCGTGCAACCCCAGAACCTCGGCACAACCAGGTAATCCACAGGGTTGGTGGCCATCGTTTCGAGCGCATCGATCTGCTCGGTGATTTTCATCGTCCCCAGCTCGGCCGCGATGGATGATCCGACACGACCCGCCACGACGATGGCTGTCAATATCGGAGCAAGTTCGCGGGCCATGGCCATGCTGACCACACCGCCGACATACCGTTCGGCACCCATCTGCGTGAACTGGTAGCCGATCTGCACGACAAGCACGGCGCCGGTCGAAAACCCGGTGATCATGACCATTGGCAGCGAATCAACGCCGATTCGAGACATCTGCTCGATGACGTTTTTCAAGCTGAATCTGCCGGTCTGGATCCCGCGAACGGTCCAGTAATACGTCTGCATAAGCAGAATCGTCAGATTTCCGAACAGCTCGATAAAACTGCGTACCAGATTAACCAGAATCACTGATCAGTCCTCGCTCAGGGTGATCGTACTGTCCACCCTGCCCAAAACAACCAGGTTCGTCGACTCGGTAAGAATCTCCTTGCCGTCGATCTTCACCTTTTTCGTTTCATCGCCTTCCACCGTCAGTTGAAGCAACAAATCTGAATTCCGCGGTGCATTCACCCAGGAATGCATCGAGCTTTCGAACGTATCATGCGCGGTTTCATCGATCCGGTTCTTTTCACGCGTTGCCTTGCCGCCCTCTTTCGGCGACGCTTCGGAGGTGTCACTCTCTTCGGTTTTGCTGGTGGTGAGGCCGAACACGGTCAGAGTCAGATTCTCCCTGCCGATGTCATGCGGAATCGGCAGCTTGATTTTCCGAACCGCGCTCTTTTCGCGATACGGTCGCGTGGTCACCCAGACTTCAAGAGTTCCGCCAGGAGTAATCGATGTGTTCTTGACTTCGACCTTCTCGACCGTCATGGTGCGGCGCCGCTTCTCGATCTCGATTTTCAGCATCAGCCGGGTCGGCCAGACTTCCTCGAGCTCATTGCCCGTAAGCGTGTCAAACAGGCCCGTCACTTCCTCGATGATCGAACCGACAATATCATCCCGCGAATAGAACAGATTCTCGCGGCGGAGGTTGTATTTCTGTCCCGAACTGCCCGAGCATTCGAGGGCAATGCCCATCAGCGCCGTGCCTTCGCCGCCACGATCTATAACGCCCTCTATAGACTGCAGCATGGTGGACTCGAGAACGGATACGAGCACCTCGGGATTCCTTACGACCTGAAAGTTGATGCTCCGGGTGCGTTTGAGGTCCTTGTCCGTCACATCGATCTGAATCGGCATCATCGCCGGGAAACGGCCGACCTCGCCGGCGATGCCTTTTTCACGGTCCTGAGTGATGATTCCAAGGATGTCGGTCGGTGCGCCGATCTTGAACGGCATCTCAACGCTCGAAAAGCAGTGATACACATGCGCGCCGGTCATCAGGAACGAGACGTTTCCTTTTTTCATGAACGGATGGGCAAAAGCCAGAATGCGCTTTCCATCGCGATACGTGAGCGTGCCGAGCGTCGTCAGATTGATGTCGCCACGTGCAAGCTGGACGCCGATCGCGGAGCCCGGTTCAAGCGGATCGGAAACGGCCGCAGCCGCGGAAGCCTGGGAGGAAACCAGTGGCATGGCCGGCATCGGGCCAACACTCGCCGGGACCGGCGCCAGTTTGAACTTTTTCGACTTGAGCCGGCCGTTCAGAACATCGACCGCTTTCTCGCACAGCCCCTGAATGATCACGGGG
>CAZQYQ010000341.1:0-4126 GCA_964597625.1 uncultured bacterium
AAATATCTATGGGTATACATTCGGACCCGGTGTTGCCCGTCCTGATGCAGGGTGCCTGGACCCCTGTCGAAGTATACGGAGTCAACTGACGGTGCCTCAGCTGCCGGCTGTGTCGGATTGTTTCCAGATGAAACCGGTCAATTGGCTGAATGCGGCGAGCAGCTCCGCGTAAGCCCGGATAGGCATCGGTGCATCGCGTCTCGGGGCGGCCAGGGATGTATTCCGCAATCCGCCGATGGCTTTTTCCACCAGCGAAAAAGCGATTGCCGCTTCCCGGGGGATGGAGGGCTGAAGTGCCCGAATCGTTGCGGTGAAACTGGAAATCCTGGACTGCATCGCCTGGACATCGGCGTTTTCCGGGAGGGACGGATTGAGGCTCAGGAGTTCCCACTCGGCTTCCAGAAACGGTTCATACTGCGGTGTGCCGGCCGCTCTCGTGCTCAGAAGAGTCATCTGCGTGGCGATTCCTTCTATCATGTCATGGGAAGCCTTGGGACGACCTGAGGCAAAATGGCTGCGCAGCCTGCCCAGCAGATCTGTGGTCTGCATGATGCGGATGTCCCATTGCGGATCGTTTTCCCAGCCCGGCGGCGGATTGGAGCGATACCTGTTGCTGAAATCCAGCCAGCCGGACATGGCCGAATCCATGCGCTGTGATGCGGCCTCCACATCGTATGCGTTGATGGCTGATGCCATTTGTTTGAGGTCGCGAACCATGGAAAGCAGGGCGGCGGAAAACTCATCAGAGGGATTTTTCCCCGAAATGAGCGTCAAAAGGGTGTCATCGCACGCGAAAATCGGGCCTGAAGCAGCGGCCAGGAGCAGGATGAACAGGATCGTTCCCGGATGGCGGCTCATCGGGTGCTGTCGCTGCCGCCTTCGGGAGAAGTGCCTTCTTTTTGGGCCGGGGAAGCCTGCTTTGGCGGCGGCATCTTGATGCTGGACTCGAAATCAGGCATGCGCAGAGCTTCGGGGCGTGTTTCGACGGATGCGGATGCCGTATCTTTGAAGATTTCTCCGTAATCCAGGAGCCATGGGCGGCTGTCATGCTTTTCAAAATAGCTCAGAAGGCTGACCGTTGGTCTGAACATGACGTCGAAAACGATTGTCGGACTGACGGACAGGCGGTTCAGATACACAAGCTTTCCTGAGGAATCGAACACCCGGAATGTCGCTGTGACTTTTTCCCGGAGCACCGTCCTGATAATTGATATATCAAAAAATATAAAATCAAGGAGATTGATATGATCGGCCGTGTAGTTCGAGACATTCACGGTCAGAAACAGGGGCGTTTTGACCCTTTGAGCCGTGGAGGCCGGCGATGACGATTCATTCCCGCCGAACATGGCTCCTTCAATGCGATAAACCGCAGATGCAGGCCAGGTTTGCTCGAGAGCGCCCAGAACACGCGCGATCTGCGCCTCAGAGGCGATGGCCTCGGATTCGCCCCAGGTCACGCCGGCGAGAGTGACGGCGGCAGAGGAGAGGGAACTCGATGCCAGGACGCCGCTCAGCTCTTTCCGGAACTGGAAGCAGGCCTCCGCGAGGCCATGTTCGCCAACCGTGGATACGTCATCCGTCCCGCTTGCGAACGGGATCCATTCATGAAGGAAATTCAGACAGGCATCGGCCCGGAGCGGTTGGCTGAGCAGGATGAAAAGGAGAATGATCCCCAGGGGAAACCCGGCTGGGAAGACTGTTTTTTTCAAGATGGCAGATCCTTTTCAGCGTGTGATTTTGAGCGTCGCATGATTCAAATTTTACCTTTTATATTTCTCATTCGCCAGTATCAAAAAAGAGCCCGTTCATTTGTAAAAAGAAACAAGAGATCTGTAAAAATTCTTTGCCGCCGTGCATGAGAAAACATCTATTGGAAAAATGGAATGATCAACGATATAATACGGATTACATCTGATTTTGCATACCTTTTGAACGGCGTTTCCGTCGTGAGCCTGGGAATTGCTAGAATAAAAAGAGAGGGGAGAGCGATGATGAGAAAATGGCCGTGTACGTTTTTCCTGCTGGCACTTGCTGCCGGGTTGCACCTGAGTGCGGCTCCGGCGGTATGGGGGCAGCAGGTCAAGTTTATCGATATCCGGCTGATGTTGCTTGCTCATCCATTGTTCAGGCAGTTTTCGGCTGATACCGGCAGATTCGCCGATACTTCGTCAGAACCGGTTTTTGATGGCGAAGAAGGCATACGGCGGGTCGAGGCTGAACTGGCCGTCGTGAAGCAGAAGTATGCGGCTTTGCCGGCCACGTGGGCGAATCGCTTTGCCGCAAAACTTTCCGGTGCGGAGAGAAAAAGCGTCGAGGAAGGCTTCATGAGCGAACAGCGGAGCCTCCAGGACCGGGCGAAAATGCTTGAAGACCGGCTGATCCAGCTTCGCGGCGTTCATGGCAGGCCCGGGCTGACGAGCAATATGTCGATGGCCGGCCAGGCGAAAACGATTGCAGACGATATTCGCAAGGCCGTCGTTGCCCTGCGTTCGAACTTCGGCGGTGTCATCATGGATATTTCTCAATTGATGCCCGATGCGGCGCCGAATCCTGACACGAAAGTCGTGTTTTCAAACCAGCATTTCCAGCTCTGGCGGGCGCCGTTCAATCCCGGCCAGGCGACAGTCGAATGGCTGGACAACGTGAAACTGTTTCTCTCCACTTCCCATCAACCGTTTCTGCCTGTCGTCTATGGCGGCACGGACGGGCGTGCAGAGGCCGTCAGGCTCATCGAGCAAACAACTGGAGGAAAGTAAGCGATGCGGTTGAAATCATGCAGACAGGCAACATATCTCTTTTTGATGGCGTCGTGCCTCTTTTTTGCCGCTTGTTCATCGGTGCCAGCGGTTGCCGCGGATGCAGGCTGGGCAACGGTTGACTCGAGACTTCTGATTGCGATTCACCCGTCCATGGCATCATTCGATTACTCACACGATCGGTTTTTCCGCAATAACCCGGCGTCAGACGATACTTCCTCTCTTGCGAAAAACCTCCAGGCAGCCTGGGACAAAGCTCAACCACGGCTGCGCGATCTGGGTGTGAAAAAAGACAAGCTGAATCAGACCAAATTCGAGATTCTCCAGAGACGTGAGCAGACGATGCGCGATCTCATGGAAAAAGAAGCGACACAGCGTGGCCAGGTGCGCGATCGCGAAAAGCAGATAACGGAATATGAGGATCGCTATACGAAATCCCTGAGTGAGTGCGATGCGCAAATAGAGCGCCTGGACAGGGAAATCGAGCAGGCCACCGAGGAAATGTATTCTCCAGTATATTTAACGAGGGAAGAAACGGCGAAACAGCTGGAAACCATCAAAAAGGAAGTGGAATGGCTGGTGACGCAGACGGCACAGGAAAATCGAATCGGGGTCGTGCTTGATACCACGTTCGGGCGCAGCACCATGACCAGGTCCCCGGAAGCCGTGACGATTCCTCAGTATCCTGAACCGTCAGACACGCTTGCCTCACGGCTTTTCCACACGTTTTCCAACTGGGTTCCGCCTCAGGTTCCTGAAACAACGGTTCCCGGGCCGAACGGCCAGCCGATCCCGGCCCGTGAACATGTCGCCTTTGCCGCGGGACAGAATATGGTTCAGACACTGGAAAAATACCTGGAATTCAGACCGTATCTCACTCGCATCGCCGCGGCATTCAGCTCTGGGAATATCTTCCTTTCCGGCGGCATGGACCTGACGGCTGCGGTTGCGAAAAAGATTTTTACCCGCTACCGCGTTCCGCCTGAAATTCAAAACAGCTTTCAGCTCCTGATACAAAAGTATTCCCAGTTCGACAAGATGTACGGAAGATGAGCATACGCTCCGGGATTGCAAAGGGAGGAGTCGTTATGAACGGATCATGGGTGAAAAAGACTCTCGTCCTGTGCCTGCTGGCGATGGTTCTTGCGCCTGCCGCGATGGCCGCGCTGCACCCCTATTACGAGCAGAACGGCGATTGTTACGTTCTGATCTGCGACGGCCCCTACCGCGGAGTCTATGCCCTGAACAACCTCACGGGGGGAGGCGTTCAGAAAATCTGGAACCTGAAAGACACCTCGAACCGTGATCTCAATGCATATGGCATCGCCGCCGCCCAGACCTGGGACGGTGCGAATTCCCAAAAGCGCCTG
>CAZQYQ010000341.1:4136-4522 GCA_964597625.1 uncultured bacterium
TGTATTTGCCGGTATAGACACCGGATGGCAACCCTGGAGCGGCATTATTTCCCGTCGTGTCATTGTCTGGCCTGATGCGACCGGCGTCTACGGAAGAAATTCGAGCGATCCGAGCGGAGCGCCGAACCGGATCATTCATCGCTATCACAGCCCGGGGCGCCCGGGGGACAGCCCGACGGGGCGCGGAAATCACTGTGCAAATGATTACTGCCGCTCTTTGCCGAACATTTTCGGCGGCACCTGCTACCCGTGCAGCATTATCCCGGCCGGTACTCCCGGCAAGCCCGGCTATTATGACGTTCCTGCCGGAAACTGGTTCCACTGCCTCGACCATCCGGTCTGGAGCCCCTACACCTACGGCTGGGGATCCGGCGGCGGCGGCGGCT
>CAZQYQ010000342.1:0-4515 GCA_964597625.1 uncultured bacterium
ACTGCATCGACCCGTAGACTGTCATGGTCTCTTCAAGGCCCGGCACGGCGATCATTCCCTGGGTCTCGAGATAAGCATGTTCCTGATACGGGGTTTCATACTCGCGCTCGAAGATATGCGCAGCTTTTGCGAAGCCGGCTTCGAGATCGCCGTGTTTGATCGTATACCTGCTGAAAATATTGTCATCTTTATAAAGCCGCGGCTTCGCCGGATCCAGGGACTCCCGGATCGACAGAATCGGCGCCAGGGGTTCGATATCGAGTTTCACCGCGAAAGCGGCGGCGCATGCCTGTTCCAGGGTGTCCGCAGCAACGAGCGCCACCGGCTCTCCATGAAATCTGACAAATCCGGAGGCAAGAAACGGCTGATCGTCCAGCACGAGCGGATTCACGTTCCTGCCCGGAATATCGTCAGCCGTGAACACGCGGCGAACGCCGGGCATGGAGAGGGCTTTTGAGGTATCTATGCCCTTGAGCCGGCCATACGCGACGGGGGAGCGCACCGTCGCGACATGAAGCATCCCCGGAAACGAATAGTCATCAATATACCGGGCTTTCCCATTGACTTTGTCCCATGCATCTTTTCTTGGAAGGGATGAACCGACGGCAGGCATTACAGACCTCCTCGGGAGCAGTTAGAATTGGAACGGATCGTCCGCAATGAGTGTATCACGGTCAGGACTTGGAGTGCATCACCCAAATGCCGTCCCAGTCATCGGGAGGCGGTTCACGCCGGAAAAACGCGCACCGGTCGGAATAGGTTCTCGAAAGCGTGTCGCCGGGATGCAGTTTCAACGCATCCGCAAACAACCGGCCGGCAGCATCCCAGTTCCGGCTGCGATAGGATTCCAGGGCGGACTTGTAGATTCCGAGAACGTCATCCATGTGCGGGAACGAGTGTGCATCATGGTGGTCCAGCACTTCGTGAATCACGGCAGGCAGATGCTTGCCCTTGACCCGAAGCAGATCGACTTCCCTCGTGCGATGCGGGTAAACGAGTTTCTTGAAACTGTTCTCACTGATGAGAATGCTGGTTCCGTAAAATTTATTCGCGCCTTCGAGGCGTGAGGCAAGGTTCACCCCGTCCCCGATCACGGTGTAATCCATGCGCTTGAGCGAGCCGATGTTTCCGACCAGAACGGTGTCGGTGTTGATGCCGACGCCGATCTCGATTGTCTGAAGGCCTTTTTCGGACCGTTTCCGATTGAATTCCTTGAGGGCTCGCTGCATCTCGATTGCCGTGATGACCGCCCGATCGGTATCTTCCGTGTTCGTAAACGGGGCACCGAAGACGGCAAGCATCGCATCACCGATGAACTTGTCGAGGATGCCGCCGTGATGGAACACGATATCGACCATCGTCGTGAAGTATTCGTTCAGCATGGCAACGGTTTCCTGAGCTCCCAGCCGCTCGGAAATCGTCGTGAAATTCCTGATGTCGCTGAACACCACGGTGAGTTCCTGCATTTTTCCGCCGAGCATCCCATCCGAGTTGAGCAGCTGATCGGCCACTTCCTTGTTCATGTAGCGGGAAAGCGTGCTTTTCATGCGCTTTTCGCTCGTCAGATCCTCGAATGCCATCAATCCGCCCATCGGCTTGTTCTGCGCGTCATGCAACGGCGCGATTGCCATATTTATTGATATATGGCGTCCCAGCTTGTCGATGACTTCCGCGTCGATGAAGTTGTCGGCCTGCTGGGTTGCGACGACACGGCGCAGGCTGTCGACAATCCAGTGGTTGTCGCCGGTGAAAAAAATGTCCGCGTATCTTCCGATGATCTGGTCGGTCGTGACCCCGAACATTTTGAGCGCGACGGCGTTGCATTTTTCTATTTTTCGCGCGGCATTGACCGTTATGACCCCGTTGCTGAGGCTTTCGAGAATGCTTTCACTGTAATTTTTCATATTCAGAACTTCATCGAACAGCTTGGCATTTTCGATCGCGATTGCAGCCTGGGCAGAAAAGGTCTTCAGCTTTTTCTCATCAATTCTGGTGAAAACTCCCGCTTTCTTGTTCAGCACCTGGGTTACGCCGATAGCCTTCCCTGCCCGGTTGACCACCGGCATGCACAGGATATTCCGGGTGTGATAGCCGGTTTTCTTGTCGATTTCCTTGTTGAAGCGGGGATCAGCGTAGGCATCAGGGATGTTGATGGTTTCGCCGCTCGTAAAAACCTTGCCGGCTATTCCAAGATGGGCGGGGAAGCGGATTTCCTGGTCGTTGAGGCCCAGCGCAACCTGTGACCACAATTCGTTGGTTTTCTCATCGTGCAGGAACAACGTGGCCCTGTCTGAATCGAGAATCATCGTGACGGCCTGCATGATCTTTTCCAGAAGCGGCTTCAGGTTCAACTCGGAGGATATCGCCGCGGCGACCTCCTGCAGGCGGTTTTCGTTTTCGCGCGACCGCCTGGTCATTTCGAGGTCGCGGGCATTTCTGAGCGCCATGGCCGCCTGGCCGGATATTTTTTCAACGGCGGCCAGATCCGTTTCCGTGAAGCTGCCTGACCGCTTGTTCAGCAGCTCGATGACGCCGATCGGATCGTCGCCGCAGGTTACGCGCATCGGGGCGCAGAGGATCGATTTGGTCACAAAGCCGCTCTGTTTGTCTATCTCGAGATTGAACCGCCGGTCACTATAGACCTGATCGATGATCTCTGCCCTGCCGGTTCGAAGGATAGACCCCGCTATTCCCGTGCCGGGCGGAAGCCTGATTTCCTGGATGTCATCCCCATGTATCACGCGGGAAAAGATCTCGCCGGTTTCAGGATCCACCAGGAACAGGGTGCCGCGCTCAGCACCGACGATCTGGACAGCCAGGCCGATTGTGATGGTCAGAAGATTATTCAGCAGTGACGTGGAAGTTTCCAGCAGTTTCGCAACCTGACCGAGGACGCTGGACACAGCAGTCTGGGCTGTCTCGGGCGAATGGCCGGCCATCCCGGCAAGCATGTCGCCGACCCGTTCCGTCTGCAGACTGCCTTCGATCAGCATCGGAAGAAGATCCGGCAGGACAACGCCCGTCTTTTCAAGGAGATCCGGTTTGGTCTGGTTCATTCTTTCAATGGCCTTCATGCATCAGAAAGCCAGTTCCCGAATTTTTCCCGAGCGCCTTGAAAAGCCGGACCGCTCACAAGCATGGCACGCATTTTCAGAAGCCCTCTCCCGGGAAACGCAATTCCGCATTCAATCACACACTCACCATGAACGATTGTTCTCTTCCGCCAGTTTAGCAGCCTGAGCGTTCGAATACAATCAGGCTCCGACGAGGAAGGCCCACGACAGTGCCATGGGCCTTCTCCATCATCGGGGTGCTGATCTGAATCGGTTCCTAGTCGCCTGTTGATTCCAGGGGTTTCGGGAGTTTTCCAAGAGTCGGCACCAGGAGCTTCAGGGCCGCTTCCAGAAGCGATGTCCGGACGGCTTCCCCGGTAATCGCTTCGAATCGGAATCCTACATATACCCCACGATATACATTTCCCGATTCGGATGTCCCGGCAACCGACAGGCCGACGGTCCGGCCGTCTTCGGTTTTCACGAACGGTATTGCCGGGGCGTCGAATTCCATCAAGGTGACATCCTTGGCCGACTGGGAGGAGTCTTCCCCATTGAGTTTGAAGGGAACCGCGCCGCCGTTTTTATCGTTGAACGAAAGGGGCGGAATGTCACGTTCGTCGCCGGTATAACGGAATTTGAAGAAGCTCTCGAGCAGAGGCATGTTGGTATTTTTCTGTTCAACCGACTGGGCCGCCAGGAACAGCGCGCCACCGGCGTTCAGGTAATTCGTGAGATCATCGGCCGACGGGGCCAGCTGCCCGAAAGAGCTGGCCGAGATGCTGTCGGTGAACACGGCTCCATTTCTGTATTGCTCGAGGATATCATTATATTTGTATCCAAATACTTTTGGATCCCAGAGGATGTCGGGCTGCAGATTCAGCGCTTTGAATGAGCGAAGCAGCAGCGGAAGGGTGCTCGGATCTTCAACCATGCCGCCGGTGAGAAGGACGGGCGAGTTCGCGCGATACTGGGGCACCTTTGCGAGGAATTCATCCCAGTGCGTGTCGCGGGCAAACTGCAGATTCTTGTAGGCGGTTCTGAATTCGAGGCAGTAGGGGTAATAAATCGACAGGCCGTAGCTGTTGCCCATTCCCTGGGTGTGACCTTCCGCGATCAGCGGCGAGTCTGACGCAAACTTCGTCACAACCACGTATTCCCGGCCGGTCCGGTCGGTGAAATCCGGGCTCGTCTTTCCATTTGTATACTCAACGCGATAGTTTATTTCGCTGACATATTCCCGCTTCTTCCCGACCGGGTCGACGACCAGGCTGAACGGCCCGATGGCGCAGACGTATTCCCCGTTTGCGTCAGGTCCGCGCAACGGCGTCCGGATACATCTCGAATGCCAGATCTCGCTTCCACGCGGCCTCAGCTCTGCGGGCGGCATTTTCCAGCCGTTATACCCCCAGATGATCGCGCCAGGCGTGCGGCGTTTGATGACGACCGGCTCCGCGAGCCG
>CAZQYQ010000343.1:0-4495 GCA_964597625.1 uncultured bacterium
CATGTCGAGATCAAGCGTTGCGAGATCATCGAGGCCGTCTTTCTGGCCTCCGGCCGGCTTATGCGACGCACCACCGGCTTTTCCGGAAGGTTTTCCGGCTTCGATCTCCGAGAACAGCGATGCAAAGGGATCGCCGGCGTCTTTCTGCGACTTGTCGGGTTTTGCGCCCGGACCACCGGCCGCCGGTTTCATCGGCGGCAGCGGCGTATCATCATCTTCCAGTGCTGCCGGGGGTTTCATCGGCGGCAGCGGTGTGTCATTGTCGATGGGCGGGATGGCGACAGGTGCGGCAACGGGCTTTTTCGATATCGGAGCGGGGGCCGGCTCGTGCTGTTTCGGCTTCATCGGCGGCAGAAGCGAATCGTCAAAGCCGTCCAGCCCTTCCAGCGGATTCGGCATGGCAGGCTTCTTTTCAGCCGGAGTCGCCGGATGTGAATCCTGCTTCGGCTTCATCGGCGGCAACAGAGTGTCATCGATGCTTTCCGGGAGGGTGTCGGCCGGAAGCTTCGGCATCCCGCTCGGTTTGGGAATTCCAGGTTTTGCGGCAGCGGCCGGCGTCCTCGGCTTGAGGGGCGGGAGCTTCGAAATATCGAAAAAGTCGTCGCTTTCGGCCGGTGGCTTCACCGGGTGAGGTTTCAGGGAAGCCGCAGCTGGTATGATGGCCGGTTCGACCTTCACGGCTTCGCGCGGTTCTTCCTGATCGGGTTTTGCAACCGGCTTTTCAGGAACGTGCGGCTCGTCAGGCGCAGGATGGGGCGGTTCCGTCGGTTTGACCGGAAGAACCGGCTCCGGCTCGGCCGATACGGGCTTGTCGGCCGTTTCATCCGGCGCGGGTGGTTTGAGGGGGCTGAATCGCGCGGTTGCAGCGCCGGAAGAGGGGCCCAGCGGTTTGAACGGCGTGAGGGGCGTCTTTGCCGCGGGAAGTTTCGGTGTGGCACCGCCCGGCAGCGAACCCGGCTTTGTGCCGCCCGGAGCGGCAAGTGGGGAAAGCGGGCGCGGAGCGGCCGGCGTTGCCGATGTTCCCGGAGTGAGAGGCGTGATCGGGGGGGCGGATGGCCCGACCGGTTTGAGCTGAACAGGCGTGAAGGGTTTCTGGGGCTCCTTCGCCGTCTCTCCATGGCCATGAGGTGCGAGAGGAGCGACGGGCCTGGCCGGTTCCGTCGGCGTTTGCGGAGGTGTCGGGAGAGGTTTCAACTGCGGGCTCCGCAACGGCTCGAGCCTGCGCGGCAGTGGCTTCAGCAGAGAAGGTGCGCCAAAGGAAGGGCGATGAGGTGAAGCGGAAGCCGGAATCCCTGCTGCCAAGGGCTTTCCGCAGCAGGGGCAAAATTTGAAAACGGTATGGCAGTCGGGGCAGTGGAAGCCTTCGCCGCCGGCCGAGCCTGCCGATGCCGTGCCGGCTTTGGGCTCCCATTTGCCGGAGTCGCTTCTGGCCCAGGTATCGAGTGAAAAAATCAGCTCTTTGACGCCGCGCAGAATGCGCAGGGTCGACTCGATAAATTTTATTTCGACAGCTATTTCATCGGTT
Organism: uncultured bacterium; assembly: GCA_964597625.1. GTDB lineage: Bacteria > Muiribacteriota > Ozemobacteria > Ozemobacterales > Ozemobacteraceae > MWAR01. The sequence goes on from CAZQYQ010000343.1 coordinate 1,526, forward strand.
GTCTTTGTGAGGCCGATGAATGCCAGATCCCCTGTGAAGGTGACGATGCCGCCGGAAACAACGAACTTCAGTTTGCCGAGATCGACACGCCGGCCTGACAATTCGCGTCGAATGCCGGCACTGATCTCAAGATCCGTAACCTCCCGCACTGCGTCACCTCCGCGGCTGGGGCGATGTTACATCCCCCCGTGGCTTTTAAAAACCCAGACCGAGAAAAACAGATTCAGCATGCAGATCAGAACATTCTTCAGAACCTGACCCGCCACCATTGGAAGACAAAGCGACATATCGGTCTCCTCACGTTGTCGGCATATCACGACGATTTATTGAGCGAGTATATCACCGACACCGTGTAACCCGCAATTTCAGCTTGCGGAATGATTGTCCAGAAATGTGCGAATCAGATTGCCGATGTTTGTCTTTGTCTCGGGATGTCTGAGATCATGCTGCTTTCCGCCGGGTCTTTTCCTGAACCAGGTCTCCTGACGTTTCGCATACCGGCGGGTGTGAATGATGATCGATTCCCGGACTTCCGACTCGGGCAGGCCTGGAGCGGCCCATTCGGAGTAGCCGATGGTCTGCATCCCCGGCGCTTCCGGCCCGTATTTTTCGAGAAGTGAACGGGCTTCGCCTGCCAGGCCGGCGGCGAGCATCATGTCGACCCGGCCCGCGATTGATTCATGCAGCAGGCCGCGATCTATCGTAACGGGAATACAAAGAATGTCTGCCTCGAGTGCGCCCTGCCGTTTTCTGGCTTCGGCGAGCGGTTGCCCGCTCGAGAGAACGAGTTCCAGCGCGCGGGTGACCCGCCGGGAATTGTGCCGGTCGATCGATGCCGCTCCGGCCGGATCGAGGCGCTCGAGTTCATCGAGCAGCTGCAGAAGCCCTTCCGTTGCGAGTCTCTCCTGAAGCTGGTTTTGCAACGCAAAATCCCCGGTCCCTTCGGGGAGCCCTTCTGTCAGGGCGTCATAATAAAAGCCCGTGCCGCCCACCAGCAGCGGGACCCGGCCCTGCTTCCAAAGGGCTTCGCAGCAGGTGGTTGCTTTGCGGGCATACTCACCGGCGCTGAACCGCTCGTCCGGGCTCACGAGATCGAACAGATGATGCGGCACGGCTGCCCGTTCCGCAGCGTCGGGTTTTGCGGTGCCGATCTCCATTTCCCGGTAGACCTGGCGTGAGTCGCAGTTCACGATGTCAAAACCGAAGCCTCGGGCAAGATCCAGGGCGAGCGCAGATTTTCCGCAGGCAGTCGGCCCGAGAACGGCAATGAGTGGACGGAAGGGCATCAGATCAGGCGCGCAGGAAGCCGTGCTCGATCTGGCGCGTCGTCAGGCGGACGACGACGGGCCTGCCGTGCGGACAGGTGAATGGATTCGGCGTTTTGAGAAGCTGTTCGAGGAGAGACCGCATCTCGGGCTCCTTCAGCGGATCACCGGCCTTGACGGCGGCTTTGCAGGCCATCATTTTCAGCAGGTCGAGCTTGATCTCATCGAGCGATCTCGTTTCCCAGCCGCCCAGCACCTGCGAAAGAAGGTCCTGGATAACCTCATTGTCGGCCGACTTTCCGCCGAGCATCGGAACCGCGGTGGCGTAAAACTGGCCGTCTTCTTCCTGCTGGATGCCGAATCCCAGTTCGCGAAGCTGGTCGCCGCGCTCCTTCATGATCATGCGCTCGGAAGGCAGCAGTTTGAGCGGAATCGGGAACAGAAGAGGCTGAGCCGCGATTTTCTGATCCCGGTAGGCCTGGACGTAGGTATCGAACAGGATACGTTCATGGGCTGCATGCTGATCGACAATGAACAGGCCGGCATGATCTTCGCCCAGGATGTAGGACTGGAGAAGCTGGGCCAGGATGCGAGGCTCATGCAGCATGACAACGGGTTCGAGCGCAGGTCCCGCCGTCGGGTTCGGTCCAAGCCGTTCCACGGCCTCTTTCAGTTCGTAGATGCGGCCGCTGCCGCCCGGCATGGACGACAGGGGAGACGGCATGAAATCATTCAGCGGCCGGCCCGGCTGGCCGAACAGCGATGGGTGGCCGGGCTGGGGGGCGGAGAAGGCGGCATCGGTTTCTTCCCGGTCGGAATCGCCGTCGGGGCGGGGTTCTTCCCCCTGGCTGGCGTCGATGTCTGCCTGGTAGGGGGTGGTGGGGGCGCCGCCCGAAGGGGCGACCATCTGAAGTCCGGAAAGCGTCGTCTGAATGGTTTCCCAGGCAAGGCCGAAGACCCAGCGCTCATCGCGGAAACGCACTTCGGTTTTTTGCGGATGCACGTTCACGTCGACCATTTCAGGCGGGAGTCGGAGGTCGAAAATCAGCACGGGCCACCGGCCTTTCGGGAAAAAGGCTGAAAGCGCTTTGGCGACGGCTTGTGAGAGAAGCTTGGAGCGCACATACCGGCGATTGATCAGCAGCGTCATATAGCGGTTCGACGGTCGCGCGTCGGTCGGGCGCGAGATGAAGCCGCGAATCGAGGCACCCGTGCCGGCCAGAGTCAGAGGCTCTTTCAGGGGGAGCAGGGAGCGGGTCACTTCGGGGCCGTAGACGGCGAGCACGGCATCGATGAGGTTGCCCGTTCCCGGGGAATCGGCCAGCGGAGCGTTGTTGCGGGTGAATCTGAACGCGACTTCCGGGTAGCCGAGCATGTAATGGCAGACGATGTCGGAGATCTGCGCCATTTCACTCTGGACGGACTTCAAAAATTTCCGCCGCGCCGGCACGTTGAAAAACAGGTTGCGAACCTGGATGCGGGTGCCGCGGGGAAAGTGGTCGGGCTCGATACTGCCGAGCTTTCCGCCGTCGACCTGCAGCCGCGTGGCGGCATCGCTGCCTGCAAACCGCGTCACAAGCGTGACACGTGATACGGCGGAGATCGTTGCAAGTGCTTCGCCCCTGAACCCGAGCGATTCCAGGTGGTCCAGGTCGGTCTCGGTTCGAATTTTACTGGTCGCGTGCGGGGAGAATGCCAGGACAGC
>CAZQYQ010000344.1:0-4486 GCA_964597625.1 uncultured bacterium
GGAAATTCCGACGTTCGCAACGGCTCCGATTGGGACATTCCGATACGAAACAGGCATTCCCGGGGATATTCCACCTCTGCGGGAGCCTTCCAGGATGATTTCAACGGCTGCTTCCGCCGTGTCAAATCCGGGGGGGATTTCCAGGCCTGAAAAGGAAAGCCGTTCGGGACCGGAACCCGGGAGAGCACCGATGAATTCAGGAGAAACAAGGGTCTCCAGGCCCTTGATGCCGTATGCCGTAATCTGAGGACGTTCGATCCAGAATCGAGCTCCCGCTTTGAAAATCCCGTTGGCGCGGGGAGATATTTCGGCTGATATTAATACGCCGTTCATTGCCAGGTCTGGTTCAACTGCAGTGACTTCACCTACCGGAATCCCTTTGTAACGAACCATGTCCCCCGGCTTGATCTGGTGGGCGTCTGAAAATGAAATTGTTATCTTCCTGCTTTGTGGCAGCAGACCATACAGAGCGTAGGCGGCGAAAACGAGGATGATTCCCAGAAAAAGCGCCGCGGGCAATGTTGATTTCGGCCTTGGAACGATATTCGCTGAAGGAATCTCCATTACGGCATTTCCTGAGAATTCCAGAGGATTCGAGGAGAAAAACTCGCCGATGCGGCAAGACTGAGAAAAACTCCTGTCGCAAAGAAAATCGCGCCGGACCCGGGGACAATTTGGACGATATCACCAAGCTTTACCACGGCAATGAGAATGGCGAGCAGCAAGACATCCAATGTTCCCCAGCGCCCTGCGATCTCAATGAAATAATACATGTGTGCCCGCATGGAAGGCAGGATCCGGGTTCCTGCGGAGCAAAGGAAGAGAATGCAGCAGATCTTCGTTAACGGGAGAATGATCGAGCACACCAGGAGGATTGTTCCCAAGGAAGGATTGCCCGTCGAGAAAAGATCGATGCATCCTCTGATGACTCCGGTTACATGGGTGAAACCAAATCGCTGGATCTTCAGCAACGGGAGGAAAAGGCCCGGGACGAGAAATGCCAGAGATGCCAAGCAGAACACCCTTGCCCTGTTCTTCAGGTGCTGAGCATCCAAAAAGAGCTGGAGGTCAGACCCGCAACGAAAACACGTTGCAAGGCAATTTTTGTCAACGGAAGCCGGAATGGCGTTTACCTGACCACAAACCAGACACCCTTGAAGCTCTTGGGAACTCTGTTCTGCCATGAAAAAGCTATCCTCTTTGATGAAAAAAGACGGTTTGCATGGAAAGCTCCGTCGTTCATGAAAATTGTTCGAACACAGGCTCAGGGCTCAGGGAGTCATTCCTTTTTTTCCCTGAGGCTCGACGATATTTTCGTTTGCCAAGGCTTGCCTGAGCAGAATCGGATCATTCCAGACAATGAGCCTGGCAGCCTTTTTCAAACCTGCATAGCGTGGAGCATCGAAGGGTTGTTTTGTGATATTGCGAATAACAACCAGTCTTACTTTGCCTGGAAATTCCTCCGCCATTTTCTGGTAAATTTCTGGATCATCCGCAAGCGAGTCACCAAGAAGAATGACCTGCAATTCCGGATACCACTTAAAAAGCTTGGCCAACTGGAGAAGCTTGTATTCCATGGTGGCAGTTGTAAGATTTCTTTTTACATCTTTATTGAACCAGCGATCCCAGATGTTTTCCTTGGGACCGACATTCTGGAGAATAAGGGCATGATCTGGAAATGCCTTGTCTGAAAAGAATATTTCCAGGCGTGGAGCCAAATACACAGGAGAGCCGGAAAGGAAAACCAGAAGACTGTCAACGCCCTGCGTTCCCCTGATTAACGATCGATATATCTCGGGAGTTCCTTTCACTGCTTCCCGTCTGTGAACGGGGCGGAAAAGGGAGTTGGCGATTGCTTTGAGCATTTTTCCTTCGCTCGACTCCAGAACGGAATCATCAATATCGCTAACTATTAAATATAGGGGGTGAGTCGGCAGATTGAACCTGGCCGTTTCATGAAAAGCCGGGAATTTTGAAGAGGTGAACGAAACGGACGTTTCTCCCTGCAGTTTCAAAACCGTTGCAGCCGGAACGATGCCGATAAAATCCCCCACCTTATTCGTCTGGGTTTGAATGCTCATGGAGGCAACCGTAATCGTTAAAGGAAGATCTTTCGCCCGATGATTGAAAAAGAGTTCAAGATGCTCATTTTCAAGATTTTCCTGAAGGTCTTCTGGGTCGAGATACATCACTTTTCCGTAAACGACGAGTTTGTTGTCTGGCAATGGTAAAAAGGATTTCAAAAGAAGTCTCGGCTGTTCTGCGTCCGCAAAAGCTGCTGACGTTGCAGACAGCAGGAAGATGGCAAGAGCGAACCAGCAGGCAATCGTTTTTTTCATGGAGACCCCTTAGACTACAACATGCGAAGAGTATACCCCCAAAAAGGGATACAGGGGAACATACTGGAAATCTCTCGATGAAACTGGATTCCGCCTGCCGCATCTTCCGGGATTCGAAATCTGCGTGGCCGGTGTCCGGACCTTCCGAGGCGGCTCTTCAGTAGTTGCGTCGGTCGATTTTGGGGAGGGAAAGGTTCGGAAGAACCTGATAGACGTCATTGGCGGTGAAAACGACCAGATCGGTCAGCTTGAACAGACGTTTTGCCGATTTATGTGAGCGGTGAATCATCTGTCTGAGCTTGTCTGTATTCTTTCCCCAGATTTGTTTGGAAAGAGTGATATGGGGTTTGAAATTCTCGCCATCGGCGTTCGGAAATGCATCGATTGCTTTCCCGAGCCCGCACCTGATCGCCTCATGGAGTTCCGACAACTCTTTGCTGGGTAATACCTTGAGATACACGAGTGGTGACTTTTCGGCCGTATAGGAAAAAAGATCGAGTCCGCGCACGAACACCTTCATTGGTAAAAACGGCATCGCAATCCTGGCGATGTGCGGTAGAAAATTGCGCACATCCTGCTCCGTCATGCTTTCGCCGGGGTAGCCGAGATACTTGACTGTCAGGTGCGCCACATCGAGCGGGTCGAACTTCGAACAGAGACCGTTCAGCCGCCTGTGCCAGATTGCAATCAGGCGTCTGCTCTCCGCTGGCAGCCTGAAAGCGAGGGTATACGGTAACTTACAGCCCCTGCCTTCCATATCTTCTCTTTTAAGGAAGAATTACAAACGACCAGGGCGAGCGATTGCCGCATTCGCCCTGGTCGAGGACGGAAGAACCATTGCTTCACTTCGCGGGCAGAGGTTCGGTTTTCTGATGAATGAATCTACCATCTTTGAATCCAAAGGTATAGGCGGCCGGAATCGGCTCCTGGCCTTCCTTTTCCGGGTAGACCAGGCCGAGCATCGTCACGGTTCCGTCTGCCCCGATGACAATATCAGAGCCATCTTCCCGCTGCAGATCAGAGACGAGCAGATCGCGGGTCAGATCCTGTTTCGGATAGGTGCACGGAATCGGGATGAATTTCTTTGCCGCCGGATCATACGAGAACACATAAAGGCCGCTGGCCCGGGGGCCATAAAAAGCCGCGGTAATGACTTCCGGAATGCCGTCGCCGGTCAGGTCATGCAGGGCAAGCGATGTCGCCTTGCCGTTGAGAGTGAACATTTTTTCTTCGGAGCCGAGTTCTTCGCTTTCGAAAAGCTTTTTACCGGCCGCATCCTGGATGACGAGCCTGATTGATTTCCCTTCTTTCGCTTTCACGACTTGCACATCAGGCGAATTCGGAATCAGCTTCCCGGATGCGCTTGCAAGATCGAGGCCGGAAGACGTCATCGAAAGAAGCGCGAGGAATCCGAGAGTGCAAATGCCAGTCTGGAACCGTTTCATCAGTTTACTCCTGAATGTGGGGAGGTCACTTGTCATATTGATACATATTATTGGACTGCATGATACTGATCAGCTTGTTTGCATACTCCGGATCGGTGGCGTAGCCGGCATTCTGGAGTTCGCGGGCAAACTGGTCCGGGTTGTTCTTGTAATTCAAGCAGTTTTGATACCTGGAAGCCGTCGTAATCAATTCTGCGTGATCGTCGAAGGACTCCTGCCAGGTGTTGTATTTTCTGAACGTGTCGTTGATCGTGACGTATCCCCCGTTTTCCCACTCCTGGGTCGGCACGGTCACCGAGCCGGCCGGACCGGTTCCCTTGATGCCAAACAGATTCTTTGCGCTGCCGATCGTCGATCCACCCCATCCCGTTTCGAGAGCTGCCTGGGCGAGAGTGACCGAGGCGGGAACTCCGGTGGCCCTGAACGAGGCTGCCGCAACCGGGCCGAGCAGGGCGCAGAATTGTTCAGGGGAAAGCTTGCCGCCCTCCCAGGAGTTGAGGTCTGCGGATTCGGTGGAACTCGAGGAGGGAGTCGTGCTGGAACTGGTTGAGTTGGAACTCGAAGCGGAACTTGATGTCGCACCCGACGGCAGAGTGAGTGTCCAGCCGGGATAGATCAAATCGGGATTGTTTCTCAGAGATGGGTAACGGCTCACATTGAGATTGACAATCTCCATGTATCGATCACCGTCGCCGAGGCATT
>CAZQYQ010000345.1:0-4454 GCA_964597625.1 uncultured bacterium
ATGCGGCGGCCTTGTCCGCCATGAGCGGCGAAGCCGGAATGCTTGCATTCTTCGAGGGACTCCGGACGAACGGCGCGGCTTTTGTTGACGGAAACGCGGTCGTACGCGACAGAGTGGCGGCCGGCGCGTGTCTGGTGGGCTTGACCGATACGGACGATGTGCTGATCTCCATCGCGCGTGGCGATCCGGTGAGAATGATCATTCCCGATCAGGAACCGGGCGGCTCCGGAACCCTTCTGATACCGAATACGGTCGCGGTGGTTGCCGGCGCCCCTCATTCAAGAGAAGCCGCCATGCTGGCTGATTTTCTGGCTTCGGCCGAGGTCGAGGCAATGCTGGCGGCTGGAGAATCGAAACAGATTTCCGCACGCCGGGGTGGGCCGATTCCGGCCGGACTGCCTGCTCTCGATCTTCTCAGACCTCTGCCGGTCAGTCTCGCTTCTATAGCATTGGCTATCCCATCAGCGACAGCTCTGTTGCGCGATCGATTCATGCGGTGAACAACCGGAAATGACAGACTGGCGGCCGGCCGCGGGTCGATCGAAACGCGTCATTCATCTTTCGGTCACGTTCGCGCTGCTCGTGATCGCGCTTCCCCTGCTGATCATGACCATTCCATCCATCGCCGGTTTCCTGAGCGAGAGCAAAGAAGTCGCCGGGGATTATGGATCGACACAACACAGGACCATTCCGGAAGACGGGATGAGAACGTCGAGGCTTGTTCTGCGCTCATCCCTCATCGCTTTTGGAGCGGCGACACTGGCTGTCGCTTCGGGCGGCGGGCTGGCCTGGCTCCTGGCCGCGCACCCCGGCCTGCTTCTTCGCATGCGGATCTGGCTGCTCCTTCCGCTGATTTTTCCGCCGTATCTTCTCACGCTCGGCTGGGCTGCCGCCTCTGATGCCGTGATGATGGGAATGGGTTGGCAACCCGGTCTGAGTGGGCCGTTGTGGTGCTCACTCATTCCCGGTTTTGCGGCGGCACCCCCGGCGGCGCTGATCCTTGCCGTCATCCTCCGGCGCAGCCTGACCGCGCCCTTTGAATCGGCACTCATGACTCTCGGTCCGGCCGCATCGTTGCGGACAGCCGTGGTTTCGGTCTGGCACAGGCCTGTCGCCGCGATATGGCTGTTCGTCTTCGGGCAGGTGCTTGCCGATTACGGTGTACCTCTGTATCTGCAGACCCCGGTCATGGCTACAGAACTTGTGTCATCCTTCACCGGCGGAATACCGGCTGGAACGGTATTGCTGTCCTCGTGGCCACTCGCGCTTCTTCTTGTTTTCGCAGCCTCGGCATGGAGCAGGGCGGTGGTCAGGGACGGAACTTCGCGCCGGGCCGTCGAAAAACCGGGCCGGCCGATGTGGCTGGAATTGGCCCACTGGCCGTGGTGGTGGCGGGCCGGCGTTGTCTGCGGAGCCTGTATCGCGGTGTGCGGTGCGGCCGTCCCGTTCCTGGGACTTCTGCTCGGAACGCTTCGGTCGGGCGGTGGTGCGGGCATGATCGCTGCGGCGGTGCCGGCCATCTGGATGTCCCTGAGCCTGGCTGCCGGCTGCGCGATGATTGCGCTGGTGCCGGCACTCGCAATGGGCGATGCTTTGGCTGCGACCGCAAGGCACTGGCCGCTGGCTCTTTCGGCAATGGCCCTTGCCGTGCCTGCCGGCTGCATCGGTGTGGCGCATGCGGCATTCTGGAACCAGACCCCGTTCGCCGGCGGCCATCTGGCCATCTGGTGCGGCCATCTGGGGCGCGTTCTTCCAATCGCCTGGCTTGTCTCGTCATTCATGCGCGGCCCCGCCGGATCCGCTCCACCTCTGGAAGCCGCGATGCTGTTTTCCGGCAGCGCCGTGCATCGCCTGACGTTGAGACTCAGGCTGGAATTACCCCGCGTGTTTGCCGTGCTTGGTGCCGCGTTTGTCATGTCCCTGCGCGAACTCGACGTCTCGCTTCTCACGGTACCGCCCGGCGGCGAAACACTGCCCCTGCGCCTTTTCAATCTCATGCATTATGGGGCGGGCGCGGATGTCTGCAGACTCGGCCTGCTTCTTGGAGCCGCCCTCTGGGGCATTACGCAGCTGGGGGCGTCGTATGCCCTTCCTGCGCGGAAAGGTGTCGCATGAAGGGCGTTTCCCTGTCCATCATCGGAGTCAATAAGCGGTTCAACGGCAGTGTGATTCTGGAAAACTTCGACCTTGCTCTCAATCCGGGTGAACCAGCTGTTCTGTTCGGCCACTCTGGATGTGGAAAAAGCACGCTGCTGCGCATCATCGCAGGCCTCGAAGAGCCTGACTCCGGCACGATCCGTATCGATGAGAAAGTGGTCTCGGCGATGAATCTGGTCGTTCCACCCTGGCAGCGTCGCGTCGGAATGCTTTTTCAGGGCGATGCCCTCTGGCCGCATCTCACGATTGCTGAACAGGTGCGCCTGGTTGCTGATTCAACGAAAACAGGGCGTTCCGGAACGGAGGACGAGACTGAAATGGCGAGAGAGCGGTTCCTGGCAAAGAAGCTGGGAATCGAATCGCTGTGGAACAGATTTCCCGGCGATCTTTCGGGAGGCGAAGCCCGCCGTGCCGGGCTGATTCGCACTCTGGCCGCGAATCCAGGGCTGCTGCTGCTCGATGAACCGCTTGCACACCTCGATGAAGCATCTCAGCGCCAGTCCATCGAGGTCATCCGCACCTGGCAGATGGAAATGGGCTCGACCCTGCTCATGGTTTCTCATGAATCATCTCTTTTCTCCGACTGGCCCGCCCGCCATCTGTATCTCGAGGCCGGCCGGATACAAGGTTGAAGTTGTCTTCTGACCTGCTTATCCGCGTGTCTGTAGGGAAACCATCTTTCGCTGTCCCTTCGCGTCCCGGTGCCTCTGTGGTCCGCTGAGATCGCCGGTTGACAGAAGGGTTCGAAAGGGGTACAAGTAAGCAGTTCGCGACGCAATTCGCGGATGCGGTCGGGTGAACGGAAAACGGTCGAAAACCGTTGCGAGTCCGTCGCTGTAGCCGGGGACGACCGCCGCATAAAGCCACTGTCGAATTCGACGGGAAGGCGCGGCGGAAGAACGATCCGGGAGCCAGAAGACGTTACCCCGCCGGGCTGGATCTCTTACGCCTTCGAGACAGGGAGCGGGCAGCATGACGGCAGAAGTTTCCTTTTTCATCTCCCCTTTTCATCGTGTGGCTGTGGATCATATCCGTGCCGTGAATGCGCGATGCTCTGTTGCGTATCCCGGCGGCTGTGCATGGCTGGCCAGCCTGCGCGCTCTTCACCCGGTTCAGTTGAACCGGTTTGCAAGAGTAGCCTGCAGAATATGAGACAGTATGCAGGCGCGGGCAGGTTTGCTGGAATTTTCTGCATTCTGGTCTCTCTCGCTTTTCTTGCCGGCTTCGCTTCTGAACATCCCTTCAATGGGCCTTTCCGGGCGGGTGATGCGGAGGCTCTTCAGGCGGGCGGGGAGACTGCCGGCAGGCTTCCTGCCGCACCGCCCGGGCGAATCGTGTCCCTCGTTCCAAGCCTGACCGAGACGCTTTTTGCTCTGGGAATCGGCGACCGGCTCGTCGGGATAACCGATTTCTGCGAGCACCTTCCCGAGGCCCGGAAAATTCCTTCCGTAGGGAGTTGTCTCGAGCCGAGCGTCGAGGCGACGGCCGCGAAAAGCCCCGATCTTATTCTTTACGGTCCCGATCAGGAACAGGTTGCACGCCGTCTCGCCGCTCTCGGACTCCGGACCGTTTCTGTCAAACAGATTGCGCTGGACGATATCCCGGCCGCGCTTATGCGCATCGGCGAGATCTGTAAGATGTCCGGAGCTGCCGCTTCGGCGGCCTTGAAATTGGGAAATCGCCTTGAAGCGGTTGCTCATGCGGTCGAAGGCCGTCCGCGGCCGCGGGTCTTGCTCGTGGTCGGCCGCGATGTTTCCGGCGGGCGCATCGAGCAGGCTTACGTCGCAGCCCCGGGCGCGTATCATGATGACCTGCTTCGAGCGGCCGGCGGAGAAAACGCCTGGCAGGGAACGGCTCTCACGGCTTACCCCGTCGTGACGCAGGAAGGTCTGATGAGCCTGAACCCCGATGCAATCATCGACCTCGTGCCGGATCCCGAGCGGCAGCCCGGCGGACTGGCCGGGCTGAAAACCGCATGGGCCAATGTTCCCGGGATCGAGGCCGCCCGGGCCGGCCGCATTTATATTCTTACGGATACACATCTGTCGATACCCGGTCCGGACTCCGCAGCTGACGCGGCCGAATGCCTCGCAAGGCTGTTGCATCCGGAGGCCTTTCCATGATGTTTTCGGAAACCGGCAACGCCGGTGCGGCCGTCCAGGCCATTCAAACCATCGACTTGTCCGTCTCTCTCGGCGGAAAAAATATATTAAGAGATATATCAATACGTATTCCGCATGGCGGCAGAGTGTCGATCATCGGCCCGAACGGTGCCGGCAAGACAACCCTGCTGCGTG
>CAZQYQ010000346.1:0-4446 GCA_964597625.1 uncultured bacterium
TCCAGAACTTGTGAACGATGCCGAGAGCCCCGTAGCAGTCCTTGACCGATTTGGTCAGAATCCGAACGCCGAGATAATCATAGAGCCCTTCCAGGGAAAGACTGTGCTTCTGCATCTTTCCCCAGATCGAGAAAATCTGTTTCGGGCGACCGGAAAGATCGGCGTGAACGTGTACTTCGCGCAAATGCTTGTCGATCTGCAGAAGGGCTTCCTGGAGCTTCGCATCCCCTTCGAGGCCCTGTTTGACGAGAAAATCAGAAATTTCCTTGTACTGTTCAGGCTGCAGAATCTTGAACGAAAGCTCCTCGAGCTGGCTCTTGATCTTGTTGATGCCGAGTCGGTGGGCAAGCGGCGCGTAGATTTCGAGCGTCTCCTTCGCCACGTATTTCTGCTTGACCGGCGGCAGATACTGAAGCGTGCGAAGATTGTGAAGGCGGTCGGCAAGCTTGATCAGAATGACCCGCACGTCATTCGTCATCGCGAACAGCATCTTGCGGAAGTTCACGGCCTGCGCGGCGGTGGCCGAGCTGAAGAACATCTTGTTCAGCTTGGTGACGCCCTCGACAAGCTGGGCCAGGGTCGGTCCGAACATGCCTTCGAGATCCTGGAGCGTGGCTGCGGTGTCTTCGACGACATCGTGAAGCAGCGCGGCGCAGATCGAGGTCGAGTCGAGATGAAGATCCTGCGCGACGATCATCGCGACGGCTTCGGGGTGGATGAAATACGACTCGCCCGATGCGCGAAACTGATCTTTATGGCACTCCTGCGCGAAGCGGTATGCCTTGCCGATGCGCTCGAAATCAGCTTCGGGGTTGTATGACTTTACTGCTGTGACGATTTCGTCGAGGGAAATGGCGAACCACCTTCTGTGACTGCTGCGAAGCTCTTAACGGCGTCTTCGAGAGAATTGTAGACCGCGAAATGATGGGTGAACTGGGTGATGAGGAACACCCGCCGCATCTTCGCGCTCAGATTGACAAGGCGCAGATCGCCTTTGCCCTGACGCGTCTTTTTCAGACCGTGAACGAGCACGCCCATGCCGGCCGAACTCATATATTTCAGATTCGCGAGATCGATGATCAATCTGCAATGACCCTGGTCGCAAAGCTCGTTGAGCTTGTCCCGCAGGATATCTGAATTTTCAAAGGTAATCTCGCCGCGCACATCAATGACGACGGCGCCGTTATCGCGTTCCTGACATTCTATGGTAAGACTCATGAGAACCTCTCGGATCCGGGTTAGATGTAAGATACCATCGTCTGAAACTGCAAGTCAACGGCCCCGGAAGTGAGCCGTTTCATTGTGCCTCGGGAAGAACGAGCTTCTCCCCGAGACTGAGATGATAGCTGAGTGATTCGAGTTCCATGGCAAGATCAACATTGTGAACCATGACCTCATCGGTTGATAACAGCTTGGATGGAGCGAAGTTCAGAACCGCTTTCACACCTGACAGTTGGGCCAGTTCGAATACTTCATCAACAGCCTCGACGGGAACCGTGAGAATGAGAATCTCGATGCTGAGTTCTTTCACGGTTTTCGGAATTTCAGAGAAATGACGTATCGCACCCGCCGCACCGACGACCTGGCCGATCACACGAGGATCCTTGTCGAACAGGGCAACGACCTTGAAATTACGCTTTTCAAACCCCCGATAGGAAGCGAGCGCCTTCCCAAGACGGCCGCCGGCACCGACGATGGCGACCATTCGTTTGCGCTCCAGGCCGAGAATTTTGATGAGGTGATCGCGCAGTTTCGCGACGGAATAGCCGACACCGCGTTTCCCAAACTCGCCAAAATAAGCCAGATCCTTTCGCACCTGGGCCGGATTGAGATCCAGACGGTCCGCGAGCTGCTGAGACGAAACGACCGTGAGACCCTCATCATCAAAGCCGTTGAGACATCGAAGATAGACCGAAAGTCGCCTTATCGTGGCCTGCGGCGGCTGTATCTGCTTTTTTTCCACGTGGAGTTGCTCCTGAACAAGCGGCGATTCAGATTTTTACCACAAAGCGCGCTGCAAGAGCAACAATGCAATTCCAGTTACGGCAATTTCCTTTGATATGGAGCTCCGCGTCTTCGCGGAGTATTTATAAAACAGATGATATAAAATTGAATCCGCGCAGGAATTCGCCGGCCGGCATCATCGATTTCCCCGGCCTCTGAAGCCGCAGCAGCCGTATCGAACTGCCTTCCCCGCAGGCAACGCGAATGCCCCGCGCATCAGCGTTCAGGATCGTTCCGGGGTTGGCGGAGACGGGATCATCCACGCTTGCTGCGCCGATCTTGAACCGCTCGCCGTTCGATTCGAACCAGGCGCCGGGGCAGGGGGTCATTGCCCGTATCAGGTTGAACAGCGTGGTTGCCGGGCGCTGCCAGTCGATATGAGCCGTATCGCTCGATATTTTCTGCGTATACGTGGCGTTTGAATGATTCTGCGCCTCTGGCCTGATTTCGCCGCGCGCGAAGGCCTGCAGCGTTCGGATCAGGAGGGGGGCACCCATTGCGCTCAGCCTGTCGTGCAGCGAGGAAAGCGTGTCGAGACCGGTGACAGGCGTGGATTCAGAGGCGAGAATATCTCCTTCATCCATTTTTGCATTCATCAGCATCACCGTGTTGCCCGTGAACATGTCGCCGGCAAGGATGGCTGCATGGATCGGCGAGGGGCCGCGGTATTTCGGAAGCAGCGATGCATGGAGATTGACCGGCGCCAGCCGCGGGATGGCAAGCACGTCCGGAGGGAGGATCAATCCGTATGCGACCACGACAAGAAAATCAGGCTGCTCGCTCAGCAGTTCGGCGACCGCCGCCGGGTCTTTTCGGAAGGAAGCCGGCTGCCGCACCGGCAGGCCGAGTTCCCGGGCTGCGGCCTTTACCGGCGTCGCGGCTTCTTTGTGGCCGCGGCCCTTCGGACGGTCCGGCATGCAATACACCGACGTCACGCGAAACGATGGGGCTGCGGCAAGAGCCCTGAGCGCCGGCACGGCAAAATCCGGGCACCCCATGAACACAACCCGCAACGGCGAATTTCCGGTCTCCGATGAACTGTTCAAAATAACGCTCTTCCCCTCCGTCGCCTACCGCACGATCAACGGTTTCAGGATCAGGCGACGGCTGCGCCGTCTCTGGCGGCTTCTTCGTCATCGCCTTCATCATCGTCTTCATACTCGATGGTGCCGCCGGCTTCGATGATCGAGAGTTCCTGCCGGATCTGAAGCCTGCGCGCTTTGGAAATGCGATCGATGAAGATCACCCCGTCGAGATGATCGAACTCGTGCTGGAACGCCCGCGCCATAAGCCCGTCTGCTTCTATTTCAAAGGTAGTGCCCTCGAGATCCTGTGCCCGGCCGAGAATTTTTTTCGCGCGGGTCACATTTTCGCGAAGTCCTGGAAGCGAAAGGCATCCTTCCTCGCAGGTTTCTTTCCCGGAGCTTTTGACAATCTCTGGATTGATGAATGCCAGCGGCCTGTCACCGGTGTCGATGACGAAAAGCCGCTTGTTGACACCGACCTGAGGCGCCGCCAGGCCGACGCCGTTGCCCTTGTACATCGTCTCGAACATGTCTTTGACCAGGGTGCGCAGCTCGTCATCAACGGTTGTGACCGGCTCGGAAGGCTTGCGGAGCGTCTCCTCACCCAGGTGAAGTATTCTTCTGATCATTGCGCATCTCCTTCATCGGCAGGGCGGCTCAGTGCCCTGAAAGCACGTAAATTTGAAATTTCATTATAGCAAAAATATATCCGCCTGCCCACCTCCGCGCAAATCCTCAGAGGAAGTATTTTGGGGGGCTCCCAACGGTGCTCATGTGTCCGGTTGTCGTCACAGGGCGAAGAATGGGTCTATATCGATGGTTATTTTTACCCCGGAGACCGCCGCCTTTATCAGGGATGCACGAAGGGCTGCTGTCAGCGCTTTTTGATCGGGTGCCCGGGCGAGAATCTGAAATCTGAACTGGTTGTTGATGCGCTCGATCGGGGCCGGAGCCGGGCCAAGGATGCTGCCGCCGGTGAACTCGGGAGTTGCGGTGAGAATTTCGGCAAGCCTGCCCGCGGCTTCCTTCGCTTTGCCGACCTGCTCGCTTACGAACAAAACCGAGGCCAGGTGCAGAAATGGCGGAAACCCGGCCGCGCGTCTGTGTTCCGATTCCTCGGTGAAAAACCCGTGATAATCCTCGGTGAGAGCATACTTTATCGAGTGGTGATCGGGGAAGTAGGTCTGCAGGACGACCCGCCCGGCGGCATCGCCTCTGCCGGCCCGGCCCGCGACCTGCGCCAGAAGCGAGAAGTTCCGCTCCGATGAGCGAAAATCCGGAATGCGCAGCAGACTGTCCGCGGCGAGAATGCCGACAAGCGTCACATCAGGGAAATCGAGCCCTTTCGCGACCATCTGGGTGCCGATGAGAATGTCGATCTCGTGTTGGCCGAACCGCTCGAGAATCGTTTCCAGCG
>CAZQYQ010000347.1:0-4433 GCA_964597625.1 uncultured bacterium
AGATCGCGAACTGTGCTGCCTTTTCCCCGACTTCGCGGGCTTCGGCCTGGTCGACTTCGGAAACGATGCCGACGAAGCTGCGCTGCAGATACCCGAAGGTGTCAGCGCGAACGCGCTTGATCTTCAGCTCTTTCTTGATCAGGTCGGCAAGGAGATCCCCGAGGGCGCCGGTGCCGGAAAGCTGGATGTTGCCGTGCGCATCGGTTTCGGCGTTCTCCATGAGCTGGGTGATGACGGGCTTGTTGTCCTCGCCGAGAATGCCTTCGGATACGGCGACGATGCACCGGCCGAATTTCTTGTAGACCTGCTCGACATCCTTCACGAAGGATTCCTTGCGGAACTGCCGTTCGGGAAGATAGATCAGGTGCGGGCCGTCGTCCTCATATTTACGTGCAAAAGCGGAGGCGGCGGTCAGAAAGCCTGCGTTGCGCCCCATGACGACGGCGATATAAACGCCGGGCAGGGAGCGGTTGTCGAGGTTCGCGCCTGCGAAGGCGAGAGCGACGAATTTCGCGGCCGATCCGTAGCCGGGGCAGTGGTCGGTGACGCGGAGATCGTTGTCGATCGTCTTGGGAATATGGATGCAGCGAAGCTCATAGCCTGCATTGCGGGCATTGTCATTCACGATGCGCACGGCGTCAGCCGAGTCGTTGCCGCCGCAATAAAAGAAATAGCGAACGTTATGCTTCATGCAGACCTTGAAAATCTTTTGGCAATAATCCGCATCGGGTTTGTCGCGGGTGGAAAGCAGCGCAGAACTTGGCGTGGAGGCGATACGCTCGAGATTGTGCGTGGTCGCCTGGGTCAGATCGACGAAGTCTTCATCGATGATGCCGCGCACCCCGTGCAGGGCCCCGTAAACGCGCTGCACTTCGGGAAACTTCCGCGATTCGAGAACCGCGCCGACAAGGCTCTGGTTGATGACCGCCGTGGGGCCGCCGCCCTGCGCGATCAGGACATTCCCGACAAGTTTCGCCATGCTTGCTTCTCCTGGTTGGATGTGATGTAAACCTCAAAACGTGCTTCACTATGCACCAGACAACGATTCCTGGTCAAGCACCGCCGCTTCATTTCAACATGAAGTGCGATGAATTGCCCGGCTCCGGCCTTCACATCGTTCTGAGGAATGCGCGATACGTCCCTGAAACACACGAGCCAGGGCAGGGGAGAAAACCTCCGAAACCTGCCTGGATCCAGGTGAATCAGCCTCCTGCCTTTTTCTGGCAAGGGAAACAGAATGTGTTCGATACAGGAAGTCAATTTGTATCAATGTGAGATATACTGTCTGGAGTGCGTACGATCATCGTATGCCTTTCCAAAAAAGACGAAAGCTTTATGAAGAGGATGTGCCATGACTGATTCGATCAAATCTGTTGGATTATCAACCTTTTTTTCGATCGACCAGCTTTCAAAAGAGCTGAAAAACCTCGGGTTCGGGAAAACCGGCACCAGTTCGGCCGAATCGGGGCTTCCCGACATGCTCAAAGAGATGGGCATCGACGGGATACAGCTTTCGCCGGATGCCACCCGGAGCCTCCAGTATTCCAAGGCCCAGTTCGAAATGAACTACCAGACGATGAAAAGCGTCAATTCGGCGAATGGAATCGAGACAAGCGAGCTTACGTTTTCCTTCAGCGCCAGCTTTGAATTTCTGCAGAATATTTCCGGTGGCTCCCCCGTCGCCAAGGGCGATCCGACAGAAACGACGAATGCCGATGGGTCGGAGCAAACGGAGTCGGCTGGTTCCGAGTCCTCTGGCGAAACCGATCTCCTCGCGAAGCTCAAAGAGTTTTTCTCCCCGGAGAAAACGGCCCAGCGCATCCTGGATTTTGCGCTGCACTTTTTCCCCATGAGCAGCTACGGGAAAGAGGGAAACACCGAGGATACCAGGCAGAATTTCTCTGATTTTATTGGTAAAGCTATTCAAACGGGTTTCGACCAGGCATTCCAGATACTCGGGAATATTCCCGGTGAAGTGAAATCAACCGCTGATAAAACCCACGATCTGGTTTTCCAGGGCCTTGATAATTTCGTAAAGAACGGCCTGGCCCCGGAAAAATCAGCCGGCGGGGTTCTCTTTGAAAGAATCGAAGCCTACCGCCTCGAAATGAGTATCACCGCGGAAACGTCGAGCTCCCGGAAATCCGGCTCAGATGCGTATGACACCACAGGTCTGGCCGGAAAAAGATCCGAACCGGCCGGCGGAAAAATCGACACCCAGTACTGATGAAACGATTTTCTCCCCGTTGGGCAGTTCTTCTTCTGTTGTTGATCGCTCTTTTCCCGGTCTCCCGCGCGCTTGGCGGTGATGACCTGCTGAAACAGCTCGAACATGCATTGAAAAGCGGGCTTCAGAAAAATCTCTTCGAGCAGTTCATCCGCTTCGACAAACGGAAAAACATGGTGTCTTTTTCCCCCACGCTCATGAAAATGGCTGCCGACAAGGCGGGAAAGAGTTTCGGGCACAACCTTCAATCCTTCGACCTCAAGCCTGAGGGAAATGCTCTGAACTTCTCACTCGGTCTGAAAAGCGGAACGAGTATAGCTGCCAGTATCGAACCAGAAGCCCTTGAAGTGAACGCGGAAGAAATGGCCATTGTCGGGAGGCTTCCCCAGGGTTTGAAAATCGAAGGTGTCGATCTGCAGAAGACCGTTTCGGGCTTTTTCGACAACCTTTTCGGGGCTTCGCCTTCCCCTTTGTCTTCTTCTGCATCCTCTTCGATTTCCACCACGCCCTCCCAGCGTCCTCGATCTTTCAGCGTCACCGATGTTCTCAAAAGCTTTTCCGTCGAAGGAAACACGTTCCGGCTGAAACGCCCGTTGAAATCGTCGGCCCTCGGCCGCTCCCTGGCCTCCTCGATGGCGACGACTTCCACGGAGAAAACCGCCTCCGCCAGCCTACGGCTTCCGATGAAGATGGAAAACGGCTGGCTGAATCTGTATCTCGGCGATTTCGATCCCGAAACTATTCTTCTTCAATTCGCGACAGAAGCCCTGGCCAAACAGCTTCAGGGGAATTAGCCGGCTGGAGACATCACAAGGGAATTGAGAATCTGGCGGTAAACGGATATTTCCGTTTCGTCTTTCGAGCAACGTCGATTCGTCTCGTAGAGGAATTCCAGAGCGGCATCATCCGTGGAATAGACCGAAACATCGGGCGGGGAAGCCCCGTTCTCGAAGCGTTCGAGCTGGTAGATATCGCCCTGCCGTGAAAACCACGAGTAGCCTTCCTTGTCGGAGCGGTACTGCTTTCTCCCGGCTTTCAGCATCCCGACGATCTGCGCCCTGATTTTATTCATCTCCGAACGGTCGGCGTTTTTTTCATGCTCCGCAAATGCCTGCGGATCGATGAGACAGGCGATCTTCGGGAATCCCTTCGCCATGGCGATTACGTATGCCGTCTTCCCGGCGGCATCCTTGAGTTCTTTGCGCGCACCGTGCTCCATCAGCGCCTTGACCACGGATTCCTTCTCGCAGCGGGTCGCCAGAATCAACGGAGTGTCGCCGTCCCCATTCCGCAGGTTCGGGTCGGCTCCGTGCTCGAGAAGGCAGAGTGCGATCCGCTCATCCCCGGCAAGAGTGAACGTGGAATTCACGTGGAGCGGTGTTTCCCCGAGATCGTTTTTCCCATCGACCACTGCCCCGTGGTCGATCAGCAGCTTGACGGTCGCGCCGTCGGCGTTCTGCCGGGCGATGAGATGCAGAGTTGAATACTGCTCACTATTCATCAGGGCCGGGTTCGCACCATGTTCGAGAAAAAGCGCGACTCCCTCTCGGACCGGGTTTCCCGCGCAGTATTTCATCAGTGCGGTATTCCCGGCGGAGTCACGGTCATCGACCCTGGCCCCGGCTTCCAACATCAGACGGAGATCTTCAGGGGCGGCATATCCGGCCTTCTCGATCCAGACGGTCGATGTGTTTCCCCCCTTGTAGGGAATCACTTCGTTGATGTCAGCACCCCGATCGAGGAAATACTTCATGACATCGCGGTCGTAGATGGTCGTCGCCAGCTTCAGCGCAGCAAATCCACGGGCATCATGCGCATGGATATCAGCCCCGTGCTCGCACAGATCACGAATCCTGTTCAGATCGGGCTTCGTCGAGCTGCTGGAGCAGGCGTCGAGAAAACATTCGTTGATCTCTTCACGTGTCATGCCCGTGTAATCAGGCGGTTTTCCGTAATCGCGTATGAACGCGATCAATTCATCCAGCGCACGCTGGCACCGCTGCCGGTCCTTTTCCGAGAATGCCCCTGATCCTTCCAGGATGCCGGAAAATACCCGACGCAGATCCGGGATTTTCAGAGGAATGCCATTCGCCTCGAGAATGCGGTTACATGCATCATACCTGACGAAATAATCCGGATCGAGAACGGCTTCAAAATCCGCCTGCTCGCCTCTGATATCCATATATCCCTCCTGCTATTCATCTAA
>CAZQYQ010000348.1:0-4428 GCA_964597625.1 uncultured bacterium
GTTCGCCTGTCAAGGCGAGTTTGAGAACCTCCGAGGCGAGTTTCACCTGGGTAATATTCATGACCTTGCGAATCTCATCAGGGATTTCCGTGAGGTCCTTTGCGTTCTCCGCAGAAAGAATGATGTTGTGAATGTTGTGCCGATGCGCCGCAAGCAGTTTTTCCTTGATGCCGCCGACCGGAAGGACCTTGCCGCGGAGAGTTATTTCACCCGTCATCGCCACGTCGCTGCTCACCGGCACTTCATTGAGGGCTGAATAAATCGCCGTTGCTATCGCGATACCGGCCGACGGGCCGTCTTTCGGAATCCCACCTTCCGGGAAATGCACGTGCAGATCGATCTTCTCGTAATCGATCGGCCGCATACGAAGCTCTGTCGCGTGACTGCGCAGGTAGGAGATGCCGGCATGCACCGACTCTTTCATGACGTTTCCGAGAGAGCCGGTCAGAATGATTTTCCCGCGGCCAGGCATGACCGCGACTTCGATCGGCAGAATCGCACCGCCGACTTCCGTCCAGGCCAGGCCCGTGACGACGCCGATCTCATCCTTCTCTTCCTTTTTGTCGAGATGGAACGTCGGAATGCCGAGATACGACTCGAGATTATCAGCATTGATACTCATCGGTCCGATGGCGGCACGAGCGGCAGCCTCCGCTTCGGTCAGCTTCGGGGTTTTCGCTTCGGCACCGTTTTTCCCTTCCCGGGTTTCCTTCGGTTCCCTGGCTTCTTTCGACTCCTTCGGCTCCTTCGGTTCCTTCCCGTTCTTCGTCTCCGCCGGAGTCTCGGCTGCCGACTCTTTTTCATCCTTCTCGTCGCTGTCAGCCTTGATGTTTGCCTTCTGCAGCTTCACGATGATGGTGCGGGCAACCTTGCGGCCGACCGCGGCCAGTTCTCGTTCGAGGCTTCGAACGCCGGATTCGCGGGTATATTTCCGAATGATGTCGATGAGGGCGGAGTCATCGACCGTGATTTCGTATTTGTCTATGCCGTTGGATTCGAGTTGCTTTGGCACCAGATACTTCTTCGCGATCTGAACTTTCTCTTCCTCGGTGTATCCCGGGAGATAGACAATTTCGAGGCGGTCCTTGAGCGCCGGCGGAATCGTGTGGGGCACGTTCGCGGTCGTCAGGAACAGCACTTTCGAAAGGTCGAACGGCGTCGCGATGAAGTGGTCAGAGAACGTGTAGTTCTGTTCGGGATCGAGCACTTCAAGCAGCGCGGAGCTGGGATCGCCGCGGAAATCCATTCCCATTTTGTCGATTTCGTCGAGCAGAATGACGGGATTCCTGGTGCCCACGTCGCGCAGCGCCTGGATGATCCGGCCCGGAAGCGCGCCGATATAGGTTCGGCGATGCCCCCGGATTTCCGCTTCATCACGCATGCCGCCGAGCGAGATGCGCGCGAATTTCCGGTTCAGCGAACGCGCGATCGACCGGCCCAGCGAGGTTTTGCCAACGCCTGGAGGCCCGATCAGGCACAGAATCGGTCCCTTGATCGATTTTTTCAATTTACATACTGCAAGGTATTCTATAATCCGTTCCTTGACCTTCTTCAGGCCGAAATGGTCTTCATTCAGAATATTCTCACACTTCTCGATGTCGATGCGATCCTTCGACTGCTTTGCCCATGGAAGCGATACAAGCCAGTCGATATAGTTCCGCGAGACCGTCGCTTCGGCGGAGCCGGGTGGCATCTTCATCAGCTTGTTCAGCTCTTTGTCTGCTTTTGTCCGGGCATCTTCCGGCATTTTTGCTTTGGCGATCGCCTCTTTCAGTTCTTCCAGTTCGTCTCCGCGATCTTCCCCCTCGCCGAGTTCTTTCTGGATCGCCTTCATCTGTTCGCGCAGATAGTATTCCTTCTGGATCTGCTCCATCTGCTTGCGAACCTGGCCGCGGATCTTCTTCTCGACCATCATGATCTCGAGTTCGCGGTTCAGAATTGTCGCGATCTTTTCGAGCCTGGCGCGGGGTTCGAACGCCTCGAGGATTTCCTGCTTCTCCTCGACCTTCAGCGTCAGATGCGCCGTAATGATATCCGCAAGCCGCCCCGGCTCCTCGACGTTGTTGGCGACCATGATCACTTCGAGAGGAATTTTCTTGTTGAGTTTCACATACTGTTCGAAAAGGCTGATCACATTCCTCATCAGCGCCTGCAGCTCAACCGTTTTTTCGTCGGCGATGACGACTTCGGCCACTTCGACTTCGAAACTGTCGTCGTCTTTCGTGAACTTGTCGATTCTGACACGGGTCGTGCCTTCGACAAGAATTTTGAGAATGCCGTCCGGCAGCTTGAGAAGCTGCAGAATTTCGGCGACGGTGCCGGTCGTATAGAGATCATCCACGGCCGGATCATCGGTCTTCGCATTTTTCTGGGCACAGAGAATGATCTTTCGATCCTTCAGCATCGCTTCCTCGATGGAGCGGATGGACTTTTTGCGCCCTACGAACAGGGGAACAACCATATACGGGAATACCACCACATCTCGCAAGGGAAGAAGCGGATAGGCACCCTTGAGGGCTTCACGCCCCGCGCCGGAAGGAGGATTGCTGGGGGTGTTGGGATTGTCTTCAGATGCGGTCATGTGTCTGTACCTCCTGGGATGTTGGTCGGAACATCGCGCAGATCTGCGCGAACGTGTAATGACGTGTGTCGTGCGTCGGGGATGAAACATGCTTCATGCGGCACCACCGGCTGAAGCGACAGTCTGCGGTCTGGATGAAGAACTGAGAAAGGGAAGACGCCTGAGCTGCTGGTGATAGCGTCTGAGCAGGGAAACGCGACGCTGCATTTCCGGAAGCGTCGCGTCGATCGTGGCGGGGAGATCCATGAGGCAAGCCTCGGCATCGATTCTGCATGCCCCGAGATGTTCAAAGATTTCGACATACGAAAGGCACGAGGACAGCTCGAGCTTTTCGAGACGTGCCTGAAGGGACTTTTCCGGCGGAGTCTCCGGCTGATACGGGAGATCCGTGGCATCGATACTCTTCAGACGCTGCTGAAGCCGCTGCAGCAACGATCTCAACTGCTCGGTTTCAGCCGGAAGGCCGTCTTTCCATGCCCTTGCCGCCGCAAGGATCGCGATGGGGTTCAAGCCCGCATCCGGAATGAGCCACTCGAACTTCCGCCGATCCAGGCCTTCCCGCTGCATTTTCCTGCCGAGCGCCTCGAGCCAGAGTTCCTTCGGGCCCGCCGCTTCCGCGGAATCGCCGGCATCAAGTATATCAATATATATATCATTAGCATCGAGAAGCGCCACCAGTCTGTCGATGACTGTTTCCTTCAGCAGCACGGAGGCGGCTTCACGCAGCCTGATAAACATGCCGGCCAGCGAACAGACGATCGCGGTGCGGTCCCGCGGGAGAACGTCGCGCCCCGCCCAGAACGCCGCCGTGTCATGAATGATCGCGACCGTTTCCGGCGCGACTCCCTGGCGCTCGGCAACAACCGGAATCAGCATGCCGCTGAGGGACGGATACTTCCGCACGATGGAAAAACAATACTCCGACATCGTGAGGAGAATCACGCGGTCCACCTGTGATTCCTGGACATCGGCTCCCATCCCGAGCAGCCGGCTGAGCTGCTGGGCTTTTCTCGAAACGACCACCGCCGCATCATACATCGTGCCCGCCCCGGAGGGATGTGCCAGAAGCCGCAACCCGGCTGCCCACTCGTCAAGCGGCTTGGAAAGATCCGCCCGCCACGCGTCAGAAGCCAGTTTCATCCGTCGGGCCACGTCACGTGCGCGCACATCCGTTTCATTCGCGGCAAGATTGCGCTTCTCGACAAATCCGACGATTCTCGGAAGCATCTCGCCGCGCGAGGATTCAATGGGCAGATACGCCGGCGATTCGCACAGAATCTGGAGATAAATCGATTCCGGAAGTTCTTTTCCGGCATCACCCGGCAGATTCAGCATGATCGGCTGAGGCCGTTCGACTTCGAACGAGAGCCGTTCGAGAATCTGCCGATCCTTCCTGATCGATGCGCCGGGCTCGACGATCGACTGGAAATGCGACTCGATGATTTTCTGACGCTCCGATGGCAACTGCAGAAGCCCGAGTCCTGAAATGATTCCCGGATACTCGACGGCCGACGGAACACTGATTTTTCTGAAAACGCCGCCTTCGATCAGCCCGGTCTCCCTGCCGGCCACAAGCCCGTCCAGGGTGCAGCTCATGATTTTGTCATCGAGCAGGGCGCAGATGTAGGCGGGCGGCTGCGGAAAAATCATCTCGGCATTCCACGGCCGGGCCGACCACGGAAGTGCCGCAAGGACGTCAGAAATCAGCCTGGGGACGATCTCGGTGGCCGGCTTCCCTTTGTCACCCCGGCGGGCAAACAGAAACTTCTCCCCATCGACATCCCGGATCGCGAGATCTTTGAGCTCGACGCCCTGGGCAGACGCAAACCCGCGTGCGGCCGGCGTGG
>CAZQYQ010000349.1:0-4369 GCA_964597625.1 uncultured bacterium
CCGATTCCGGAAGAATCAGATTGAATCGGCAAATACGACGGTTTCCCAGGAATGCCTCGAACGGGTCCAGTCTCCGTCGCCGAAAAGTGATCCCGCGGTTCACGTCGAGCTGCACGAGGAGTTCAGACGCACGTTCCAGGATATCCTGACCCTCCCGGAGGAGCTGCGGGCACCGCTGATCCTGCGGGTCCTGCAGGAACTTCCGTATGAAGAAATCGCCGAAATCCTGGACCTTCCGCTGCAAACCGTGAAAAACCGGATCTTCAAGGCGCGTCAGGCTCTGCGTGGAAAGCGAGATGCCACACATGTCATGTGATCGCGAAGAACTGCTGAGCAGATATATCGATAACGATCTTTCCGCCCGGGAGACCTCGGAAATCAGGCGGCATCTTTCGTCATGCCGCGAATGTCAGTCCGCCTATCACGAGATGCTTCAGCGGGAAAAAGCTCTCCGGGATGTCCTGCAACCGGTGATTTCGGCGATGACCCTGCGTGAGAAAGTCATGCGGCGCATCACCGCCGAGGGAATCCGCCCGGAAATCGCCGAACCCCTTCCGAATGCCGCGCAAAGCCCCCGCCGATCCCTGCATCTGGCGTATGCTCTTGCGTTCATGCTTGTTGCCGCGTGCGGACTCTTGTTCTATCTGACGTCATCCCCGACACAGCAGATGACCAGAAAAGTGGAGATGGTCGTCCTCATGGGACTCGGCGATGAATCCCGTTACGGAAAGAGAATGCTGAAAATGCGGGATACCTGCTATGCGCAACCCTCGACGGTCGTGCCGATGCGGGGCGAGTTCGCCATTTTTCTCAATGGCACGGGAGCGCCCCCCGTTCTCTTCAGCGGAAGCGCGACGATGGGCATTGATTTTGCCAGCGCCGCCTGGTACAGCGGAGAAGGTTCCTTCAATACGCCTCCGGGGCTCGAGTTTGCCCTTCATCTCGGCAACGACCGGATCGTCATGAAAGACGCTGAACTGTACATCAGCGGGACCGGCGGCGCATACCAGGCACGATTGAGCCGTGGTACCGCGTCGAGGGTGCGGGGCGGCGTTTCCGAAAAACTCTGCATCGGAACCAGACCGTCCCCAATCTCCACCGGCACCGTGTCTCCTGTTCCTGAAATTCAACCGGATACGGCCTCCGCCGTGCGTATTGAATTGCATCCTGCTTCAGAACCGTTGCAGGCGGCTCATTCCGCCGGCATCGCGACAGCGGGATCTCCGGCGACCGCAACGAATGGCCGTCCATCAGACCAGACGACGCCCGTTGAAGTTTCGCAGCCGGCCAGGAATCCCTTCGGCGGCGGTCCTGTGCATAATCAGGGGGCCGAATGAGAAACCTCGACTCCCGGCGCAAGGCCTTTTCCATGCTCGAAATCCTCGTGGCTCTGGTGTTCATGAGCTTTGCATTTCTTCCAATATACAACCTGTTCCGGTTCGGGACCCGTGGAACGGCGAGCAATGCACGTGAAATCGAAGCGACCAACTATGCATCCGACCTGGTCAACTTCATGCGTGACAGAAGAGCGACCGAGCTTGCGACGGTCTTCAAAGATGGCGAGGGAAAGTCCAAAACGCTGAACAACGATACCGAAATCATGGATATCCTGAGAAACATCTGCAAAACCCCGGGATCCGATCCGATCGTTCCGCCCATTGAAGACAAAGGGTACACACGGAGCATGGTCGTGACGAAATACAATGCATCGAACGACAAGGGATTCGGCGGATTTGCCGGATGGATCAGCGATTTCATCAACCGGCGGCGCGCGGTGAGCAATTATCTCGTGTCGGTGAGGGTTGCCTTCGCGAAGCCGGGCTCGACGAACCCTGATGATGAAGTCGTCCTCTACACGATCGTCATGGACTGAGGAATTCGAATGAACCGGAAACGCGCATTTACGATGGTCGAACTGATGATGGTGATCATCATCGGCGCGATGGTTTCCGGCGTTTTGTATAAATTGATGGCAGGCACCTTCGGCACCTTTTTCAAGACCCAGACGAAGCTCACCAATCTCCGTGCCGGCAGCATTCTCATGGAGTATCTCAAAACCGACATCAGGATTGCGACCGCGGATGAACCCGATATCGAGAAATCCGACGATGAGCTGACATTCAAATTCAAAATCAAGAAGGATGGCAGCATCTTTCCCGTGACCTATCAGTATTCCAACGGCTCTGTACGCAGAACGGGCGATAACAGGGACCGCATCATCAGCCAGGCGAAGGTCGCAAGCTTCTCCATCGTTGAAGAAACGAGCAGTTTCGGCAAGTATCTGAAAATTGTGATCGTCGTTGACGATGAAAAAGATGAAACAAAACGTACGGTTTCGGGCCGCCAGAACAAGGTCACACTGAGAGCGGCGTTGTTCCCTAAATTTTTCAAAACCACCGGTCAGATCGACGAGGCTGAAATGTACTGGAATGCAGCCAGATCCACAGGAACCACAGGAGGACAATCATGAAGAACACTACTCGCGCGCACCTGTTTTCGGCACTACTGCTCCTGGTGATCGTCACCTTCGCTGCGTCGGCCCCTGCGTTTGCCGACAAGACATACACGATGAAGGATGGCGACACCCTCTGGGATCTCTCCTCCAAATACTACAACGACCCGACGCTGTACCCGATTTTCCTCGAAGTGAATGATATCGACAATCCGCGCATGATCCCGGTGGGGCGCGTGATCATCATCCCGTCGTTCGACGAGATGAAGAAAGTCGCCGCGGAACCCGATCCGGCGAAGCGGCAGAGCATGATCAAGAACCTCTCCGGCGGAAGTTCGAGCTCAAGCTCGAGCTCCGATACCGGTTCCACGAGTGACAAAAAGCAGGATCAGATCGGAAATGAGGATCCCGATGAAAACAAGCCGATCGATCCGAAATCCGTTTCGATCATGAACATCCTGGGTGGCAAAAAGGTCGATCCGAAAAAAGTCAAGGATGACGGTCCCGCCCAGCCGACAGAAAACCGCTGAGACAGACAACAGACGAAGAACACGAATCCCCGGCGGATCTTCCCGTCGGGGATTTTTGCTTTCATCACCCGCCTCCGGGTTCGTCCAGTCTCACTTGACAGGGTACGGATCCGTGCTTACAATTAAAAAACAGTTTCCCCATCGTCGTTCATGAGTAAGATATGTATCGTAAGGAGTAGAGATGATGAAACGGGGTTGGTTCATAGCTTCATTCGCAGTTTTTTTTGCAGCTTCGATGGCCTGTTCGGCTGCCCCCAAGTCTCTCGTGCGGTTCGAAGGGCTTTCAAAAAAAGCCGCAGCCGAGATCGGCATGAGCGGGTATGACGTGGCCAAAGTCGGGTCGAATTATATTGAGGTTGTGGTTGACGGCGCCGAGCTGAAGGCTCTCACCAAAAAAGCCGCGACCGTCAAAACCCTGATTCCTGATCTTGATGCCTATATCGCCCGCGTTCTTTCCAAGCAGAAGAAAGGCGCGGAGTATTACACCTATGAGCGCATGACCAGCACGCTGAAAAGCTGGGCTGAAAAATACTCCTCGATCGCCCGTCTCGAATCGATCGGCAAGACCTGCGAAGGCCGCGATATCTGGGCGATGAAAGTCAGCGACAATCCGGCTCTCGATGAGAAAGAACCCGCCGTGCTCGTCATGGGCGCCCACCATGCCCGTGAATGGATCTCGGTCGAGGTTCCGATGGGGGCTCTCCAGAAATATCTCGAGTCCTACGGGAAAGACGAGAACCTGACCCGGCTCGTGAATGAGCGTGAAGTCTGGTTCGTGCCGATGGTCAATGCTGACGGCGTGACGTATTCCCAGACGAAATCGCAGTACTGGCGCAAAAATCGCCGCGACAACGGAAACAATGTGTTCGGCGTCGATCTGAATCGCAACTACGGCTACCAGTGGGGCAACGTGGGTGCCAGCAACAGCCCGTCATCAGACACCTACCATGGGAAAAACGCGTTCAGCGAACCGGAATCCCAGGCGATCAGGGCGTTGTACGGGCGCGAGCATTTCCAGGCTGCCGCTTCGTTCCACAGCTATTCAGAACTGATTCTTTACCCGTTCGGGTATGCCTACAATGTTCCGTGCCCCGATGAGGCGACACTCAAAAAGCTCGCCGGCGAAATGGCGGCTTTCAACAAATATACCCCCGAGAACAGCGCTGAATTGTATCCGGCCATGGGCGACACCGACGACTGGGGCTACGGCGACCAGAAAGCCCTGGCGTTCACCTTCGAACTTGCCCGGACCTTTATCCCCAACCCGACCGAAATCGCCGGCATCAATACCGCGAACGTGCCTGCGGTCATGCACCTGATCGACAAGGCCGGAACGTATGCCATCACCACCCCGACCGGCAACGAAGCCCTGGCCTCGTCTCTCGAT
>CAZQYQ010000350.1:0-4350 GCA_964597625.1 uncultured bacterium
GGTGGATGTGGCTGCGGACGCTGTATCTGAAATGGCGGCTGCCGGTGAGATTCCCGATGATTCTCAACATCGAACCGACCAACAGATGCAATCTGGCCTGCGTCATGTGCCCGCGGAAAATCAGCGGCCGTCCACAGACGGACATGGACTGGGGACTGTTCGAACGGCTTGCAGATGAACTGAGCCGGGAAGGTCCGATTCTCAAGGTGTTTCTGCAGAAAGACGGAGAGCCTCTGCTTCACCCGAAAATCGCGAAGATGGTCGAGCGGCTCCGGGATGCCGATACGGCTAAATCAATAAGTATAATAACGAATGGTACACTTCTTGATGAAGATATGTTCGCCGATCTGGCGGCCGCGGGTCTCGATGACCTGATCGTCAGCATCGATGCGGTCGATGCGGCCGGATACGAAAAGCTCAAGGGCGCGGCCGCGTATTACCGTGTCATCGCGAATGTCGAGCGGGCCATCGAACTGAAGCGCGAGCACAATCTGTCGAAGCCGTTGATAAAAGCGCGTATGGTCGCACGCCGAGGCCACGAGGCTGAAGTCGGCGAGTTCCGACGGCGATGGACGGGAAAAGCAGACCTGGTCGATATCACGCCGTATCACACCTGGATCGGAGCGGTCGGGGACGAACGGTGTTACGGGCCTGACAGACGATATCCCTGTCCGCTGCTCTGGTATACCGGCGTCATCAATTCGGACGGAAGAGTTTCACCCTGCTGCATCGATTATGAATGCCGCGGCACTCTCGGAACCATCGGCTCCGGCGGCTTCTCGGAAATCTGGAACGGGAAGGCTCTCGGCTCTCTCAGAAAACATCACCTGAAGGGAGAATACGGCCGGACGCCGATCTGCGGAAACTGTGAATACTGGCTGATCAAGGAAGATATCGGAGCCTGGCTCCGACGCATCTATAGAGTTACGAATATATCTGAACACGGAGACGGAACATGACGGATTCGATTCTCAGCAACCCTCTTCCCGGCCGTGCCGCCCCTCAGGGAACCCCCGGATCCGTTCCCTGCATGCGCCGGCCGCTCAGAGTCGCGCTCGTCAACCCGCCCTTTCTGCCGGACTTTTCCCGCGGCCAGCGCTCTCCGGCCGTCACGCGAAGCGGGACGCTGTACTACCCGATGTGGCTTGCATACGCCGCTGCGCATGCGATGCGGCTCGGACACGAAGTCGAGCTGATCGACGCGGTGGCCCTGGAAAAAAACCAGGATGAGACGATTTCACGACTTCAGGCCTTCGCACCGCATCTGATCCTTGTTGAGGCGTCGACTCCCAGCATCGAGAACGACCTGGCGTTCGCGGCCCGTGCGAAACACGAATGCAGGCCGGCAAGCGTCTTCATGTGCGGAACCCATGTTTCCGCTCTTCCCGAAGAGTCGCTTGCGATGCAGCCCTCCCTCGACGGTGCGCTGATCGGCGAATACGAGATTCCCATGGAAGAGATTCTCGACGCCATATCCGGATGCCGGCCCATCGAGGAAGGGGAGGGCGTCTATCTTCCCGGAAAGGCCGTGAAACCCCGCACGAGATACTTCACGGATCTCGATGCAAGGCCTTTCATCAGTGAAATCTACCAGCGTTTTCTTCCGATTGCGCGCTATTTCAACCCGAACGCGCACCATCCGATGGTCTCGATTCTTTCGGGGCGCGGCTGCCCCTACCACTGCACGTTTTGCGTGTTTCCGCAGACGCTGACCGGCCACGGGTATCGCAAGAGGTCGGTCGGATCGCTGATCGAGGAGTTCTCGTGGATTTCCCGGCACATGCCGCAGGTTCGCGGAGTGTTCATCGAGGATGACACGTTCACCGCTGACCGGAAGCGCGTTTTCGAATTTACAAAAATGCTTCGGGATCTGCATCTGCCGTTGAGCTGGACCGTCAATGCACGCGCGGATGTCGACCTGGAAACGCTTCGTGCGATGAAAGCGGCCGGGCTGAGGGGCGTATGCGTCGGCTTCGAGTCCGGCAGCCAGGAATTGTTGAACCAGATACATAAAGGCACGAAACTCGATGAAATGGAGCGGTTTGCCGCCGACGCCCGCACGGCCGGCATCAATGTCCACGGCTGTTTCATGGTCGGGCTTCCGGGTGAGTCCCGGATCACCCTTCAGCAGACGCTCCAGTTCGCTTTGCGGCTGCCGCTCGACTCGGCCCAGTTTTATCCGCTGATGGTGTATCCGGGCACCGAGGCATACGACCGGGCGAAAGAAAACGGCATGCTGACCGCCGGACGGTGGCGCGACTGGCTCTCCGCGGAGGGCCTCCACCAGTGCGTTGTCCGGTCGGCGGAGCTTACGAGTGCCCAGCTCGTCGCCTTCTGCAACCATGCGCGGAGAAGATTCTATCTGAGACGCTCCTACCTGCGCACTCTGGCCTGGCGGGTTCTGATGGACCGCGAGGAACGTCATCGCGTGATTCGTTCGGCAAAAACATTTCTGCGGCATCTTTTCCTTGATAAATAATAGGATGTATAGATTCACGTTTCGATCGACGGGACGGGGTCTGCGCGAAGAATGAGGATATCAGCATGACGACCTCCGATGACATCCAAATTTCCGTCGTCGTTCCGGCATACAACAGGCCGGCGGTGCTTGCCGACTGTCTCGAAGCCCTTTCGGCACAGGTCACTTCGCGAAGCTGGGAAGTGATCGTCGTCGATGACGGCTCTGTTGAAGACCTTTCACCAATCGAGGCTTCTTTCAGAAACAGGCTGAACCTGACCTGGGTCAGACTCGCGCAGAACGGGGGGCCGGCGCGGGCGCGGAATGCCGGCATCGCGAAGGCGAGGGGAGAGCTGGTGTTTTTCACGGATGCCGACTGCCGGCCCGAACCGGGATGGATCGAAGAACTGTCGAAACCGTTTGAAGACCCCGCGGTTACGGGTGCGAAAGGGAGGTACAGAACCTCCCAGACGGATGTGTGGGCCCGGCTTGCGCAGCTCGAATTCGAAGAGCGGTTCGAGTTGCTTTCTGCATCGAAGGATATTGATTTTGTCGATACCTACTCCGGGGCTTTCAGGCGGGGAAAACTCAACGAAGTCGGCGGGTTCGACATGGGGTTTTCCCGGGCCGACAATGAAGACGTCGATCTTTCGTTCAGAATCAAAGCCCTGGGCGGCCGTTTCGTTTTCGTCCCGAGGGCCGTCGTCTGGCATCGGCACCGCGAAGGGGTCCTGAACTACTTTCTGCTGAAGGTCGGCCGCGGATACTGGCGGATGCGGGTGTATCGTCGCCACCCGGAAAAAGCCGGACGCGACAGTTACACGCCGCTCAGCATGAAAGCGCAGCTCGTCATGCTTGCCGCGGCTCCACTCCTTTTCCTGTATCCGCGATTCTGGCGGGCTCTGGTGCCCGGCTGGCTGATCACCTGCATTCCCCTTGCGCGGCTGAGCCTCGGCAAAGACCCCGGGCTTCTTCCCTGGACGCCCGTCCTGCCGCTCGTTCGAGGAGCGGCGCTTCTCATCGGGATGCTCCGCGGGGGCGCAGCCGTACTAAGAGAAAATCTCCGAGGTTCGTCCCGGTAGGAACCCCCTCATACAGCCGATCATGCGCGGCAAGCCACGTCGCGGAATCGAACGAGCCGATTGCCGCTTCCAGCTCATCGGCGGAAAGACGCTTCACGTCTTCAGCCGTCAGAAACCCGCCTCCGGAACCGGAGTTGCCGTCGCCACCGTCGGTCGCGATTCCCGCGATGTCCAGAGAAAGGGAATGGCCGACGGCATGGCGGGCTATCTCGAGAACCAGGGAGGTTGCGCGACCACCACGGCCTGTTTTCACGCCGGAAGGGATGGGAACTTCAAGCTCGCCGTGCGCGATAAGCCACACCGCGTCAGGGAACGTTCCCTCTCGGATGGCGCGGAAGAGGTCATCAAGCCAGCTCGATCGCCCGCCGCTCATGGGCATTTCTATCATCCGCGCTGGACCATCCGTGTCATTCAGATGCCGTGCGAGATTCCGGGCCGCGCGGGCCGGGCTCATGACACAGTGAAACTGATACATGTCTGCCGGCACGCATTCCGGTTTGAGCGTTTCCGGAATCATCCCGGCAGCTCCTGATTCCAGCGTGCGGATCGCCCTTGCCGGAAATCCGGGAATTCCCGACGCGGTTTCGAGCGCTTCCGCGAACCTCGTCGGATCCGGAGAAAACGGCCCGGAGCCGATATCGTGAGGCTGGTCCCCGGGAACGTCGGATATCGCGAGAACCGTTACAGATGCCTCCCGGCCAAGGAGAAGCCGAAGCAGGTTGCCGCCCTTCACGGCTGAAAGATGCCTTCTGACCGTGTTCATCTCGGTGATCGACCGGCCCGACGAAACCAAAGATATATATGTAGATA
>CAZQYQ010000351.1:0-4344 GCA_964597625.1 uncultured bacterium
CAGATCTGATCGACATCTTCTTCCCGGATGCCAACCAGAGCTATCCGCTCAGCGCTTGTGAGTTTTATGGCCTGCACTTTGAATTTTTCAGCGACATCGGCCAGTTTTCTCAGTGCCGCCGGGTTGACAACACCGCATGGAATATGCGGCGCAACCGCATACGTCTTCCTATCCCGCTGAATGATCACGCCCTTGTCCCCATCCTGAAGCATGAAACGACCTCCGAACATGATTTTCTTCGTGTGATTATCCCATTCCAGCGCGCCCACGACAACAGCAACCTCCTGCGATTGAAATTTTCACATTTCCCTGACGATGTATGCTATTTTCTGCCCGCAGGCATCATGGTGAACATTCTCCCGCCTGCGCATTCCCATCCTTGGAGGCTCCCTATGTCCCACTGCATCGTTCTGGCAGATCGACTTGCCCCCAGAATCGGCATCAAAAGCGACCCGGCTCTTATTGTAGCGGGCGCCATCCTCATTGCCTTGTGCTCCGGAATCGAAATTCCGCTTCAACCGGTTCCCATCACCGGACAGACGTTCGGCGTCCTGTTCGCCGCAGCTTTTCTTGGAGCCAGGCGTGGTGCCGGCGCCGCGGCTCTGTTCGTGTTCGCCGGCAGTGCGGGGATTCCTCTCTTTTCAGGCGGAGCCTGCGGAGTTTCGCACCTTTTCGGACCGACCGGCGGATATCTCGCGGGCTTCATCGCCGCGGCTCTCGTCGTGGGTTCTCTCTCCCGGAAAGGGTTTGACCGGAGCATCCCGGGAACCGTTTTTTCCATGGCGGTCGGAAACAGTATCATCTATATTTTCGGCGTCATCTGGCTTTCGCGATTCGTCGGCTGGGAGCACGCCTTCACCGGCGGAGTCCTGCCTTTTCTCGCCGGAGACGCCCTCAAGATCATCCTGGCCTCTTCACTCCTGCCCGCCGGATGGTCCCGTTTGAACGACAGATGAATATCGAACAGGCTGCCAGACCCGGTTGCACGGCAGGCAACCCACGGTCACTTTACAAAGCGACATCCGTGGGGTAAGATGACGTCGCCTCGTCCGAGGCACAACTTCGGAAAAGGAGTTCTCCAACATGGCTATCAAGGTTGATAAGAGCAAATGCACCGGTTGTGGCGCCTGCGTAGGCACCTGCCCCGTCGAAGTTCTCGAGATGAAAGACGGCAAGTCCAACTACAAGGGTGACGGCTGCATCGAGTGCGGCGCCTGCGTTTCAGTGTGCCCCGTTGAAGCGCTGAGCCTGTAAGACCAACAAAATCGCTTCAAAGCGAACGGCCGGACGTAACAGTCCGGCCGTTCGTATTATGTACCATGATATAATATCAATTCCCCTGCGCCGGCGAACCTCCGTTGGAAGCCGGGCCTGAACCGCCCTGATCAGCCGGAGGCTGTTCGCCACCGGTTCCGGAATCGCCATTGGTCTGCGGGGGGGTCGAGGTCGGAAAATCGGGGTTATCCCCGGCCGGCAGAACAGGATCGCCGGTTCCGCCAGGCTGTGCGTTGTTTCCAGGCTGCGATTCGCCGCCGGGCGCGGGCTCGCCGCCGGGCTCGCTTCCCGATGCCACGCCGGGCTGTGTTCCGGCATCAGGCTGTTCCTTGTCCATTTTTGCGAGTTCGCTCGTCACGTTATCGAACTCTTCGCGGGCCTTCGAAAGGTCGCGCCGCTTCTGTTCAAGGTCTTTTTCGAATCTGTCGCGGCGCCGGTCGTATCGGCTGTCCTTGAGGGTATACCAGAGGCGGTTCGCCTTGTTGTATTCCTCTTCGAGGTTCTTGATTTCCTCTTCGAGCTGGGGGATGCGCGTATCGAGCTGCTCCCGCTGCTGGGAAAGCTGGGCGATCTTGGTGGCGCGATTCTGGCTGTCTTCGTTCTGCGCAGCCAGCTTCTCCTGCTTTTCCATTTCGGACCAGCCTTTGAGCCGCTCTTCGCGCATCTGGGATGCCATTTCGTCGGAGGAGCGCTGAGACGCTTCCTGCATGGCCTTGAGCCGGTCGACCAGGATCGTGGTTTTCGTCTTCACCTTCTCGTCGGTCGCCAGCTCGAGAACCTTCTCGTAGCATGTGATGGCCTTGGCAAGGTCGGCATAGCAGACGGCGCTTATGAAGCCCATTCCGTCGAGTGCCTCAAGGTCATTCGGGGTGCTCTTGAGCTTTGCTTCATACTTCGTCCGGAGCAGCCCGATCAGGCCGTTATCGTCTTCAGACAGCACGCCCCTGTTCATTCTGACGGCTTTCTCATAGGTGACAAGAGCCTCATCCGACTTGCCTGATGACTTCAGCTCGATCGCCTGCTTGTAGAGCAGCTTCGCGTCTTCGAGCGATTCATCCTGCTGGGCATGACAGATATCCGGCGATTGGCCGAAGGCCAAGATCACCAGAGGCAACAGCGCCAGTAACCTCATGCGCCGTGGTATAAACCGTCTCACCATGCACCTCCCGGCTTCCAGG
Organism: uncultured bacterium; assembly: GCA_964597625.1. Lineage (GTDB taxonomy): Bacteria > Muiribacteriota > Ozemobacteria > Ozemobacterales > Ozemobacteraceae > MWAR01. Next base: position 2,454 of record CAZQYQ010000351.1, read on the forward strand.
GGCTATATCTCCACTACTCTATCACAGCCCCTATCTGAACGCCAAGAAAACCCTATCGTCAACTCGGCCGCCATGTTTCGATGATCATCGAAAAACCGTTTCGGAAGCTGGAGTTCCTACTTCCCGATGGAGATTCCGAGTCCATCGCAAAGCATGCCGTCGTAGCGTGCCAGGTCTATGAGAGCCGTGGTCAGGCCGATCCGCGCCTTGAGGGCAGAAATCCGGCTGGCAGCAACATCCCGCTGGGCCTGCGCAACCTGGAACGAAGTGGTCTTTCCCAGGCTGAACTTGACCTCTTCCACCCGCAGCTTTTCGACCTGCTTCTCGACGGTTTTTGCCGTTGCATGGATCTGCTGGGCCGCCCGGCGAACCTCAAGATAGGACGTCAGCACGTCTTCGGTCACCAGCTGGCGGAGATTCTCGAGGGCGATCTCCTGCTGTTTCTGCGAGAACCGGGTCTTCCGGTCAAGGGCCTTGGCGGCGCGTTTCCCGGACCAGATCTCGTATTGCAGTCCGGCGGTCAGATCGTATGCCTTCATGCCGATCTCCTGGGCGGATTTTTCAAGGGTCTGTGAAAATCCGGATTTCCCGAGGGTCATGAAGAAATCGAGTTTTGGCAGGAGGCCGTTTCTGGTATGAATCAGCTCAAGTTCGCCTTTCTCCAGCAGGGCGCGGGCCTGGTTGATTTCAGGCCGTCGAACGAGAGCCTGTCTGACCAGATCTTCGGGGGGCGGAAGTTCGGGATCCCGGTCGGGAAGCTCCTCGGTCAGCTCGATGGAAAAGCCCCAGAATCGATCGGGATCGGGATTGATCAAGCGCAGGAACCCAATCCGCCTGGCTTCCATGAGGCTCTGGGCGTTGATGAGGTCCTCTTCGCGCAGGGCCACCTCAGCCTCCGCAGCGGCCAGTTCCGACTCGGGAATCGTTCCCAGAGTGATTTTCTTGCTGGTTTCATCCATCTGCATGAGAGCCAACCGGTGGGAATCGGCAAAGATTTCCAGTTCCCGTACAGCGAGATACATATCCCAGTATTTCTTCTGGACGTCGGTTACCAGTGCGGTGACAAAAGCGTCGAGCTCATATCGGGTGGCGGTCACGTCCAGTTCCGCCTGCCGAATCGCGATGAGATTGACCTTCCGGCCCGCCCCCTGTTTCAGCGGATGGGTCAAATCCAGGGACAGCCGGGTATTGAAGAGATTGGCAGCCCGTGCCGACCGGTTCCTGGCGATGGTCAGTCCAAGCGCCGTCGTGGTGCCGGAGGGGGCCTTCCGCCCCAGGGAAACCACCGCATCCGTGCGGTTGGCCACGTTGTCGCCCAATGCCCCGCTCTGCTGGATCTGCTTTCCCAGTCGATCGGAGTTGGAAAGGCTGCCCGACAACAGGCCGTCGAAAGCCGCTTTCTCCATGGCCACATCTTCTTTGCTCGCATCCACATCGAGCCGTCTCACCTGGAGACTCCGGTTGCGTTGCAGGGCAGCACTCACCGCCTGCTCGAGACCAAGGGAAAGAGGCGTCGGCGGCGTAGCTCCCGGCTGGTCGATCTGAACAGGAATGGCAACGGTTCCCGTCCCCATATCAGTCAGTTCGGGAATGAGATGCGATACCACCTCGCTGTCCGAAGCCATTTCCTCAACCCCAGCCGTCGAGGTGGCCTCGGAAGCGATGAAGCCCTCACTTACAGGAGCAACGGCCTCAATCCGGGGAAGATTCTGCCCGCCGTCCGATGGCCCAATTCCTTCAGGAACCTGGGCACGACAGAAAAAAGGAAGGCTGCAGAACGAAATCAGGATCAGAATTGGGGGGAGACGCTCAGACATGGGGTTCCTCCAAGACATTCGATGGGCCTTCGGTATTTCCGGCCTGAGCCAATGCCCGCTCCGACCGCCGGTAA
>CAZQYQ010000352.1:0-4332 GCA_964597625.1 uncultured bacterium
ATGGCCGACCCGGGCTGGGATCTCGAAGGGGCGCCTGTGTTTGCCTCCACGCAGCGCTGTCTGGGTGAAAATCTCGGTGTGCTGCGCACCCCGGAAGGCCTGGCTTCCGCGGTCGATACGCTCTCGGCCTTCCTGCGCCGTCGAACGGACGGGGACTGGTTCCGCATGGAATCAGACGCTCTGGCCCGGCGCAACGCCGCCGCCGTCGGTGGTGCCATGGCTCTTTTCGCGCAGGCACGCCTGGAAAGCCGGGGCGCGCATTTCCGGACCGATCTGCCGAATCCTGATCCCGCCTGGCTTCTTCGCCAGTATCTCACCGGCCTCACCCTGGCGAACTCCGAACCCCTCGTTCAGAACGAGCCGTCACCGGGGCGACGCTGAACCGCGCCGAAAGAATGTCGGCAGTCCCTGCATGAGCGGCTCATCTTGATGCGCTTGTGAAGGGCATGTTCGCCGATGACGCAGAGGATGGCGACGTCGTTGCAGTGATTTCGTGTCCTGGCGCAGCGGCTGTCAGCACCAAAGAAAAAGAAAAACCGGCGTCCTTTCGGACGCCGGTCTGGTATCGGTCGAAATGCCTGAATCAGGCCTTTTCTTCCTTCTCGTCCTCTTCTTCCTTTGCGGTGGAAACGGCGGTTTCGGCAGCCACCATCTCGCGCTCGAGCAGGAAGCTTTTGCAGGATGTCTCGATCAGCGTGGCCGCTTCCAGCACCTCGGCGTCGATCTTGCCGCCGGCCTTCATGCGGCTCAGTCCGTTTTGCAGCTTCTGGGAAGCATCACGGATATTCGTGACGCGGGTCCGGAGGCCCATCGTCATCTCATTCATGGCATCGGCCAGGTCTTTCAGCTCGTCTTTCGGACGCAGCTTGATGAAGTTCGTCAGATCGCCTTCGCCGATGCTGCGTGAAACCCGCTCCATACGATAGACAGGCCCTGCTATCGTATGCGTGACGAAGATACAGATAAATGCCGTCACGAGAATGCTGACAAGCTCGGCGATGACGACTCCGGGCAGAAGCGCCTGGCCAAGCTGTGAAGTGTCGATCGGCAGCTTCGACTCGATGACAAGCTTGTTTTCGAGCTTTTCGATCGAGAAGCCGTAAACCAGCGCCCCGACAATGTTTGCAACGATGATGACGATCAGGATAAAAATCGCCGTCAACCGGCTTTGAAACCCTGGCTTGATAAAATACCGCTTCCGACGGCGGATCTGGTTCATATCAGGCGCACCCTCCCCTAATTTGATCTGCATCACGGCCTTTTACGGCCGATGGTCTACTGTTTCCCCTGCTCGCGACTGTTCCGCTCGGCGGGATCGTCCACCAGATCGAGATAGTCGGCATCCGGCATTGCTGAGTCCTGGTCGGCCGTGGAATCCTCCGCGTCTTTCCAGGTCACCGACTCCTCGGCAGCCGGCGCATCCCACTCATCGAGCATCCGGTTCAGCGATTCGGTTCCTGAAGCTGAGCCGGAGCTTTGCGCTTCATCGATCGTTCCCGCCGCCGGAGTCTTGGCTCCGCCCACAAGCATCTCGATCGCGCGGCCGTCCAGAAATTCACCTGAAGCCGGAACGGCCGATCCGTTAGAATGATAATCAGCGGCCGGTACACCCAGGGCCGGGGTGTGGTTGCCGCTCCAGGCCAGCCACATACCGGTTGCAACGGCCAGAAACCGTCCGTATCGACCGTAGTCCATTCTAATGGAACGCCAGAGGGGTGTCAAGAACGTTAGGCCCATGGCAAGCTCTCCTGTTGCGCCCGTCGGGGGGATGGCATATACTCCAACATCGGCTTGTTCGGCCGTTTTGTTGATGAGATTCCTGAAGTTCTGAAAGAAAATATGATGAATCACCTTCCGGAACGCACCTGCTTTTTTTGCCGACTCCGGCCCGGCCTGAAATGCCTTGCCGGTATAATCTGTTTCATACTTTATTGTGGAGGATCAGCCATGACCCAGGAAGCCGCATCGCAGACATTCCGATATGACTGGGCCAAAGGCCAGAAGCTGTTTTATGGTGTGACCGTGCGTGGCGGGGTGGAGGTCGAAACCCCGATGGGAATACAGAATAATCCGGTTCATATCGAAATGGAAATCCGGCAGACGGTGGAAGATGCGAACGCCGATCTGGCGACCATGTCGATGCTGATCATCCTTGCGCGCATGTTCCAGGACGGCGAGGCGGCATCCCTCCCGGAAGAAGGCCAGACGAGCGTTCTGTGGCTCGACAGGCGCGGAAAGGTCGAGATCGTTTCGGGAACTGGCGCATGGCAGGGTTCCGAAATCGCGCAGATGTATTTCCCGGCTGAGCCGATGAAGCCGGGCGACTCCTGGGTGCAGACGTCGCGCACCGCCGGTCCGCCCGTTACCGAGACCAGCACCCGCTACACGTTTACCGGATTGACGGATCGCGAAGGCAGGAAACTGGCGGAGTTCACCTCTGAAATGCTCCTCGAATCCGGCGCCACCCAGGTCGGCGATCCGAATGCCGTCAGTCGCGGCCGCACCTGGTTCGACACGGCTCTTGGCCAGGTGGTCGAAACCATCGCCGATTCACGGTTCACGTTTTTCGTGCCGGTTCCCGATCAGCCGAACATGCTGGCCCGCTCCACGACGACTCTTCATACCGAAATGAAACTGCTGAGGCGCGAACCGTGAATATCAGGCTCTTTTCTCTTTATCGCAACGCGGCGACTCTGACTCTCCTTTTCCTGCTGCTCCTGGAGCTCCTGCCGGGATATGCTCTCAACCAGCGATCCACACGGTTGTCCCAGGCCTATCCGCACTGGGGTGACGCGCAGCTTGCCGAGCTGGTGCGCATCGATCGCTTCATTGAGCGGCACGCCGGACGACAGGCGGTTGCCGTGTTCGATTTCGACGGCACGATCATCAGCGAGGAATGGCCTGCGATCGGAGGCGCGCGGCGCAGCGGCCAGTCGGCGTGGCGCATCTGGTGCGCGCACCATCTTGCCGAACTGCCGTCCGTATTTCCGCGGCTGAATATCGGGCGCGGCACCGACGATCACCGGGACAACATTCTTCGCCTCGATGACGTGCTCGAAGGCCAGACAAATGTTGAAGCTTCGGGCTGGCTCAAGTTTACCGGCCTGACGTCATTCGAGGCAGGCATGACCCCCGTGGAAGTGCGTCGGGCGATCGATGCTTTTCTCGCGGTTCAGCCGCCGGCCGGCCGGGTGTATTTCCCGATGCTGGATATCGTGCAGCACATGATCGACAGAGGCTGGCACGTCTGGATCATCTCCGGAAGCAGCCCGCATTTCATTACCGCCGTGCTGTCTGACGTTGCGCGAACCTGCGAATACACACCCGGACGTCGCTATGATTTCCGCGGAGTGCTGGTCGATCCGTGGAAGCCGCGCTCCGGCGACTGCGCCGATGGTGCCCGTTTGCTGGGGAACGGTTCGAAGCTGGATGCCTCGGGCCGCTTTTCGCAGGTGTACGACGATTCCTTCACGCAGACTTCATCTCGCGAGAGATACGTGCTCGAAAAAGAGGGAAAGCGCATCGCGCTCGAAACCTGGGTCGAGCCGGCCGAGGAGATCCCCGCCGTGTTCTGCGCGGGAAACAGCGACGGAGACGCGGTGATCATGGAACGCATTCTCGGCCGTGCTTCGGATACCCTCGGCCTGTTTGTAAATCCGCGCGGGAAGCTCTTTTCAACCCTTTCAGAAAAGCGTCAGTCCGTGAGACTCGAAATGCATCAGGCTGTCAACAATTAACGGAGCATGCCCCGTTCAATCATGCGCTCGGGATGCAGGAACCGGCCCATCGCCGTCGGCATCGGTCTGAAACCCAGTGTCGCGTAAAATCCCTCCTTGCCTGGATTCGCATACAGAATGACATTGCAGCTGCCGAGCTTTTCAAGCAGACTGTTCATCAGCAGCTTGCCGATGCCCTTGTTCTGATACTCGGGCAGTACGACGATGTCGTAGACGGCCGCCTGGCTGACGCCGTCCGAGATCGCTCTTCCGAAGCCGATCATCCGGCCTTCGTCGAAAAGAAAGACTTTGCAGAAGCTTCCCTGAAAAGCCAGCCGGTGAACTTCGGGCTCGCGATATGCCATTCCCACGCGCTTCAGAGAGTCCCTGACCTGCTCCCAGTCAATGTTTCCACAATCGTGCTGAATTTTGATGTTCATTTCCATTCTTCCATACAAGGCGCTTGCAATTGATTTTGAGGTATGGTATCTTAACCGTCAAGGAACCGGTTCACAAGACCGATTGCTCGCCCGGGTGGTGAAATTGGCAAACACGTAAGATTCAGGATCTTATGCCTACTGCTGGCTTGCGGGTTCAAGTCCCGCCCTGGGCACCG
>CAZQYQ010000353.1:0-4325 GCA_964597625.1 uncultured bacterium
CGTCTTCCCAAGCAACTTTCCGGCGGTCAGCGCCAGCGCGTCGCGCTCGGCCGGGCTATCGTTCGCGAGCCGAAGGTGTTCCTGATGGACGAGCCGCTCTCCAATCTCGATGCGAAGCTGCGCGTCCAGATGCGCGCCGAGATCAAAAAGCTGCATCAGAGGCTCATGACGACGTTCGTCTACGTCACCCACGACCAGGTCGAAGCGATGACCATGGCAGACCGCATCGTTCTGCTGCATAACGGCATCATCCAGCAGTATGACATTCCCGATGTGATTTACAGCCGACCGGCCAACACGTTCGTCGCCACCTTCATCGGTTCACCGCCGATGAACATTCTCAAGGTCGCCCGGACCGCCAAGGGCCTCGATCTCCAGGCAAAAGAGGCAAGCGGCACGGCATCCTGGGAAATCAATATTGCCTCCAGTTTCAAGAACACCGGCGATTCGAAAGATCTGCTTCTCGGCATCCGGCCCGAACATATCCTCATCGGCGACAAGGCTGCCGGTATTCCTTCACTGCAGTTTGCGGCCCGCGTCGACCTGATCGAACCGATGGGCGCTGAAACCTATCTCTACCTGCAGGCACTCGGCCACAATCTGATTGCGCGTGTCGATCCATCGACACCGGCAGAGGTTGGCCAGACGGTCACCGCACATATTCCGCATTCCCGTTTCCACCTGTTCGACGAAGCCAGCACCACTCGTATTCTGCGCCAAAACGAGGCATAAGTGATCTTATCCCCGAGCCGGAAGATACGAACCGGCCTCATCGCAGCCATCGCCGCCGCCGGCCGTCGAGGCCCGGCGGCGGTGCTGTTGTGCCTGCTCCTGCTTGTTCCGGCACTGTTCACCGCCGGCTGTGGCAGCTCGGGGAAAAAGGCGGCATCGGGGTCGGGTGACCTGCCGAATCTCGGAAAGGCGCGACTGAAGCTTTGGAATACCATGACGCCGACCGAATCCGAGGCGTTTGCCTCGGTATTAACCGAGTTCAAAATCAAGTATCCCGACATCGAGATAGATGTCGAGAACGTCGCATTCAGCCAGGCCCGGGCCAAGTATGAACAGGCCACAAAGACCGGAACGGGACCTGACATATTCAGGTCCGACCGGTTCTGGCTGAAAGATTTCGCAAAACAGTCCATCGTCGAACCATTCGATACGGCCGGCATGGAGGAAGAACTTGATGACCTGCTCCCTCTCGCAAGAGACGTCGTCACGATCGACGGGAAACTCTGGGGAGTCCCTCACACCCTGGACTGCCTGGGCCTTTTCTACAACAAATCGCACTTCAAGGATGCCGGTATCACCCAACCGCCGGAAGATTTCGACACGTTTCGTGAAACGGCGAGAAAGCTGACGGACCCGGGAAGAGGCCGGTATGGCTTTTTTCTTCATCCGGAAGGCTGGTGGTTCGAGCCTTTCCTCTTCGGATTCGGCGGCCGGTATTACGACCCAAGCGGGAATCTGAGCATTCAATCAGACCAGACGCTGAAAGCGCTTCACTTTCTGATCGATTTCAAAGAGGCGGACAAGTCGGTTCCACCGGTAAACGTGCGCAACGACGCCTACTCGATCATGATGCAAAGCTTCAAATCAGGCCAGGTCAGCATGATTCTGAACGGTCCCTGGTCCATTCGCGATATTCTTGCAGGTCAGGCATTCAAGGATGACACGTCCAATCTCGGGGTGGCTCCGGTCCCCCGTGGCCCTGTAGATCGTCACAGTCCGATGGGCTGCCAGAGCTTCGTCATCGGGAAAGGCTGCAAATACCGCCCTGAAGCCCAGGCATTCATCCGGTTCATCTGCTCGCCGGTCGCCCTGTCCGTCTTTATCAAGCGAACATACGGCCTTCCCGCGAGACGGGCGCTCTTCAATGATCCCGAGATCAAGAATGACCCGTATCTCTCTCCCTTCATCCTGCAGCTCCAGACAATGAAGAGCACGAATGATCAGCCCCGGGACGGCAGCATCTACGGGCCGATCGGCGACCACCTTGCCCTCGTCATCAACGGGGATCTGGCACCTGAAGACGCCATGCGCGACATGGAGTCGGTACTCAAGAAGCACCACTGACGCACAATGACGGAAGATCATCTGACTTCATCCCTTCTGATCGGGCTTATCGGCGGAATCGTCGATCTCGATTCGACGGCCACCTGGCAGTTCATGATCTCTCAGCCGATCGTAGCCGCGCCTCTTACCGGCCTTTTTCTCGGCGCCCTGGCGGGGCAGGAGGCGCTCGGGCTGAAGCTCGGTCTCATGATCGGAACGATCTTGCAGCTGCTCTGGGTCGAACAGCTTCCGCTCGGCATGAACGTTCCACCGGATGCCGCGCTGGCTTCGGTCCTTTCCGTCGCCCTGGGATTTCTCGCCGGCAGTGATTTTGATACGTATGTCGAGCGGGAAGTCTGCAACACGGTCGCGCTGCTCGTCGCCGTGGCCCTCGGATTGTTCGGACGAGCCCTGGACCGGGGCATCCGGCGCCTCAATACGCGGCTGGAAAGCTGGGTGTCTCTCCGGCTTCAGTCGGGAACATCGTGGGCCCTTGCGGCCGGGCACACTCTCGGCGGAGTTTTGACCTTCGGAAAAGCGTTTCTGTTCTGTTTCTTCGTCACCTGGCTGGGTGTCGAGCCCCTGAGAGCGTTCACGAGATCGCTCAGTTTCGGCCAGAACACCGGTTTCATCGTCATTCAGGGTCTTCTGCCAGCCGTTGGCTTCGCCGTCCTGGCCGGCATGTGCATCCAGAGCCAACGGGAACTCCGCTGGTTCCTGGGCGGGGTCATCCTGTTCACGATTTTACCGACCTCTGTATGGATCGGCTGGATTGTCGCCGGCATCGCCGCCATCAGAATCCTCTGGACACAAAATGACGCGGCCTGAAGAAGGAACACCTGCGACAAAAGCAGCTCCCGGGCCGTCATTCGGGCGCCTGATGCTCCTGCAGGTCGCATTTCGCAGTTTTTTTCTGCAGGCTTCCTGGAATTATCGCGGCATGATGAACATGGGGTTTCTCTACGCCATCCAGCCGGCTCTCGACAAGCTCTACCCGCCTGGCCCCGCGCGCCAGGAAGCCTATTCCCGTCATCTGGAATATTTCAACACGAACCCGTATTTTGCCTCGCTCGTCATGGGCGTGGTGCTTTCGCTCGAAGAACGATACCGCCGGGGCGAGATCGACGCAGATATCATTCATGACACGAAAGAAGGGCTGATGACCGCATGTGCCGCCGTCGGCGACGGCTTCTTCTGGGATTCCTGGCGGCCATTCGTCGCGGCGGCTGCCCTGACTCTCGCCTTCAGCAATTTTTTGCTCACACCAATCCTGTTCCTGGTCGTGTATAATATCCCCCATCTGTATTTCAGATTCCGCGGAGTATTCTGGGGGTATCAGCTCGGCACAGACGTCATCAAGCTTCTCAAAACATTTCACATCCAGCGCGCGCGGCTGGCGTTGCGGTATGCGACAATCGCCCTGCTCTGTTATCTGATTCCGAACCATGTCAATCTGCACACACCGTTTCTGCTCTCAAATCTCCCCCTCGAGTATTTCTATATCGGTGAAAAACTCGTGCAGGGAATCGGTGCGGCCCTGCTGGTCGGAGCCGCGGCTGCGGGGTACCGGGCGAAAGTTGATGTCCTGATGATTTCTTTTCTGCTCATGGTCATAGCCCTGGTGCTTTACCACTGGGGAATTCTCATCTAGAAGGGTCCGAAATGAAACGCAAGGAAGTCGAGATAAAGAATAAATTCGGACTTCATGCCCGGCCTGCATCGCTGCTGGTCAAGCTGGCGACAACGTTCGAATCAGAGGTGCAGCTGGTGAAGGATGATACCGAAGTCAATGCGAAAAGCATTCTCGGCGTCATGATGCTGGCCGCCGGTCCGGGCCATACCGTCACGATCATCGCTGACGGCCGGGATGAAGACGCCGCGGTCGAAGCGATACGGGCACTTATCGACAGCCGATTCGGCGAGGAAGAAGCGAGCTGAGCGTCGTTACATGAACGAATCCAAATCCCCCGTCACGTTATCCGGAATCATAGGCTCGACAGGCGTCTGTTACGCCCGGGCCTATGTGTATCACCGACGTATCGAGGTCGTGAAGACGCTTGTCCCGCCTGAACGTCTCGAGGTGGAACTGGAGCGTCTCGAGGCCGCCGTGGCTCTGACGCGTCAGGACATTCTGGCTGCCCAGAAAGAAGCCCTTGAAAAGCACGGCGAAAAGTATGCGGCGATTTTCGAGTCGCACCTGCTGATGCTGACGGACCCGCAGTTCAAACCCCAGATGGTGCGGCGTCTGAAGGCTGAAAAGGTCAATGTGG
>CAZQYQ010000354.1:0-4316 GCA_964597625.1 uncultured bacterium
AGCGATGCATCAGAAACAGGAAACAAGCGCCGCCTGCTGCTCGGCTCACAGCTCGACGAACTGCTTTCAAGCATGCGGATGATTCCGGGCCCGAAAGCTCTCGCCAGCTGGTTGCACGCGCAGAGGGCGGCTCTCACCGCAAGTTTCGGCGGCAAATTCTCGTACGGATTTTACGGCAAACAATTTGTCGGGCCGGATGGCATCGCACGAAGTTTCCAGTTGTTCTGGGATACCCGATCATCGATCAGACAGCTGCTGACGGATTATGACCGCCCGCCCGCGCTGGATCCTCAACTACGGCCGGTGCTGCATGGGTATATGGACAACATGCCGGGATGGCAGCTGACCTATCCGTATATCTGCTACGACGGCAGGATGAGAAGCCAGGCGTATGCCACGAAATGGCACCAGCCACACAAAACCCCGCCCGAGGTGCTGGCGCCGGGAACCTACGTACAGGCCCGCCTCGGCTGTCTTGCGGAAACGCTCGAACGGCCGGTGTATCTTTCCTGGAATGACGGCGGGCCGCAGGTCATTTCCTGTGCCGCCCCGTCCCCGGCGATTCAGAACATCTTCTGGCACGGCAGTCTTGCCCTGGAAACATTGACCGCTCCTGCCCTCGCGGCCCATTCCCGCGACGTTCTGCTTCTGGGGCTTCTGATCCTGATCGCAACCGTCCTTTCGTGGCGCACGGCCGGCTGGTTCCTTGAACCGCTGCTGGGGCTTGCAAAAGCCGCCCGTCTGGTGATGCGCCGCACCTTCACGGTTCGACTGCCCGGAGAGCGTGATGACGAACTGGGAGAACTTGAACGGGCATTCAACGTGATGGTCCAGGGGGTCGCCGAAGGAAGGCTGCTGAGGCGGTTCGTTTCGACAGCGGTGAGGAAAACGGCCTCCGATACCGGTCGAAGCCGCAAAGCCCGCGATGGCGAGAGCATTGACGCGGTCATTCTTTTCATGGAACCGACGTCGTTCGGCATCCGTCAGAAAACCACACCGCCCCCGGAGCTGATCAAAGCCGTCAATGCCTGGCTTGACGCCATGTCACGATGCATTCAGGAGCACGGCGGGGAGATCGACAAGTTCATGGGCGCAAAAATTCTTGCCGTCTTCGAGCCAGCAAAGCTTGGAAGCCTTTCCCAGGCCAGGCGGGCAGCCCTTCTGGCAGCCGGTGCCGCGGCGCACGTGATGGCCGGTCTTGATGCCTGGCATGGAGATTCGCCTTCCATCGGGATTGCCACCGGCAGCGTGCTGGCAGGCATTCTGGGCAACGACCGGGTCAGGCTCGAATACACCGTCATCGGCGACACGGTCAATCTGGCCGCACGGTTATGCGACGTCGCGAAAAAACGCGGCGGCACAATCGTTCTCGATCACGCCACTCTTGATCAGAAACCGACGGATGCAGGCACGTTCGAGTCGATCGGGGAGATAACCGTCAAGGGGAAGCAGGAAGCGATCGAAGCGTATATATTCAAGCCGATATAAAATACGTTATTGAAAACCGCAGGCCCACATCATGACCGGGAAAATCAGCGACCATGCGATGATAAGGCAGATCGCCGCGGCAACGCGCCGGCCAAGAGGCTGAACCGAGTTTTCTGAAATCGTCCACGTGTAGCTGCCCCAGGCGAGGACGCCGGAGAGCGCCAGGCCGGCCAGATCCCAGGCGGTGCCGTATGCCAGCCACCGCATCAGCGAGTTCACGGCAGCGCCGCACAGATAAACGGTCACCAGCAGGCAGATCCAGCCGCCGGCCCAGGTTTCGTCGTATCCGCGTTTCACCGGCAGAGCGCCAATCGATTTTTCATTCATGACTTCCATGGTGCGACAGAGTATACCGGCTTTTCGCGAGCAGTTCAAGCGCAGGTCTTTCGAAACCGGCATTTGCGAAGGCATTCCACATCGGCTATAATGGCCGCCACATGCCCAGGGAAAAAGAATGACAGACCGCAACGCGACGTATGCCCAGCGTTACTACGAATCAGCCCTCGATCTGTTCGAACACGGTCAGTACGACAAAGCGATCGAACATATCGACAAGGCTGTCGCGTCGCAGCCGAAAAACGCCGACCTGCTCTCAACCAGGGGCGTTTTTCTGCACAAGATGAATGATCTGGCGGGTGCGATCGAATCGTATCGGAAGGCGATCGAGATCCAGCCCAAGCACACGTTCTCCCGGTTCAATCTGGGCCTCATCTTCATGAAGATCGGCCGTGTCCTGGAGGCGATCCAGGAATGGGAAGCCGTCATCAGAACCAATCCCCAGGATGTCGACGCCATTTTCAACATAGCGGTTGCGCTCGCGCAGATCGGACGGCGGCTCGAATCGATCCCGTTCTACGAGAAAGTGCTTCAGCTGAAACCGACCCATGTTCAAGCGCATCAGAATCTCGGCATCATCTTCCGCGACGAACATCAGTTTGCCAAAGCGAAGCACCACCTGCAGGCCCTGCGCGAACTGGATTCCACGTATTCCGAAGTCGTGGCCACGGAGATCCGACGCTGCGAGGAGCAGGAGTTTCTGAACAAGATCGCGGCAACAGACCAGTCGGGGATGGTGCGCGATCTTCTTTTGTCTGGAACCGGAAAACAGGCCAGTGTGATTGAAACGGCGTTAACCGCCATCATCGACGGGGATTACTCCAAAGCTCTTGCCTTGTCCGAGGAGGCCCTCACTGCCGTCCCCGGGGATCTCCAGGCGCTGATCGTCAAAGGCCAGGCACTGGGATATCTCGGCCAGACCAACGAAGCGATCGCTCTGTTCATGTCGATGACCGCTGAACATCCTGACTGCACCGAGGCTTTTTTCCAGCTGGGAACTCTGTTTCTTGGCCTTGATCAGCTCACCGATGCTCTCGAAGCTTTCGAGCGTGTAAAGCGCATCGATTCAGATTTCCCATCTATAGATGCTAATATTCATAGTCTGCAGGAGCGGCTCGGCATCAATGCCCAGCCTACAAAGGAACGACCCTGATGGCATCCCGACATTTTGCTTTCGGCATCCGCCTCAAAGTGACTCTGATCATTCTGATGATGGCCCTTCTGCCGGTAGGATTTCTCGGCTGGCAGGCATTCAATGAGCAGAAGCGGGTTATCACCGACGAAGTCACGCGAAACCACCGGGAGCTTTCGAATGTCCTTGCGCACGGCATCTACGAAAATCTCGAGTATACGCGGCGTCTTCTGACGACGATTTCCGATCTCGACACCATCAAGGGCCTCCGCGCCGTCGAGGCCGGTGACTTTTTTTCCGCGCTCGTAAAGTATTATCCGTTCTTCAAGCTCATTTACCTGGTCGATTCGGACAAGAACGTCGTGGCGACGACCAACCCGGGTGCCGCTCTCCCGGCGGACTGGCGGTTCACGAACGCGATCAAACGCAGTTACCAGGGCTCGCTTTCAGACGTTTACACGTCCGCGGAAGGAAACCCCTGCATGACGCTGGAAGCCGTCATCAAGAGCCAGGAAAAAGGCGTGATCGGCGTTCTCATTGCCGAGGTCGATCTGATCTACATCAGGGAGCTTCTGAAGACCGCTCTGAAAAGATCGAAATCCCAGGGGCTCGTTCTCGATGAGGCAGGCGCGGTCATCGCCCGTTCGTCGGAAGACGTCAAGACTCTTGCCATCTCTGGCACGGAAGCTCTGGACAACGACATTACAGGCGTTCGCGACATCGGCGGCGAACGCAATCTGATTACGGCGATCTCGCTGAAAAAGTTCGATTTTTACCAGGCACCGAACTGGACGATCATTCTCCAGATCCCCGAGCGGCAGGCATTCAAAGCCGCATACGATCTTCGTGAGCAGATCATCAGGCTTCTCCTCATTACAGCCGTCATTGCACTTCTGCTTGCGATCCTTCTGACGAACTCGATGATTTCCCCCCTGCTGAATCTCATTGAAGGCGCCCGTCACATCGGACGCGGCGACTTCGATCACGCGATCACACCGCGTTCGCAAGATGAGATCGGGGAACTGACGTCGACGTTCGACGAGATGCGCGTCAATCTGCGCCAGGCGCAGGCCGACCTGGCATACCGCATCACGCAGCTTTCGACGCTGTATGAGGTCGGCAAGGCCATCAGCTCGGTCCTCGATTTCACCCAGCTTCAGCACATGATTCTCGAGACGGTCGTGCGCGTCATCAAAGCCGAGAAAGGCTCCCTCATGCTCGTCGATGATGCCGAAAAGACGCTTTCGATCGGCGTGGCGGTCGGGCTTGCGGAAGACGTTCAGCGCGAAACCCGCATCGGCATCGGGGAACCGGTCGCCGGCTGGGTCGTTGAATCCGGTCAGCCGCTGTTCGTTGAGGA
>CAZQYQ010000355.1:0-4316 GCA_964597625.1 uncultured bacterium
TTTCGCTGCTCGTGGGTGGCATCGGGATCATGAATATCATGCTGGCCACCGTCAACGAACGAACCCGGGAGATCGGCCTCAGACGCGCGATAGGCGCTTCCAGGCAGGACATCGTGGTTCAGATTCTCACGGAAGCCGTCCTGATCAGCGTGTTCGGCGGAATTCTCGGCATCGTCGTGGGCATTGCCCTTTCGCTGAGCATTGCCACCTGGACCGGCTGGACCACGGTCATTCCCCTGTTTTCCGTCGTTCTGGCTTTCAGCGTTTCGGTCGGGGTCGGGGTGATTTTCGGGCTGTTCCCGGCCATGAAGGCCGCGAGCCTTGACCCGGTGGTCGCGCTGCGCTACGAGTAATCCTGCGTGCAGGCACGTTTCGCGAGGCTTTTCCTCTCACTTCCCGGGCTTCCATTCCGACGCCAGCACGGCAAACACGATGTCGTCGACCCATTCCCCCCGGAACAGCATGCTCTGGCGGAAGTGAGCCTCCTGCCGCATTCCGACGCGTCTGAGCAGTTTCAAGGACGCCTCGTTCCGCGGATCGACCGAAGCGAAGACACGGTGTTTCCGGAGATGCGTAAAAAGGTGGCCAATCAACCCGCTGACAGCTTCCGTCCCGATGCCCCGGCCCTGGAAACCAGGAGCCACGGTGACGCCAATCTCAACCTGATGCGGTTCGCCGTGGGGAAAATGAACCCCGAGATCACCAGCAAGCAATCGAGCTTCGCCGAGGCGGATACCGAGCTGGACCCAGGTGCCCGGTGTGCCAAATTCGATTGCCTGGAAGTTGTCAACGAAGCGCTGTGCGTCCTCAACCGACCGTGGGATCCACGTCTGATAGCGGAAGACGTCGGGATCGGAACGATAGGCGTAGAGGTCCCTGGCATCGCCCGTGACAAGCGGAGTCAAGAGCAACCGCTCAGTCGCGATTTTTATCGTTTGCATGAGGTGAATAATTGTCCTTCGATGACATTTATCCTATGATAAATCATCAGAATCTTCGGGAGTATCAAAGAGTATTTTTCCTCCGGCTGACAATGCATGCGGTTCGAGGCCGATATGAAATATCTTATGTAAACCTGTCTGAAAGGGAACCCGAGACGATGGATGAAATGAAGGACCCAGGAGAGAATTCTCAGGGCACGATGTATTGTCCCAATTGCGAAGAGGATGTTCTCTTACCAAAAAAGAACCTGGTGGGAAAAATGTTTCCGTGCCCGAACTGTTCTTTTTTGATTTCTTCCGATTCCGGCGCTGGAAAGCCCAACAGAGGCTCGTTCCAAAAAACGATCGCATTTGTCATGAATGACATTTTCGGGAAGCTCGGAATATTTTTCTCAATTTTCATTGTCCTGATCCTGATCATCTATGCCTGGAAGTTTCCCTGAAGTCTGGCTCTTCTCGAGGTGAAACCCGGGGCCTTCCCCAGACCCGTGTGCATCGGCTATCGGCGCTTTCCGTCAGATGAGAACGGTGGCTGAGAGGTGCTCAGCGACGCTTCATGTTTCCGAAGAAGGTTTTTGCATACGGCAGAAGCGTGTCTAGCGGTCCCTGTCTGAACGGTGCGGGCGGCAACGATTCAAGAAAATATGCCCCGTAACTTTTGGTGACAAGTCTTCGGTCGAGAATCCAGACGGTTCCGCGATCTTCGCGATGGCGGATGAGACGGCCGAAGCCCTGTTTGAGCTTGATTGCGGCCATCGGGAGCTGATACTCGGCAAAAGCGTTTTTGCCTTCCGTTTTCAAAAGTTCCTGGCGGGCTTCAAGGATCGGATCATCGGGTATCGCGAACGGCAGCTTCGCGATGATGAGGTTTCGAAGGGCGTTCCCAGGGACGTCGATGCCTTCCCAGAAACTTTCCGTCGCGAACAGAACGGCGTTCCCGTCTTCGCGGAACCTTCGCAGAAGCTCATCGCGCGAGGCATCGCCCTGTTTCATGCAGAGCAGGCCCTCGTTTTCCAGGCCGACGCAAAGCGCGTCATACAGATGCTTGAGGTGGCGATACGAGGTGCACAGCACCAGCGCGCCGCCTTGCGAGGTCCGTACGATATCCCCGACCGGCTCGACGGTGCGTTCGATGAAATCCGGGGATGCCGGATCCGGCAAGTCGATCGGAATGAAGAGGCGCGCCTGGTCTTTATACTCAAACGGAGATGGGAAGCGGCCTTCGATCGGCTCGGGGGTGAGCTCTTCGCAGTCAAGACCCAGCCGGGACTTCATGAACTCGAATGAGCGACGTGCGGTCAGGGTCGCCGAAACCAGGATTGCTGTCGGGATGCAGGTGAAACAATTTTCAACCATTACATCGGAAACAACGAGCGGCGAGGAGTTCATGGCCGGGTATTTGCCGTTCTGGCGCACGACGACCGAGAAAAAGTGAACGAACCGGTCGCGGTTTTCCGTCTCGAGGTTGAAAAGCAGATCGAGGGCGTCCTGAATTTTCTGGAATCTGCCGCCGAAGCTGTTCAACTCGACGAGCGGCATCTCGAACTCGCGCTTCCCCTTCCCTGCTTCTTCGGGAGCCTGCTCTTCCGAGGCGACAAGGGCATCTGTGAGCCGTTTGTGAAGACGCCGAATCAGTTTCACCAGGTCGCCGAGGTCGTCGCGAAGCCTGAATGATCGTTCCTGGAGATCGACAAACTGCTCCCGATCGACGTGACGCGGGGTCAGCCTGACCCGGTGCTCACCGAAATACGGCTGCTTCTCGCCGATGACATACTGAACGATCCCGTCGAAGAGATCACGGGCAAGGTCACCGATCCCGTTGCGCAGCGGAATGATTTTTTCTTGTATATCATGTGCTACAGTTTCGCGGAGCTTTGCCGGAAACGATCCCGCACCGAGAAGCAGGCGGTTCAGAAGAACCGAAAGCACCCCGCCCTCGCGCCGGCCGCGCTTGTGGTAGAGCCGGCCGAGGGTTCGCTGCATGCCGAATCCGGTCACCTGGCTTCCAAAATGCCGGGTCGCGATCTCTTCCAGGTTATGCGCCTCATCGAGAATAACCGCCTTGTAGGCGGGAAGAACGGCAACCTGGGAGTAATCCTGGCTTTCGGCCCGCAGAGCGAGATCAGAAAAGAGCAGATTGTGGTTCACGACGAGGAGATCCGCTTCCGATGCCTTCCGCCTTGACTCGAAGAAAAAACAGCGCTTGAACTCACTGCACCGGATGTGCAGGCACGAGTCCTTGTCGGCGCACACTTTTTCCCAGAGAGATTCTTTCGGCTCCCAGGTCAGATCGCCGAGCGAGCCGTCGCTGGTCTTCTGCCCCCAGAGACGGAGCTTCAGATACTCGTCGAGCTCGTCGGCATCGAGAAGCACCTCCCCCTCCATCGGGTTTTCCATCTCGGCCATGCGACGCCGGCAGAGATAATTGCTGCGGCCCTTCATCAGCGCGAAGGTGAACGGGAAAGGCATGTATCGGGAGAGAAACGGCAGGTCCTTTCCGCAGAGCTGGCTCTGGAGGTTGATCGTGTTCGTCGAGACGGCGACCCGGCATTTGCGCTGGTGCGCGAAAAACAAGGCTGGAATCAGGTATGCGAGACTCTTCCCGACCCCGGTTTCGCCTTCGAGAATCGCATGGCTCGGCGTATTGAGTGCATCGATCACCGATTCCATCAGGCCGATCTGGCCCGGCCGCTCTTCATGGCCTTCGAGCTTTTTGAAGATGGTGCCGTCGGGTTTCAGCAGCGCAACGATCGCATCCTTGTCGAGCGGCTCGAAGCCTTCAGGCGCAGGCGGTTCGACGACGACATAGGCCGTCGTGCAGTCGTTATCATGAATGGCGAAGCCGATTCCCGACTGGCCGCACAGGTAGGCAACACCCAGATCGGCATCGGACGGGTGAAGAACACCGTCGGGATGGTTGTGAAGCAGAATGTCTCCGGCTTTCAGGCCACGCAGAACCGCCGGTGCCGCATCGGCATTTCCGCGGGCAAGAACCCGCAGATCCCCCCACCGTGCGCCTTCGATCAGGGTTGCCGCGGAAAGAATCTCAGCACCGCCCGCAGCCGCGATCTCGTCGGCAAGAATCTCACGATCCTCAAGGCTTATGGGAAACGGCGGCCGGCGTTTCGAGCCTGCGCGCGACTTGCTTTTCTTCTTTTCTTCCGTCATTGAGCGGGTATTCTACGTATGCCGGGACGGCGTGTCAAACGATGTTCGCGCACCATATGAAGCGAATCATGCCCGTCGATGAACCTGGAACCCAGGAGTTCGCACTCTGCGGCTTCCCAGGCGGGCGTGCCGGGAATGAGCTGCAACTCAAATACCATCGCCCGCGAGGCAGCCTCCCCGAAACAAGAAGGCATATTTAGCCCGATC
>CAZQYQ010000356.1:0-4247 GCA_964597625.1 uncultured bacterium
AGATATTAAAAATGAGATTGATACCAATACCCTTCTCATGACATATTTTAAAATTCACTTATGACAAAAAATGAAATTGATATGATAAAGGCAATTGATTCAGAGGCTTTAGCCTATTATGGTAGAGGTTTTATAAGGCTTCCGCGGTCGATAGTAAATCGGCAGTTTAGCTTTGTAAAGAAAGAGAGCAAGGTCGGGTATGTTCTTTTCGCACTTTTCTGTCTATGCAAGTATGATGAATTGCAGGAAGATGAAAATAGCAGCGTTAACATGACAAAAATGGGCGAATGGATAGCAACAGTCGACGATTTGTGTTTGATACTCAGGTTTTCCAAGAAGACGATCAATCAATGTCTTCGGCAACTCAAACAGGAAAAGTTGGTGAGGACAAAGCGTATAGGGCGTTATACGCTCTTTCGCGTATGCGGTTATAAGCAGTTTGTTCGCGCCGCCGGCAACAGCTGTCCTTCTGCGCCGGAAGCGTCCGGCCGTCACCCGTATACGCCCGAGGAACTGGAGTCGCTCAGGATAGCGCGCGAAGGGCGGTCGCGTCAGGATCTTTTGGATTATTCATCATGCATAAACAGAGAGTATTATGAGGAATTTTGATGAAATAGAGATCGCTTTGTTGGGCTGTCTGTTTGTGAACCGCGATGCCATCGCCATGGTGTATGGCAAGCTTTTGCCGGAGATGTTCGGCGATCCGTATCTGGGTTTTGTTTACCGGTCGGCAAGCTTGCTTTTCGAGCAGGGTAAGCGGCCGGATATGCCGATGGTTGTCAATGAGATGCGGAAGCTCGACCCCGAACTGTATTCGGAGCTGGGAGGGCTCAGTTTCCTGTTGCCCGAGATGCGGCATCACACGCTGGACTACAACCTCATGGATTATGTCGACGTGATATGCGAACGCTATCAGTTGCGCAAGCTTGTCATGCATTGTGATGAGACCAGTATACAGGGACGCGCTCCCGGCGCCGAGTTTCTGAAGGAGATTAACAGCCTGGAGAACAAACTGGTAGCGCTGCGCGAAGACTCGATCACCAAAGAAGCGCTGCGTTCGATCGGAGAGGTGGCGCAGGATGTTGTCGAACGGCATGCACGCCGCATACACGATAAGGACGAGACGTTCAGGGTGATGAGTGGAATCAGCGACCTCGACGGGATGATGGGCGGCCTTCACCGGGGCGAACTGACCGTGCTGGGAGGGATGACGGGTACCGGAAAGACCTCTGTGGCTATGCATATCGCCCGGTCGGTGGCACGAACGGGGTGGAGCGTGCTCCATTTCAGTCTCGAGATGACTCCCGAGCAGACGATGAACCGCTTCTTCATTGGCGAGGCGGGTATCGCTCCGGAAAAGCTGCGTATCGGCGGGCTGGAGGAATGCGATCTGGAGAAGATGAGTAACTATGCAGACAAGGTGAAGGGAAGGAGGTATTTTTTCGTTTACGACGCTTCGCTCACCGTCGAGTCGGTGCGTGCACAGGCGCATATGCTGCAGCGGCGTAATGCGTGCGATCTGGTGGTGGTCGATTATCTGCAGCTGCTGTCGCGCAAGCCGGTGAAGGGCGAGACGCTGGAGAATGTCATTTCACAAAACATGCGGACGCTGAAGATGCTCGCCTCAGAACTGAACTGCGCCGTGCTGGTCGTTTCGCAGCTCAACCGCGAGCTGGCAAGAAGGGGCGGCGGCGTGCCTATTCTGAGCGATCTGCGCGACTCGGGTTCTATCGAGCAGGTGGCCGACTGTGTGATCATTCTGCAGAAATCGGCGGACGAGATCGATGAAGGCGGCAGAGCCTTTTCGGGATATAAGAAGATGTCTCTCTGGCTGCTCAAAAACAGAAACGGTTCTACCGGTTGTGCGGAGACGTTCCGCAACGAGTCTTTCACTCGTTTTATCAACAAACCCAGTTCAACAATTTTTAATACAACATCATGAAAAATAGTAACATACAGAAAAATAACAAGCCATATTCGAACAGTACGAATAGTGATTTTGATATCGAGACCATACGCCGTCGTGCGGATATCGTTAGCGTTGTAGGTCGTTATGTGACCCTGCGCCGCCAAGGGCGAAACCTGGTGGGGCTTTGCCCGTTCCATGACGATCATCATCCGTCGCTCACGGTGAACGCCGAAAAGGGGCTGTTCCACTGTTTCAGCTGCGGCTCCGGAGGCGACATCTTCGATTTCGTACAGCAGTTCGAACGTTGCGGTTTCCATGAAGCGGCGCGCATCGTCGCTTCGATCTGCGGCATCCCGACTTCTATAGGCGAACGACACCGGCAGTCGCCATCGGCGCCGATGGCCGTTCCCCCGCAGCGTACATCCGCCGGCGAACCTCTGCGCGCTTCCGATACGCCCCGGCAGGTTTCTGCCGAACAGGCAACGTTCCAGCCTACGGTGGCGCTCAATGAGGATTTCGCCCGTATGCTTCGGCCATACAAGCCTGAAGATGATGCCCTCGCCGACGCATATGCGCGCTTCGGGGTCGGACTGGCGCCGGAGCAGGGGATGCAGTCTTGCTATGCGTTTACACGCGGACGGCTGGTGTTCCCCATCGTCAGTCACGACGGTCGGCTGGTGGCTTTCGCGGCACGCAGCATGGCTCACGACGACGGCAGCCGGCGCGAACCGAAATATATCAACAGTCCCAACAGTACGCTTTATTGCAAGGGACGTATTCTTTACGGTTTCCATCAGGCAAAGCAGCGGATGATCGTTACAAGCGAGGTCTATCTCGTTGAAGGCTACAAAGACTGCCTGGCGATGCATGCCGCAGGCTTCGTGAACACGGTGGCGATATGCGGCACGAGTCTCACCGACGATCATATTGAGACGCTGCGTCGTGTGGTGGACCGCGTCTTTATGATGCTCGATACCGACGAGGCCGGACGTTCGGTCACCGCAAGCCTCATGCCACGCCTTCATGCCGCCGGTATCGAGGTGCGCGACATCATGTCGGTTGCCCATCCTGTTCGCGACTGCCGCTTGCCGGACACGGAGACGGTGAAGGGCGCCAACGGGGTGGCTTCGGATGTTGGCGGGACTGGGAATAAACCGACGGACGGAATGAAGGATCCCGATGAGATGTTCCGCCGCCTGGGATGCTCCGTTTTCGCCAATGATGTCCGTACACGGTCTCTTGACCGCGAACGACGCTATATCGAACAGCTGCTGATCACCGCCTTCATCCTGTGGCCCGACACGCAATGCGTCGTGCGCGAAAGTCTCAACGAGCTGTTGGTGGCTGCGGTCCGCAGAGAGCTGAAAGACACCGGGCGTACGCTCTTCGATAAGCCGGCGGTCGGCGTGCTCGATTCTTTACTGAAGGAGCAGGGGGAACAGGATGCGGCCGGCACGGTGAAGGGGGATGCCGTTGGCGAAGGACTTCCTGCTACGGAAGATACGGGCGGTACGGAAGAACCGGTATCGGCGGTCGGCGTGCTCGATTCTTTGCTGAAGGAACAGGGGGAACAGGATGAGGCCGGCACGATGAAGGGAAATGCCGTCAGCGAAGGACTTCCTGCTACGGAAGATACGGGCGGTACGGAAGAACCGGTATCGGCGGTCGGCGTGCTCGATTCTTTGCTGAAGGAGCAGGGGGAACAGGATGTGGCCGGCACGATGAAGGGGGATGCCGTCGGCGAAGGACTTCCTGTTACGGAAGATACGGGCGGTACGGAAGAACCGGTATCGGCAGGCAAGGGCGGCGGAGAATCATCGAGTGTCGACAGGGCAGGCGACACGGCCAATCCGGACGGAGTCGGCGAGAAGAAGCCCGAATGGATGTTTGATGCCGAAGGTCTCGTCAGCAAGTTCGGCGATGAGCTGCATCGCATCTTCGACTTCTTCAGCAACGTTTTCATGACTGAGGCCGCGCGTCGCAGCCGTATCACGATGATGCTTCTCTACACCTATCTCGAACCGCTTGTCAGCACCGAGCTTATGGCCGCCGTCACCCATCTGACGGATAATCCCGCCGATGCAGCCGCTGAAATCGGTACGCCCACCGCCGATGCAAACGAGGCCGCTGGTACCGATACAGTTGTTGATGCAAACAAGATTGCTGATACTGGGACAGTCGCTGATGCAAACGAATCCGATACCTTTGACGATTACCGGAAAGTTCAGGAGCTGTTAATCTACCTCCACGATATCTCCGAGTACCTGAAACGCGTAGCCTGACTCACCCGCCGGCAGTCATCTGTTTCGGCAGATGCAGCCCACGAGGTGGTCGTTAA
>CAZQYQ010000357.1:0-4229 GCA_964597625.1 uncultured bacterium
TTCCGGCGGCAGGGAATAATCGCATATTGATCCTCCTGAAAAATACTCGGACGAAAAACATTTCCCCTATAATTCTAATATTACCGGAAGGCCGCGCAAAAGTTTCACATCGTTTGGAACTGGGGCACGTGTGTCCTGCCAGGTTATGCCGTTGGCGGCGTACGCACGAAATGCGGCATCTCGAGGGGAATTTCGATCGACAGCTCGACGAGGCCGGCGAAAACTCCGTTCTTATACCATGGCGATTGATATATGAGCTTCTTGACGCCTGCCTTTTCGATCGTGTAGGCGTTCGTCGTCCGTTTTTCCATGATCTCGCGCAGCCGCGCCCGGGCTTTTTCCGGGTGGCAGTCAAACAGGTTTCTGCCGACCAGGGACGCACCCCCGTCTTTCGAAAACGTCCGGCAGGCTTTTTCATTCATGCTCAGAATGATGCCCTGTTCGTCACAAATCGTGACTGCGCCACCGAATTCCTTCACCCAGTCGGGATTCTGCATTGTCGTTTCCTCGCATCCATGCCGTGAAATCAGAAATACGGATATCCCCTTGAGCGTATCAAGAACCATGCATGATTTCCACAGGAAAAGCGGGCCGCGCATTGACCGTTGCAGGAGTTCTCATCAACGGCAGTTCGCAGCCCGCAGTCAGGGGAAGGGCATCACTCCTGGATCGGAATTTTGAAGTCTTTTCCCCAGCTGTTGTCTGCATAATGAAACACGCAGTTCACTTCCTTCACCGGGGGCTGGATATTCTGGAAAGGGCCGATCTGGATCTGGAAATTCTTTCCATCCTCTGCCGATGAAAGCGGGGTTTCAATTGCCTTTCCGTCAGGCCATTTTTCAGACCCGGAAGGCCAGATGGAAGCAGGGGGCAGTGTCCACCCGTTGACCCCCCAGTGCAGTTTTCCGGGGCGCTTTGAAGAAATCGTGATGGCATCCTTAACGGAAGGCAGGGGCGGATTCCAGCAGGGGTTCCCAGGCAGCCCGGCAGTTTTCTGGTTGAAGGAGTCGATGATCTCCCCCTCTGGGGAATACACGGTGAAATTCACCGATTCCGGAGACACATCAACGTTGAGGTAGTGGCTGGATTGAAGCCCGAACACGGAATGAGGATTCGGCTTTGATCCTGGGGGTTCCTGGAAGGGAGCCCCGCCGCCGCCGCTCACGATATACATGACTCCATTCCTGACGCTTCTTTCGTAGATATGGCAATGAGCGGAGAAGCAGCAGGTTACCCGGTATTTCTCGAAAACGGGCACCAGATTCGACAGGAGGGTGTCGTTGCAGCCGTATCGTCCCGAGGTGATCGGCGGAATGTGGACAACCACGAATTTCCACGCAATGCCGTCCTTGTTGGCCTGGTCCAGGGCTCTTTCCAGAAACGGGATCTGGGCGTTCAGCTTGGACAGGTTCACGTTGACGTCGTTTTTTCCATCCCAGCCTGTATCGAGATATATGAACTGCGCATTTCCATAGCGGAAAGTATACCAGCTGACGTTCTGGTTGCCTTCGCTCAGGGGCGCATAAAAAATATTGCTGAATATATCCGGAGAAACGTCGTGGTTTCCCCTGACGGGCAGAAACGGAATTTTCTGTACAAGAGGATTCACGATCTGAAAAAATTTATCCCAGTTGTCATACCGTTCGCCACGATCAACCAGATCTCCCGTGTGGATGCAGAAAGAACTCGAGGCCGCCTGGCGTGCCATCGACCTGATCACTTTTTCGTGATCGACATTGTTCGTCGAGGCATTGGGATCCTGATTGTTTCCCCGGGTATCGCCGTAGACAAGGAAACTCCAGTTCGTCAGTTTCCCGGACGGCGTTTTGAACGAAAAAGGCCCGAACTTTTCGGAGCCCTGAGAATCTTCGAGCAAAATG
This sequence comes from uncultured bacterium, assembly GCA_964597625.1. Classification (GTDB taxonomy): domain Bacteria; phylum Muiribacteriota; class Ozemobacteria; order Ozemobacterales; family Ozemobacteraceae; genus MWAR01. The sequence continues at coordinate 1,881 of CAZQYQ010000357.1, forward strand.
AAATATTCGAACGCTGTCCCCGGGGTCAGGCCGTCTAAAAATATCTCATGAAATATATTCGAAGATTTCACTTTCGCAACCGTCTGACCATTGCAGATCACGCTGCATTTGGCCGGCGCGGTCGTCGCCCATTTGATGCTCGCGTTTTCAGGATTGATCAGGCCCATGACGGGGCCCCATTTCAGTCCGGCCTTCTGGTTCGAGCACAGGGCCGGATTTGCGGCCGAGGCCAGGAACAGCAGAGCGGCAAAAAGAAAGGCGGAGAAGCGAACCGATCGGACTTTCGAACAGAACCCCGTTGACATGGAATGATTCATGATCGTTTCGATCCTTTTGATGGGATTATCGAATATCTTTGTTTTCAAAACAATGCGGAATGGCGAATGGTGACAAATTTTGTCCGTTCTCGGCCTGATGCCCATTCCAGAAGGCGTCAAAAAAAGGCCCGGGAGATTCCCCGGGCCTTTTTCAAACACAAATGTATAATATAAAGTATATTTACTTGCCGAAGTCGAAGGCGACGATGCGGCTGATGCAGGATTCGAGCTCGATGGCGCGCCAGGGGAACAGGCCGATCCAGGTGCGCTTGTTCTTCAGTTTGTCGATGTCGCCGCCGAGGTTTTCGGCGTGGATGATGCCTTTGGGAAACATCTTGAGGTGCATGACCTGGTAATACTCGTCATAGGGGAACATCTCGTCCCAGCCTTTGCCGAAATCTTTTTTCAGTTTCTTTTCCGCCGCTTCGAATGCCTTCGGGTGCCACTGGCGGAGAATCGTGTTCATCGGGTGATCTGCCGAGCCGCAGTCGACGCCGATCCATTTGAATTTCATCTTGAGGGCCCACTTGTGGAAATCGGGGTTCGGACCGGGGTGGCGGACCATATACCGGACTTCGTCGGATTCCTTCTGGTCCCAGCTGTAGCGGTGGTAGCCGGTGTTGATGATCAGGATGTCGCCTTTTTTGATATCGGCGCGGTCTTCGAGCATCTTGGGCGAATAGAGGGAATAATCGGAGACGCAGTCGGAAATATCGACGACAACGCCTTCTCCACAGAAGTCTTCGAGCGGCATGTCGCCGATGGTGCGGCCGTTGCCGACGAAGTGGATCTCGCCGTCGATATGCGTGCCGACGTGATTGCTGGTCTTGATGATCTGGCCGTTCGCGCCCTGGCCCATGTGGGCTCCGGCGAGGCGCTTGAAATACTGGACCTGCAGCGGCATGTAGCTCGGCCACGGCGGGGTGTGGATGCTGAGACGCTGGGTCAGGTCATACAGTTTCGGTGATTTCATGGATCTTCCTTCACTCCTTGTTTGTGAAATCTACAATACGATGTGGAATATACTTCAAACCGGATGATTCCAACAACAGTGTGGTGAGCTGTTGTTCTGTATTATGGAATATATGTGTTGACGAAGGCTTCGAGGGCGTCTTCGAAACATTTCATCGGCGGGTTCACGAGGCCGGCGCCGACCTGGCCGATGGCGGGCTCCCGATGGGCGATGCCGGTGTTGATCTGAGGGAGAATGCCTGTTTCGCAGACTTTCAACAGATTGATGCCGGTCGGCGAGCCGCGGAAGTCGAGCGACGGAATCTGGAAGGTCGTCGACTCGGCTTCCGTGATCTCATACATCTTCTGCGTGTAGTTGAGCGCGTCGTTCGCCGCACCGCCAACGAACTTGACGATCGCCGGTGCCGCAGCCATGGAGAAGCCGCCGAGTCCGCAGGTCTCGGTGATCGCGCTGTCGCCGATGTCGGGATTGCAGTCGGCCTCTGAGAAGCCGGGGAACAACAGTCCCTTCACCTGCTGGGCGGGGCCCGTGAACCAGCGGTCTTTCAGGCCCGCGACGCGGATGCCGAAATCGGTGCCGTTGCGACACATGACGGTCAGAATCGTCGAGCCTTCGATCCATTCGGCCGACTGGAGCATGGCTTTGGCGGCGGGCATGCTCAGGTTCAGGAAAAAATGGTCGTTGCCGTTGATGAACTCGAGCACCCGCTTCTTGTCGGCGACCGAAGCCTTCGAGTCGAACAGGGCGGGGGCCAGTTCGCGGAACAGCAACGACGTCCCGGCACGATTGCGGTTGTGAACCTCGTCGCCCATCTGAAGCGCCTGGGCGATCAGGGTCTTGAGATTGATCTCGCCCTTGATTTCCAGCGTCTCGCGCAGAACCGGTCCAAGCACGTCGCGCATCCAGTTCAGGCGCGTAATGACTTCCTCGGAGTAGGCCCCGAACCGCAGAACCTTGCCCAGACCTTCGTTCAGCGTGCAGTAGGCGCGGTTGCCGTGCGTCTTGTTCTCGACAATCCAGACCGGCATGCTTGCCGTGGCGACACCGGCCATCGGGCCA
>CAZQYQ010000358.1:0-4227 GCA_964597625.1 uncultured bacterium
TTCCCTTTTCGATCCCCTTTTCGTTCACACCAGCTCCCTGCCATTCGATTTCCATGTCGAGCTCGCGGAACACCATCGTGACAAAGTCACGGACGCTGGTCGTCACTCCCGTCGCAATGACAAAGTCATCGGGCTCATGGTGCTGCAGAACAAGCCACATCGCCTCGATATAGTCTCTGGCATGGCCCCAATCACGTTTTGCGTCGATGTTCCCGAGGAACAGCCGTTCCTGGAGACCTTCACGGATGCGGCATACGGCGCGGGTGATCTTACGGGTGACGAATGTTTCGCCTCTGAGCGGGCTTTCATGGTTGAAGAGAATGCCGTTGCTGGCGAATATTCCATAGGCTTCGCGATAGTTCACCGTGATCCAGTAGGCATAGAGTTTTGCCGCGGCATAGGGGCTGCGCGGATAAAACGGAGTCGTCTCGCGCTGCGGCGTCTCCTGCACCTTACCGAACAGTTCGCTTGTCGATGCCTGGTAAAACCGTGTTTTCTTTTCGAGGCCCAGAATCCGGACCGCTTCAAGAATTCTCAGAACTCCCAGGCCATCGGCATTTGCCGTATACTCGGGAGTTTCGAAACTGACCTTCACATGACTCTGGGCCGCCAGGTTGTAAATCTCGTCGGGCCGGGTTTCCTGGATGATGCGGATCAGGTTTGTCGAGTCGGTCATGTCCCCGTAATGCAGGGTGAAATCATACCCTGATTCATGCTGATCACGATACAGATGGTCGATTCTGTCGGTATTGAGGAGGGATGACCGCCGTTTGATTCCGTGAACGCAGTACCCCTTATCAAGAAGAAATTCGGCCAGATAGGCGCCATCCTGACCGGTGATACCCGTGATAAGCGCAGTACGTTTTGGTTTGGTCACTGATTCAGAACCCCTTCAATTCTTGTTATTTTCGCGAAAGGAACTCTTCATACGCCTTGCGGATACCGTCTTCGAGGGTTACGCGCGGCCGCCACCCAAGACCGAACAGGCGGCTCATATCGAGCAGCTTGCGGGGCGTGCCGTCAGGCTTCGAGGCATTCCAGACGAGACTGCCCCTGAACCCGATCACGGATGCAATCATTCCGGCAAGCTCCCGGATCGTCATATCAGCACCGCAACCGACGTTAAACAGCGCGGTGATGCCGGGCCGGAACAGAAGCTCATCCGGCTGGTCCAAAAGGAAGAGACAGGCATCGGCCATATCATCGCTGAACAGAAACTCCCTGCGCGGGGTACCGGTCCCCCAGATTTCAACGCTGTCGGCGCCGGCCAGCTTCGCCTCATGGAATTTTCGTATCAGGGCTGGCAAGACGTGAGAATTCTGCAGATCGTAGTTGTCGCCGGGCCCATAGAGATTCGTCGGCATCACCGAGAGAAAACGCGTATTATATTGTCTGTTATATGAGTCACACATCATCACGCCGGCGATCTTGGCCAGAGCATACGGTGCATTCGTCGGCTCGAGCGGGCCGCTCAGGAGATGTTCCTCCCGCACCGGCTGCGGGCATTCCCGCGGATAAATGCAGGATGAGCCGAGAAACAGCAGCCGTTTCACCTTGTGCCGCCAGGCGGCATGAATGACGTTTGTCGATATCGCGAGATTGTCGTAGATGAACTCGGCGGGATACGTCGCGTTGGCATGGATGCCGCCGACTTTGGCGGCGGCAAGCAGCACGTATTCTGGTTTTTCGCGGGCAAAGAACGCTTCGACGGCAGTGCCGTCGCGCAGTTCCAGCTCACGGTGAGTCCGCAGGATGAGGGTACGATGGCCCCGGGCCTCGAGAGCGCGAACCAATGCGCTGCCAGCGAGGCCTCTGTGGCCGGCGACAAAGACTGTTGAATCGGGTCGCATGGGCCGAATGTTACCTCAGAATGCAACCGGATTCAATAAAAACCAGCTGGTCGAGATGTCTTGCGAGGTTGTCGCGCCAGGGAGAAAGGATGAAACCCAGCCGTTTCACGTTCGTTTTATCGAACGCGGAGTTTTTCGGGCGGACGGCGGGGAGCGGATACGCCTCGGTCGGAATCGGCCGGATCGGAATCGCTCTTTCGATCAGGCCGCGTTCGAGAGCCAGATCGGCGATCGCGACGGCAAACTCGTGCCACGAGATCACGCCTTCGTCAGCGCAGTGATAGATGCCGAACTCCTGGCCGGGATGAGTTATGAGATGCACTATATTTTCAGCGAGATTTTTCGTCCAGGTCGGGGAGCCGCGCTGATCGTCGATGATTGTCAGCTCCTGCTTTTCCTTCAGCAGCCGCAGAATCGTGGCGACGAAGTTCTTGCCGTACAGGCCATACAGCCAGCTAATTCTGAAAATGTAGAATTTCTTCGCCGATTCGACAATACGGAGCTCGCCTGCCAGCTTGGTTTTCCCGTAGACGGAAAGCGGCCTGGTCTGGTCGGTTTCCTTATAGGCGACCGGACTGCTCCCGTCAAAAACGTAGTCGGTCGAAAAATGGACCAGCGGAATCTCAAGCCCGGCGGCGAGCACGGCAAGGACGCCGGGGCCGATTCCGTTCGTCTGCATGGCCTGTTCCTGGTCAGATTCAGCCTTGTCGACGTTTGTATATGCTGCGCAATTGATAATCCAGGCAGGTTTGTGCGCCGCGGCATACTCACGGACGGCCGATGCATCCGTGATGTCGATCTCCCGGCCGGAGCCTGTCCAGGCAATTTCATGACGGGAAAGCGTCTCGCACAGCTCGCGGCCGAGCATCCCATTACAGCCTGTAACCCAGATCGTCATGCCTCTGTATCATCCTCGGGGGATATCAACGCCCTGGCATGGTAGCACCCCCGACGGCGCCCTTCAACTCATCAAATCAGGGGGTCTTCGATGTGGCGGCAGCAGAATTGAGGGCTTTTGCCGTGGATTCACGAGCAGAGTTCCCGCTGACCGCGGCGGATGCGCCATTTCCTGAAATGCGTCCGGATGATGCCGTTGAGGAGGGAGTGCCCGCATCGTGAAACAGAACGGTCATCTTGACGCCCTGGCTGTGTTCGAGAGCGGTCGATTCACCCTCGGGCGTGGCATGTTCCGCTTTTTTAACGAGATCCTCGGTCGGCGGCAGGAGCACGATTTTTTCACCATCGAGCGACTTGCCTTTGTCGGCTTGTTTATCAGGCGTTGCCATCACAGCCGGGTTCACGCTTTTATCAGCGGATTTTTCGGAAACGCCGCGAAACGAGTCGAGTTTTGTTCTCAACTCGCTGATGCGCTGTGTAATGGAATGAATATCATTTTCAGCCCTTGCAGCGGCAGGCATGCCGGCCTGGAGGCCCAGAAGAAGCATCAGCACAACGGAAGACGATCGGCGCATGGTTTTCCTCCTCGATCAACCCATATACGAACTCACGAAGCAGCCGCTCCGCACGGCTCTTCTATCGGCACCCGCCATGGTTTTCTTAACTGCCGGTGCATAACCCTGCAAAGCGGTCTCAGCGTCTGAGGTTCGGGGCTCTTCGCCCCTGGTTGCCGTGATGCGGCAGGACCGTGCGGCATGGGGTTATTCGGTCGCGAGAATGTCGGGGTCGATCCAGCCGTAGGCACCCATCTGGCCGCCGGCATCAGACGAGTCCCGCAGAAGCGAGTCGCCGCGCAGCCGGTAATCGTAATCGCCCGACGTCGAACCCGCGAAAAGGGGATCGATATTGAGCACCGGCGCGCCCGACTGGTCGCAGCCGACTGTTTCATATTTAAATCCATATATATTATTATATACATAACTCCGCCCGGACGTTCGTTCCTCGATACCGTTTCCGGTGCCGGGCGCCCGCCTGTTCACGATGATGTTGTTCTTCAGCACGGGCTTGTCGGCACCATTCACATACACGCCATTCGGCGCGTCAATCGTGATGAACTGCAGATCGCCAGGGGCGCCCTGAATGACCAGGCCGAACCGGGCCGCGTCAAGCAATGCTCCGCGAACGGTCGGGCTCGCGTTGTCATCAACGATCAGCGCGGTATCCATGACTGCGCGCACATCGACACCCGCCAGGAAAAAGTCGCGATTGCCGCGCAGATGCACCCCGCTTCCACCACCGCGCGCCGTCACATATTTCACCCTGACGTTCGACGTGCCTTCGGCGAGAAGGCCGGTTGTGCAATCCTTGAAGCTCAGCGCCGACAGAACGGTGCCGCTTGCCCCCTCGATGTGCACCCCGGTCTCGCACATGCGGGCACCGAATCCGGACAGCTGCAGCGGCCCATCGGTGATGTTCAGGC
>CAZQYQ010000359.1:0-4223 GCA_964597625.1 uncultured bacterium
AGAACCGGAGCGGGCGAAAGCGTGGAAATGACGCGCAGCTGGTTCGTCGCCGTCGATCAGTTTCTGCCACAGGCCCGCTTCAGAGCGATACCTGACGGCGCCGCCACCCGCGGTTGCGATCAGCAGCGAGCCATCCTCATCGATCAGCAGCTTGCTGATCCTGGAATCAGGCAGTCCGCCGGGTGCCGAAGCAAGCTGTTTCCAGCTGGTTCCATCAAACGAGAGCAGCCCGGCACCGAAGGTCCCGGCCCAGAGGCGACCGGCGGCATCATCGACCATCGAGCGAATGACACACACATACTCGGATTTTTTGAATACCGACCCTGCGCTTGTCAAAGAGCCGAGGCCAGAGGAACATCCGCCATCAGCGGAGAATACCAGAGTCAGGGCAACGAGCAGAGCAGTCGAGATCGTCGAAGTTCTCCCGAACATCCTGAGAGTCATGTCCCTGTACGCTTCGTCTCGATATCCTGACGAATCTGAAGGTTCAACGCCAGCATGGATGTCAACAGGCCGATGGCCTCGTCACGCGTAATCGTATCGAGCACACCCACGCTCAGATTCTGCCGAAAGGCCTGAAACTGGATTTCCGACATTCTTCTGATAAGACGCAGCTCACGACAATGGCGTTTATTCATGATGTCGAGCTGCTCTTTTGTCACCTTGGGAACGTCAGCCATGATCTGCTCCGATTCCGAGGGGGGATGGGGCATGCTTCCGCGGCTTCCGCGGCACCAACAATTTTCCGGCCCGATAGCTCGCGGCAAGCGCCTTGGGAACGCGCATTTCCGCTTCCACAAGCCGCGCCTTCATTTCCTGCTCCATTGCCTTGTTTTCCTTGAGCTGGGCGAGAGCCAGGGCACGACGGCTTTCCGCTTTCGCCTGGGCAACCTTCTTATCCGCTTCCGCCTGGTCATTCTGAAGCATGGCACCGATATTCCGGCCGACATCGATGTCGGCAATGTCGAACGACACGATGATGAAAGCGGTCCCGGCATCGAGGCCCGCATTCATGATCCGCTGCGTGATGATCTCGGGCTTTTTCAGAACATCCGTGTGGGTTTCGACGGATCCGATGGCGGAAACGATGCCTTCCGCAACGCGCGCCAGAACGGTTTCTTCCCCCGCGCCGCCAACCATGGTTTCGAGATTCGCGCGCACGGTAATCTTGGTCTTCACGATCACTTCGATTCCGTTTCTCGCCATGCCCGAAATTTTGCCGGTCGAAATCACGCGCGGCTCGACGCTCATTCTGACGGCATCGAGAACATCGCGGCCAGCCAGGTCAATCGCGGCGGCCCGCTCGAACGACAGGTTCAGGTGGGCTCTCCCTGCCGCGATCAGCGCGTTCATGACATTGACGATATCCCCGCCGGAAAGATAGTGAGCTTCGATACGGTCGAGATAGACCGTCAGGCCCGCCTTGGTTCCTTTGATGTAGGTGTCGACGATCATGTCACTCGGAACCTTGCGCAGCCCCATCGCGATCAACCCGATCGGGCTTGCCGGGACTCCTGCCGAGAGACAACGCATCCAGGTGCCGAACGGGAAGAATGACAGAACGACGAAAAATACAAGGATAGCAAGGATGAGCAGGCCAGCGACGACCATGGTAATCATTCGGTTTCCCCTCTGATGGAGTTCTCATACCATGCTATAAGGTGGAAGTTGAGGTGTCAAATGATTCAGCCCGAATTCAGGATTTCCGTCTTCCCACTCTAGGCATATGCCGGTGATGATCGAAAGGTTTCACCGGGTGCACAAATAAAAAAACCGGCCATTCCGGCCGGTTCTGTTCCTGTTCGAGGAGATGAACGAACTCTTTTTCGGGGGTGTACCCACTTCATTCGTTGAGCTGCTGCTCGAGATCACGAAGCTTCGCGATCGAGATCTCATCATCAGGATTGCGGTTAATGGACTGCTGCAGCCTGTCGATCTCGTTTCGGCCATATCTGATAAGCCGCTTGAGGACATCGATATCCCGGGTGATCAGCTGATCGTCGTTCGGCAGCTGCGTGGCACGCGCCCAGTCATTGAATGCCTTGCGATACCGTGACCGCTCAAAGAAAATCTGCCCGGATAATTTGAAAATGCCGAAATTCGTGGGGTCATACCATTTGGCCCGTTCGAGGCGTCTGAGAGCATCATCGTAGCTGCCGTTGTAATAGTCGCGGGTAGCGGAATTGAGATAGGTATGAGCCCTGTTTGCACTCAACACGAGGTCCCGGGTTTTTTCCGGATAATCCGTATCGATGGAAGATGTCGCAATCTCTACCTTTGTTTCCGAGGTAACGGGTTTCAAGCCCATTTTGATATAGGTGAAATCAACGGTCATACAACTTGGAATCATGACAATGATCGCGCTGACAAGCGTAACCGTTATCACGACATATCCAAGGGCCGACCAAATTTTCATCTTGGACACCATGCTCCCTCAAGATGATTACCCCGGTCATCGAGGTATGTTTTCCACTCTTTTATCGAGCATAAATCATGCCTGTTATCAGAGGCCAGCATGGCGCTGCACACCCCCAGCAGGGCCGCTTCCCGCTTTACATCCGGTTCGCCGTTGCGGAATGCCTGCTTGAGCGAACGGATGAAAGCGCCATGCACAGGGTATTCGCCCATGGATTTCAGGTCAGGCTCCAGTCTGGAAGCAGGAAGCGGAGATAACAGAATCTGCCAGAGCGCCTTCGCTCTCCACAGATCCAGGGTTGCAAGCAGGGGCGCGGGTGCCTTATTCCCGTGGCGCGCCTTCCATCCATGGATCCATGTCAGGGTACCCCGGGGATCATCGGCCGGCGCGGGAAACACATCCCGTTTCATGAAATGCGCAAGCTGTTCAGGCAACAGCGTGAGAACGGCAGGGGTCGACGCATTCACCGGAAAAAGGCGGCTATTCAGGACCTGACGCTCGACTTCCAGCTCGGTGAGATCCGCTTCAGGGAGCTTCTGCTTCAGGAAAGCAAGGCCGCTTGTCAGCGATGCCAGCCGGCTTTCCTCATACTCCCGCTGGACATGTGCAAAACCGGCACGTGCCTCACTCAGCAGAAGATACCTGTTCGATTCAGCCTGGAGTTTGTGCCCGGGCCAGGTTTCGAGAAAACGCCTGAATCCGCTTGCCGCTTCCTGCCAATGACCAAGAAGATAAGCACGCTGGCCGGTCTGGAAGACATCATCGGGGGTTATTCCCCATGCCGGTGAGTTCGCTGCGATCACCGACAACGCAAGTGCAGCCATGCAAGCAACACCGATTTTCCGCATCTGAACCCCCGCTCTCCTTGCGCATCAAATACGCAAAAAAACCGCCCTCTTGAGTATACCTTATCTATCGGGAAGAACAGGTGAGAGGTTGAGGGAAAATCCCTGGTTCCGGGGTATAAAAGTTCTGCACAAGGGAGAGAGATGTGCGTTTTCTGCACGGGATCTCTCTAAAAATCAAAAGTTCACACTTCTTTACACACGTTCGCCATTCAAGTGTGATTTTCGCACATCGCAAAGATTCATTTATCTTCTGAAGACACAGGCTATGTTCCCGTCCGGGATCGTTCCGCGATCGAAAAAACGAGGTTGTTGTACAGTTCGCGGCCTGTTCGCAGCGCTTCCCGGTCACCGCTGATCCGAACAGCCTGTTCGAGCGTATCGAGGAGCAGATACGCCCCTCTGAAAACCTGCGAAGGATCGAAGTTCCAGGCGGATGCCCACCAGTATTGGCAGCTGTAAAGGGCCTTGTCGAGCAGTTCCCGGGAAAGGGAGTCCCTGCTGCTGACTTTTTTCGCGCATGCCATGACATGATTCGTCAGCAGCCACTGGTTGTGGTGGATCGGGTTGAATTTACTGTGCCAGAGAGGATACGGGTCGTCATTGCACAGGTCCTTATCCGATGCAGACCAGGTCGAAGGCGGGACAAACGCCGGGAACGACGGGAATTTATCCGCCAGTTCGCTCAATGTCACAAGTTTCATCTCGTGATCGCCTATGAGCGCATACAGCAGGCTTCTCAGGAATTTTTCCTCGTAATACTTGTGGTGATGGCCGAACGTCTCGCCATCCATTGCCAATATTATATATCCATCGCGATCTCCAAACCACTCGCGCATGCGTTCCTTCATCTGTCCGATGAATTCGGCGCCTTTCCAGGTATGGAAGGAGAGTTCGTTCGACCATTTATTGCTTCGAAGAAACACTTTCACGCCATGCATCGTCGGAATCGCATCGCAGGG
>CAZQYQ010000360.1:0-4192 GCA_964597625.1 uncultured bacterium
GGCGCGCCTGGCATACGCTTCCTTATGCGATGCGAACGCGAACATTTCTTCTTTTTTGTTCCAGCCCATGACCTCGAAGAATGCCATCGGAGGCAACGGAGGGCGCAGCTTGATCGGTTTCCATTCGCGGAAATCGAACAGCGGCAGTGACAGCTTGTGCACATCCTCATCGACATACACCATGAAGTCGCCGGCCGCCTCCGCAAGCGTCTCGGCCAGATAGACCGCCGTTCCGGCATGCGAAACCGGGCCCAGCGGACCGCGTTTGATGCGGACAACCTTGCCGCTGGAAATGCCGACAGCCAGTCTCGCGCGAGCGGAGCTGAGAAGGGGCTGAGATTCCAGGGCTTTTTTGAATCTGCGGACGGCATCAAAGGCACATACAATAGCTTCAAATATCGGATCATCCCGCTCTTCGTCGATTCCGAACAGCCAGAGATGATCGAACTGCCGGGTCAGATACACGCTGTATGGGAAAGGGGCCTTCTCGGGCGCGAGAATTGCTTCGGCAGCTCCCAGCACCTTCGCCCAGGCCTCCTGTTCCGCCTGAAACTCTTCAGGGAACCGGATCTGCACGACGACTGCAACGGCCTGCTTCACGATCACATCGGTCGGAGAAGGCACCTGGTCATCGAGCAGAAGCCGGTATTGAAGATCCTGTTCCGTGCCTGGCTCCACGGGTTCCGGGCCCGCAGCGGTCATGACGGAGCCCGGCGCCTGCGGTCGCTCATCAGCGGACGCCGGTTTCGCGACGACACCTCGTGTTTCATCCGCCGGACCATCCGTTGCTTCATTCTCGCCGTCCTCCCCGGATCCGGGCTTCAATGCGGTCTCATCGACCGGCAACTCTTCCTGATCATCGAGGGAAAACATGACAAAGACAAGCAGGATAACGATGACAGCAACGACAACCATCAGGATCGAATTCATCAACGTTCCTCTACTCTCAAAGTCGGCCTGGCACGGGGGAAAACATCATCTGTCACGATATCCCAGATTCCGGACCCAGGTATCCTGCTTGCGCCAGTTCGGTCGCACTTTTACCCAGAGCTGTAAATAGATATCACGCCCGAGAATCCCGTTCAACCGTTCCCGGGCAAGCGAGCCGACGGCCTTCATTCCATCTCCCCCGCTGCCGAGAAGGATCTTGCGATGGCTTTCCCGTTCGATGATCAGGTGGGCCTCGATGAAGGTCTTGCCGTTCTCGCGCTCCTTGAACTGCTCGACCATCACGGCAACCGAGTGAGGAACCTCGTGATAATATTTTTCGAGAATGACTTCGCGAATCGTTTCCTCGGCGATTTCCCGCTCGGTCTGGGACGTGAACAGGTCATCGGCGTATGCGTGGGGACTCGGCACCAGAAGCCCGAAAATCGATTCCAGCAGGCTCTCGAGGCCGGTGCCCCGCTCGGCCGACACACGGAACTTCGCCGCGAACGGGGCAAACGCATCATAGGTTTTCTCGACGCCGTCAGGGTCCGCTTTCTTCTGCGCATCGAGTTTGTTGAGCACCAGATACAGCGGAGTCTCCTTCCCGAGCCAGGTCTGGAGATTTTTCAGGTGGGCGGCGTCTTCTTCCGGCTTCACTTCGGTCAGATCGACAAGGAACATCGCCCCCTGCAGTCCTTCGGCGGTCGTCTCGATTTCGCGCGCCATGAAGGCATCGAGACGGTTTTTAATCGCATGCAGACCGGGCGTGTCGCAGAACACAACCTGATCCTGGCCGCGGTTCAGGATTCCCAGAATCCGTCGGCGCGTGGTCTGGGGCCGTTTCGACACGATCGAAACTTTTTCCCCGACAAGGGCATTCACCAGAGTCGATTTGCCGGAATTGGCCCGCCCGAAAACGCCGACAGCTCCGAATCTGGTTTTCATCTGTTCTTCACTCATTCTTTCCCCCGTTCTGCTCAAAGAGATCCGGACTGACTGGCTGCGGCAGGCAGGACCAGCGCGGCCGTCGATGTTGCCTGAATATGCGCGGCAGAAGCGGAAGACGCCGGCTTCCCGCTTTTTTTGGCCGTGGTCGCCGCGGCGGGCGGATTGACACCCAGGAACGCCATGACTGCAGGCGGCATGGGCGGATCGAAAGCCACCCGGTTGATCGGCGATACCACCTGCACCCAGATGGGGCTCTGGTTCGAGAAGACGAACGGCCTGCCGGCCTCATCGTAGATGCGGGTAAACTCGCGCGGAGCTGTTTTCTTCCAGATGACCTGCCTGGCCGTGCCGCCATACAGCACCAGACCGCGGCCCTCGCCGATGAAGCTGATCTCCTGCCGTCCCTTGTCATCAATCACGCGCATGTTCGCCATCTGCAGAAAAACCGTCCCGGGGGATACCGGCTGAAGCGAAACCCGATCAAGCTGCTGGGTTCCATTCATATACCGGTCATACCGCCCGCTGCGCGGGTTCATTTTATATGAAGCAGTATAATTTCCATGATACCGTATGGAAAGGCCTCTGCAGGCAATACTCCCGGCGGTCGGCACGGGGCCATACAGGAAGGGAAGCTTCTGATAGGGAAGCTGCATCGGGTATTTCCTGTTCATCACATCGATGAGCTTCTGAGGCTTCGTATACAGATTATGCGGCGCCTTTCTGATATTGTCGCGGAAAAACGGCGTGCCGTTACTGATCTCGTCGATCGCAAAGACCTTCTGGTCGCCGAGATACTTGTATCCGTTCGGACTTCCGCCGCAATGGACGTAAAGCGCGTTGACTTCAAGCGCCCGGTCAACGAAATACTCACGACAGCTTCGGACCGGCCCGACGATGTTCGGCACATGGTAGTAGAGCGCCATGAACCGGGTTATTCCACCTTCAACTGGTATTTCATACACGACTTCCGCTTCATGCATGGCTGTCTGCGGACGGGCCTGATTGTGGTTTTCGATCATGATGGCCAGCGGCCGCATCCCCGGGACCTGTCTGACCTGCGGATCCGGTCCGTTCCAGGGCTCCAGCGGAGTGAATGCCGCCGGCGCCTGGGCCACAGGCCCGGGCAGCTGCGGAAATGAAGCCGGTGCCACGACGGGAGCAGCAGCCGAAGCGATGCTGACCGGCATGGTTGCGGAAACCACCACCGGGATTGCCACCGGAATCGCTGCCGGGACGGTCACCGGAACTGCCGGCTTCAATTCCCCCATTGGCAGAAGGGTTCTGACTCCGATCGGATAAAAATACGTCCGGCGTTGAATTCGTGCAGCCGCGACTTCCGTCTTCCGGGATGCCGGAGAGGCCGAGACATTCGGCATGATCGCACTCGATGGCTTCGGAGCGGGGGCCGGAGTCTGACCGACGATGACGGCCGCGTTCACGTCCTGCGGCTGCTCCATTTCCGGCAGTTGCGGGCTCGGCACGCGGCCGCCACCCGTGCTCAGAGCAAGAGCCCGACGTTTGACGAAGTGCGGATACAATGCCCGGCACTCAGCCAGGATGCGTGACAGCCTGTCGCTGTAATAGACGGATAACGGCGTCTGCTGACGGCCGAAGTTTTTCGCGCGCTCATCAAGCCAGCTCAGAATTTCCGTGACTTCCTGCTCTGCTTTCGGGTTGGCCAGCAGCACCGAGCCCGTCGCGCTCGTGACGGCGAGTTCCAGCTCCGCTTTCACCGCGGCGGCGGCATCACGCACTTCAAGATAGCTGCGAATGTCATTGAATCCCTGCGCGGGAACCGGCGAACCGGCCCCAAGCCAGAGAACGGCCATGAGAAGAGCCCCAGCAGCTCTCCGCAACACTACGGCATGCTTCATCATACTCTGTGATTCCTTCATGATTTCAGTGTGGTATCGTGAACTCTTCCCCATTGCGGGCCGCCTGTACATCAGGCTGAAGAGCTGGTTTAACCAGTCCACCGGAGATTACGAGCTTCATCGCTTCCTCGATCGAAATATGCGTTTCCATGATTTTGGTCCGCTCGACAATGAGCAGAAAACCGGACGTGGGATTCGGGGTCGTCGGCACGAATACGCATAGCATATTACGCTGTTCGAACGCCGGCGCAACATCCGCCGGAAAATCCCCTGTCACGAAGCCCACCGCCCAGCTGTTTTCCTTCGGATACTCGACCAGGACGACACGCTTGAAATCCCCCTTGTGCTGCTGCAGGACAACGTCTGAAACCTGCTTTACGCCAACATACAGCGAGCGCACGACAGGAAGCGCTTCAAGCGATCGGTTAATCCAGTTCAGA
>CAZQYQ010000361.1:0-4180 GCA_964597625.1 uncultured bacterium
GAAGGTGACCCGTTCTCATAGGTCACGAATTTACAGACGAAATGTTACACAACCTGTTTGTTCCCTTTTTGAAATACCGGTGATAATTTGCTGGAACCTTGGGTATCATGCTTCAGTCTATGGGAGTGAAAACCAGATGATCGAGGTGACATCAGAGATGTCGAAAATTCCCTTCATCAGCCCGCACGCGCCTGCGCAATACCAGGCTCGCAGATGCGGATTAGCGGCTGTATGGCTCGCTGCTGCGCTTATCCTGATGATTTCAGCCGCGGTGATGGCGCAGGATATCGCTCTTGATGCTGAAGTTGATCGCACGACCGTCAAATTCGGCGAAACCCTGACCCTGACGCTCACGCTTTCGCAGGCGATCAGCGGGACATCGCCGGGCCGGGTCATGACACCGAACCTCGACTCGGTTCCGAATTTTGATGTTGCAGGCCGCCGTACGTCGCAGAATATGAGCTTTGTCAACGGTGTCGGGAACCTTCAGGTGCAGACATCTCTGGAGCTTGTCCCACGCGGTCCCGGTGATTTCTCGATCCCGGCGCTTTCCCTGAAACTGCCTGATGGCCGCACGGTGAGTTCGAAGGCGATCAGCGTGAAGGTGCTTCCGCCTGAAGACGAGCAGGCCAAAACGGCCGGTTCGGGCTCTTCCTCCGGGGCGGCCGCGACCGCCGACGATGATACGGCACGCGTTGCCGAACGCGGCGGAATGAGCGTCTTTAAGGCCATTTCCATGCTCCTCGTCATCGTGGCCATCGTCATCTGTCTTCCGATTCTGCTTTCCTGGTACATGAGCGCCAGATCAGCATCGGCCAGACATGCAAAAAAGTCTCAAGACACCGGAATGGGTGAGGCTGTCGAAGAAGCGGCCATCGTTTCAGAAGTGAAGGCTGCCGAACCCCCGATCGATTTTGAGCGGGAAGTCGACCGGCTGAAACGCGAGGTTCCTGAAACCGGTCTCGAATTCTATAGAATATATTTCGACCTGTATCACAAGGCTTTTATCGCATCTCACGCAAAACTCGATGCGATGAAGACGCCCGATGAGCTGAGGCGGGCGGGCGAAGCCGTGCTGCCTCCCGCAGTATCTGCCAGACTGCGTGCGGTTTTTGACGCATGGGAAGGTGTCACCTATGCCAGGTTCGTGCCTTCCCGACCGTTCGCCGAGATTCATGATGACGCACGTGCCATTCTGCGCGCTCTCAATCACAAACAGGAGACTCACCGATGAACGCTGGAATCGATCCCGCACTGAAAGCCGGCATAGATGAGGCCGGCAAGACGATTGCCCAGATCCGATCGGAGGTCGGCAAGGTGCTGGTCGGCCAGAAGCTGCTGCTCGACCGGCTCATTGCCGCCCTGGTGACTAACGGCCATATCCTTCTCGAGGGGGTTCCGGGCCTTGCGAAAACCCTCGCCATCAAAGCCCTTGCGCGCACGATCACCGTCGATTTCTCGCGCATTCAGTTCACCCCGGACCTGCTGCCCGCGGATCTGATCGGAACTCGCATTTACGACCCGCAGAAGACGGCGTTTTTCACCCACAAAGGGCCGATTTTTTCCCAGTTTCTTCTCGCCGACGAGATCAACCGCGCACCGGCAAAGGTCCAGAGCGCGCTCCTCGAAGGCATGGAAGAGCGTCAGGTGACGATCGAACACGAGACCTTCAAACTGCCCGAACCGTTTCTCGTGCTCGCCACCCAGAATCCGATCGAAACGGAAGGGACCTACTCGCTTTCCGAAGCGCAGGTCGACCGCTTCCTGTTCAAGGTGAACGTCGGTTATCCGGGCTTCGAGGAGGAGCGCCTCATTGTGCAGCGCATGGGCCTCGCCGAGGAAATGCACACGCTGGACACGATCAAGCCGGTTCTCGACGGGAAGCGTGTTTTCGCTCTCCGCGATATGGCGCGCCGCGTGTACGTCGATGAAAAGATCGTGGAATATATTTTACGCCTGGTCGATGCGACACGGAATCCCCAGGAATACAAACTGGAACTCAAGGGATACATCAGATACGGTGCATCGCCGCGCGCTTCGATCTACCTCGCCCGCGCCGCGCGGGCGATCGCCCTGATCGAGGGCAGAGCCTACGTGAAGCCCGATGACGTGAAAGCCATTCTTCCGGATATCCTGCGGCATCGCATCATCCCCACCTATGAGGCCGAAGCCGATGAAATCGACTCCGAGGAAATCGTCCGGCGGCTTTCAGACGGCGTGCCGGTGCCCTGACAGGGAGGTTGTGAATGCTTCCGCGTGAGCTGTTGCGCGAAATCCGTCAGATCGAGATACGAACCCGTCATCTCGTCGATTCCGTCTATGCCGGCGGATATCGCTCAATATTCAAAGGCCGTGGCATCGAGTTCGCGGGTATCCGCGAGTATTCGCGCGGCGACGAATACCGTTCTATAGACTGGCGTGTGACGGCAAGGACCGGCGATCTGCATGTCAGGGAGCACATCGAGGAGCGCGAACTGCAGATGGTCGTCGCGCTCGATCTTTCAGCTTCGATGTCGTTCGGAACCGGCTCGCGTGAAAAGCGGGAAACGGCTGTCGAATTCTCCGCCGCGATGACCATGGCGGCTGATCGAAACAATGACCGGGTCAGCATCTGCCTTTTCACGGACCGGGTCGAAATGTTCGTTCCGCCCGCGAAGGGGCGGACGCATGTGTTGAGACTCATTCACGATCTTCTGTACACCCTTCCCGAAAACAAAGCGTCTGATGCAAGGCCGGCACTCGCCTTCCTGAATCATTCGCTGCGGCGGCGCTCGATCGTGTTTCTCGTCACGGATGGAATACGTCTGCCCGCGATGGAACGTGAACTTCGCATCACCGCCGCGCGACACGATCTGATCCTCGTCCTCGTATCGGATCCGCGCGAGGAGGCGGTGCCGGATGTCGGCATGATCGAACTCGAGGACCCTGAAACGGGTGAAGAGATGATCTGGGATACATCGGATTCGGCATCTGTCTCGGGTTTCATCGATGAATCGAAGCACACCCGGGATGCTCTCGTCTCGAAATGCCGGCGGCTTGGAATCGATGTCATAAAGCTGACGGCCGGCGAATCCGTCATCCGGCCGATCTGCAGGCTGTTTGCGGAACGTGAAAAGCGCGCGGCAACGGGCGGGTGAACGGACTTTGAATACACCATCTGGAGGAAACCCATGAACGGGGCGATAGGCCTGCGATCAAGAATAAATGCGATTCTGCTGCTGCTTGCCGGCGGTATGGCTGTCGGACTGCTTCTGCTCTGGCATGGCGAAGGCCATACGGGCTCCGCCCGGGGGCAGTTCGAAAGCAGAAAAACCTATGCCGCCGAACTGATGGCCCACGGGCTCACCGGTGAGGCCGTCTCGGTCATGGAACTGGCCCTGAACAGCGAACCATCGTCCGGCAGGGCGCTGAAGCTCCGGCGTGTTCTCGCCGACGTCTGTATGAATCAGCTCGGAGATTATGAAAAGGCTCTTGCCGAGCTGATCTTCATTAAAACCGCCGATCCGTCGCAGGCGGCGTCTCTGGAATCCGATATCCGGCGCTGTCTCGACCGGCTGGGCAGAGTTTATGACGTACAGCGCAGGCTGATGCTCGAAACAGGTCTGAATCCCGCACTGGTTTATGCAACCTCGACGACCGCCGTGCGGTTCGGAAACGAGATTGCGATATCAACGGCCGAGATCGGGCAGAGGCTCCTTCAGGAAAAACTGCCGCTCAAAGGGGCCCCGAAAGAATATATACAGAAAGTTATACAGGAACTGTTGAGTGAAAAGCTTCTGAGACGTGCCGCCGGCCGAGGTGGAATCGAACGGCAGGCGAAATTCATCGAGCAGGTGAAACGGTTTGAAGATAACCTCGCGATCATGCGGTACCTCGAAGAACGCGTCATGAAGGATGTGAAGGTGGATGAACAGGCGGTATCCCTGTATCTGGAGAAGAACCGGGACCGCTTCAGATCGCCGCTGCGCGTCGTGTACAGCATGTTGGCATTTCCCGATGAGGTCTCCGCGCGAGCATATGTTGCGGGGCAGCCGGCCTCGGCACCGCAGGTTGTCGGAGATCATCTCGCGGTGACACGGCAGGAACTCCCGCCGGCGCTGAAAAGCATCAAATGGGAAGCTGATCCGCCGAAAGGGCCGCTCGGGCCGATGGAACTTGAAGGCCGCTGGGTCGTCTATCT
>CAZQYQ010000362.1:0-4148 GCA_964597625.1 uncultured bacterium
TGCATCAGTTCATCGGTTTTTTTCTTGATCTCTTCGAGATCATTGCCCTCGAGCGCTTTTTTCAGTTCGGCGCACTTGGACTCGACCTGACCCTTCAGATCGGCAGGAACCTTGTCGCCGAGTTCCCGCAAATTTTTCTCGGTCTGATAGACAAGGCTCTCGCCCTGGTTTTTCGCCTCGATGCTTTCTTTCTGTTTCGCATCCTGCTGGGCATTCTGTTCGGCTTCCTTGACCATGCGGTCGATCTGATCCTTGTTCAGCCCTGAGGTGCTGGTGATCGTGATCGCCTGCTGCTTGGAGGTCGCCATATCCTTCGCCGAGACATTCACGATACCATTTGCATCGATATCGAATGTGACTTCGATCTGAGGAACGCCGCGCGGTGCTGCCGGGATGCCGACGAGGTCGAATCTGCCCAGCGTCTTATTGTCGGACGACATCGACCGCTCACCCTGGAGGACATGGACGGAAACGGCGGGCTGGTTGTCGCTCGCGGTTGAAAAGATCTGGCTCTTCTTGGTCGGGATCGTCGTATTGCGCGGGATAAGAACCGTCATGACGCCGCCCAGGGTTTCGATGCCGAGAGAAAGGGGAGTCACATCGAGCAGCAGAACGTCTTTTACTTCACCCTGAAGAATGCCGGGCTGAATCGCCGCGCCCGTTGCGACGCATTCGATCGGATCGACGCCACGCTCGGGGTCTTTTCCGAAATGATCCTTGAGCAGCTTCTGAATGCACGGCATGCGGGTCGGACCACCTACCATGATGATGTGATTGATGTCCGTGCGCTTCAGGCCTGCATCACGAAGCGCGTTGTCGATCGGGGGTTTGCACCGCTCGACGATCGGATCGATCAGCTCTTCGACTTTCGAACGGGAAAGCGACATCAGAAGATGCTTGGGGCCGGCCGCCGTCGCGGTGATGAACGGGAGGTTCATGTCCGATGACGTGGTCGTCGAAAGTTCGATCTTGGCTTTTTCCGCCGCTTCCCGAAGGCGGGTCATGGCCATCGAATCGCCCGAAAGGTCGATGCCTTCCCTGGCTTTAAAATCTTTCACGATATAATCGAGCAGCGACTTGTCCATGTCCGTGCCGCCGAGCTGGGTATCGCCGTTCGTCGAAAGAACCTCGAACACGCCGCTTCCGAGTTCGAGAATCGTGACGTCCAGCGTGCCGCCGCCGAAATCGAATACCAGGATCTTGCGCTCGCCCTGCTTGTCCAGACCATAGGCAAGAGCAGCGGCCGTGGGTTCATTGATGATGCGCTTTACTTCGATGCCGGCGATGGCACCCGCATCCTTGGTGGCCTGGCGCTGAGCGTCATCGAAGTAGGCCGGAACCGTGATGACCGCGCCGGTGACCTTGTCGTTCAAAAACGCTTCGGCATCGCGCTTGATCTTCTGCAGGATCATTGCCGATATTTCCTGGGGCGTATACTGCTTGTCATCGATCTGAACCTTGTAGTTCGTCCCCATCTTGCGCTTGATCGCCTGGATCGTGCGGTCGGGATTCGTTGCCGCCTGGCGGCGGGCCGGCTCGCCGATGAGGCGCTGACCGTCTTTCGTGAAGGCGACATAGCTCGGAAACGCCTTCCCGCCGATCGATACGCCTTCGGCGCTCGGGATAATGACGGGCTTTCCGCCCTCGATAACGGCTGCTGCCGAGTTTGACGTTCCAAGATCGATTCCGATGACCCGTGACATGTATACCTCCTCAGATTGTATGCCGGCGCGGGCTCGATGCCGCGCAGTATAATGACTGATATAAATATATTACTGTTTATGATTGATGACGACTTTCGCCGTGCGCATGACGCGCTTTTTGAACAGATACCCTTTTTCATACTCGGTCAGAACGACTTCATCTTCCTGATCCGGGTCGGTGGTTTTCGTCATGGCCTCGTGAAGGTTCGGGTCGAACTTTTGCCCTTTCGCCGGAATCGGCTTGAGTCCTTCCTTTTCAAGGACATCGTTGAACTGGAAGAACAGCATTTCAAAGCCTTCCATGATCTTGGGCTCGACCTGCGCGTCGGTAAGCTGGCGCATGGCTGATTCGAAGGTGTCGAGCACGGGCAGAAGTTTCTTCATGAAAGCTTCAGAACCGTATTCCGACATTTCGAGCAGCTTCTGGTCGGTTCGGCGTTTGAGATTGTCGTAATCCGCGAGCGCCCGGTGGTACCGGTTTTTCGTCTCGGCTAACTCTTTTTTCACCGTCTCGAGCTCGGTACGAAGCGTTTCGACCGGGTCCGCCGGCTGTTCGGAACCGGCATCTTCCGGCGTCGCTTCATTCCTGCTCTGCCCGTTTTCCTCCGAAGCGGCGACACGATCGGGTTTATCCGGGGCGGGCGACGGTGCAGCCTCTGGCGTCGGCTGTGAATGGTGGTTTTTGGCTGTCATGATCGTCTCGCTTTCTGGAAAATTCCTACAGATTCTCGCTGCCCGTCCGGTGCCCCGATGCGGGAACCGCCAGCAGCAGAAGATCGCTCAATGCCCGCGAAATGTTGCCCAGGGTGGCGACAACGCGGGCGTAGTCCATGCGTAACGGGCCGATGAGCCCGATCCGGCCAAAGGAGTGATTCGGTCCGGAATACCGTGCGGTGACGACCGAAAGGTCCGTAAGGGCAAGACCGGAGTCGGAGCCGATATTTACCATGATATCGTCACCGCTTTCAAGGCTTCTTGCCATCAACTGCAGAAGTTGCTCCTTCTTGTCGAGGAGACTGATCATCTTGCGCATCTTTTCGGGATCGCTGAATTCCGGCTTGTCGAAAAAGTTGACGAATCCTTCAAGGAAAATGGCATCTGAAGCCGGATTTGAAATTGCCGTGCGCACGCGGTCGGTCAGCTGCGCGATCAGATGGTTGTGGCGTGTCAGAAGATCTTTCGATCGTCTCAGAAAATCGGCTTCGGCATCGGTAATGCGGCTTTCCGTCAGCTCTGCGCGGAGATGCAGCGTGAGTTTCTGGAGATCCTCGTCGGTGGTTTCAGCCGGAATCGCCACCAGGTGATCGGTGATATGCCCGCATTCATCGACCATGACCAGCATCGCCGTCGTTTCGAGAACCCGGACGATCTGGATATTCCGCACGGCATTTCCGGATTTGTGGGGGGCGAGAACAAGGCCCGGCAGGCCGGTCTGTTCGCAGGCCACTTTGATGGCGGTACGCAGCACTTCCTGTTCGCGTGACCGGCTTTCGATGCGGCTGTCAAGAAGCGCCATGACGGCGTTTTCGAGCTGGCCAAGCCGCTTGTATTCGAGCAGAAAGTTGACGTAAAAACGATACCCTTTTTCCGTGGGTATACGGCCCGCAGATGTATGCGGCGAAAAGAGATATCCCATCGATTCGAGGTCGGCCATTTCGTTTCTGATCGTCGCCGGAGAACAGGAAAGGCTGCTGAATCGGGAAATGGTGCGTGAACCGACCGGGATGCCGGTGCTGATGAATGCGTCGCAGACTTCCTTGAGGACGCGGCGCTGGCGGTCATTCAAGTCGGGTACGAGACGTTCGAGCGTCTCGGCATGCGTCTGTGGGGCTCCCATGAGGGTGTTTCCGCTTTTCCTCTGTTTCAGGAAAGCCCACCCCGGCAAAAAGCGCCGGGGTGGGCCGCTTCAGAACGAGTGTGTCAGTAGTCCATGTCCATGCCGGGAGCGGCAGGAGCGGCGGATTTCTTCTCGGGCAGTTCGGCAATCAGCACTTCGGTGGTGAGCAGAATCGAAGCGATCGAGGCGGCGTTCTGCAGAGCCGAGCGGGTAACCTTGGCCGGATCGATGACGCCGTTCTTGAACATATCGGCGTAGTCATTCTTCACGACGTCGAACCCGTATCCGACATTTTTCTTCTCGAGAATCTTCTCGATGATGACGGAAGACTCAAGGCCGGCATTCGTGAGAATGAACCGGATCGGAGCGTAGAGCGAGCGGCGAACGATGTCGACGCCGATCTTCTCATCGCCTTCGGCCTTCAGCGTGGAGAGGGAGTGCAGAGCGTTCAGATAGGTTACGCCGCCGCCGGCGACGACGCCTTCTTCAACCGCCGCGCGGGTGGCTGACAGGGCGTCTTCGACGCGGGTCTTGCGCTCTTTCATTTCGGTCTCGGTCGCAGCTCCGACCTTGATGACGGCGACGCCGCCGCTGAGCTTGGCCAGGCG
>CAZQYQ010000363.1:0-4143 GCA_964597625.1 uncultured bacterium
TCCCCCGGAGACGGAGCAGACATCGGGCAAGCTTTTCAAAGCTGTTTTGATCAGCCTTTTCATTTGTCCCGGCTTCGGACACCGGCATCTGGGACGGACCACCGCAGCATGGATCATTCTCGGAGTATTTCTGGGGTCTTTCACCTACCTGGGATTCACCGTGAATCATCTCGTCCAGGAAGTGGTAAAGCAGATGCAGACGCATCATTCCGGGGATCCGTTCGCTCTTGTCACGAAGATAGAAAAAATCTACAAAAACGATCCCGATGTCGACTGGGCACTCAAATTTCTGCTTGTGATTTACTTCGGCGCACCGATCGAGCTGGCCTGGACCTGGTGGCAAAGCCGCCCACAAAAATCCGGAAAATCAGGTTGAAGATCGGATACGACATAACCGGCTGCGCATGATGATTCTCCGGGTTCGCTGAAACGGGCGATACCGCTTGACGACAGTGTTTCGAGGGTGTAAAGTGGGGTGATAATCATCCCATGCGCGCCTTTCTTCAACGGTATCCGATCATCCTGTTCACGACTGGCGTTTGTCTGGTCGTGGGGAGTATTGCGCTCACTTTAAACCATATCCCGACGGAATCACGCTTTTCCGCCGCGCTTCTTCTGAGCCTCAGCCTTCTCGTTTTCACTTCGCTGATGCTCGGTATCATGAGCTTCTGGTGGCATGCCTGGCGGAACATTCCGCAACGCATCGAGGGTTCAGCGCTGCCGGCCGCTCCCCGCATAGATCTGACCGATCTGTTCTTCCAGTCAAACACCATCGTGGACTGGTATCAGCATAATCTCTCCAGCCTGCACAGCCGCTGCGTCGATCTTGAGCGCATCTCCCATCTGCTCGGGTACATGAATTATGCTGCCGAGCTTCGCCGGCAGCTGCGCATCGCTCTCCAGCTCGGTCAGGAGCTCCTTCCGACAGCGACGATCCTGATTTACACCCGGGAGAACACCACCCCGAAATACGCGGCCGGCGCCCGGCCCCGGGCCGGTGAAATTCTGCCCGAAGTCTCCGATGATGACCCGCTGGTTCGCCAGGTGAACGAGATCATCAAGCAGGAAGTCGATCTCGAACGGCTGTCCTCGCAGGACTGGAAAAGCTTTTCGCTGCCCCTCCGCCGCAAAAACGAGCCTGGCGATCTGACCATTCTCCCCCTCATGGTCTGGAACCGCATTCTGGGCCTCGGCATCTTCATCACGTCTGACCGCCGGGCTCTCTCGGACGACGAAAAGGTGCTTGCAACGCTCTTCAGCAGGCACCTGGCGATCTGCATTGAAAACCACCATCTTTTCCATGAAAACCTGCGCCAGGACCGTCTGATGCACGAAATTGACATCGCGCGCACTCTTCAGACGTCGACGCTTCCGCAGCAACCGCCGATTCTGCGCGGCTTCGACCTTCACGGATCATGCGTTCCCTGCAACGAAATTTCGGGTGATTATTATGATCTGATTCCGCTTTCGAATGACCGGCTGCTGGTCACGATCGCCGACGTTTCAGGAAAGGGGCTTCCGGCAGCCCTGTTCCTGTCGAAAATCCAGGCACTGGTCAGAGCCATGGCAGACCGTTTTTCTGCTCCCGGGCAGCTTCTGAGTTTTCTCTCGCGGCAGATGACGAGCGAACAGATGGGCTCGTTGTTCGCCACGATGATCATCGCTGTTTTCGAGGCGGGAAGCCGCTCCGTGAAATGCGCGAGCGCCGGCCACTGCAAACCGATTGTCGTCCGCGCCGGCAGCGGATTCGTTGAAGAGATCGAGTTCGATGCCGGCATCCCGCTCGGCCTGTTCGAACAGGACGAGAACGCCTACACGGAAACGCAGATCGAGCTGCTTCCAGGCGACGGCGTTTTTCTTTACACGGATGGAGTGATCGACCTGCTCGACCGAAACCGCGAACGATTCGGCGTCGAGCGGCTCAAGACGGCGCTTGACAATGCGCCTGACGGAAAAGCAGCCATGTTGGTGTATCATGTCATGAGTGTTATGAATAAGTTCAAGGAAACTCAGCCCCATGAAGACGATATCACCATGGTGTATGTAAAATCGGAGAAGGCAGCCCATGAACGAAACCTGTGACATTTTTGAAAAATACGTCTTCTTCAGCAGCCGCAAGGACCGCGAAGTATTGTCCAATGTGCTTGAAACGGTTCTTGCGATGCCGCTCGAACGAGTGACGGTCTTCTGGACGGATCGGCCGGACGAAGAGTATTCGACATTCAACGACCGCACCCGAAAAATTCTGCTCAACCTCGAAAAGCCTGATCGCATCGAGGTTATCAAGGGCGAGTTCGAACAGGGCGGCAGTTTTGAGCTGTGCGGCCACGAGCTTGCGATCACCATTCCCGCCGAGCAGTATAACTACGAAGTCGTCGATTCGATGAAACGGTTCCTGTCGCCGATCTTCCCGATGTGCGTTTTCAAGAATCCCTACATCTGGGGTGTCGATCTGTATGAACCGTACGAGCGCGACCATTTTTTCGCGGTTCGCCAGTACGGCACCCGCAGCCAGCACCTGGAAGATCCCGAACTCGATATTTTCAGGCGTGACGACGGCATCATCTACAAGCTGCGCTTTCATCTTCGCGAAGAGCAGCAGATCGACCCGGGGATCCATCACCTCGCTCCGCTGTTCGAGACGATGCTCGAATCGCTCGGGAAGGGCGTCTGCGAAAGTCTCGAGGTCCTGCATCGGTACTGCACCGACCGGGCCGCATTCAGACAGGTCGAGCCGCGAACCAAGCTCGGGCGTGACATCAAATCCGTCCTGTCTCCCCGCTGACGAAAGGAACGGATGGCCCCCGCAGCGATATACAACGAAGCCCTGATCGACGAGGTGATCGACGCCTGCATCAAGTTCCTCCGTGACCACCCGAGGAACCATGAGGTGCTGTTCTACCTCGGCAATGCCTTTTTTCTGAAAGAGCAGTATGACAAGGCATCGTTCTGCTATGTCAAAGCGGTGAACATCAATCCCAAAAATCCGGTTTACTACCTGCACATGGGCCACGCCTACAGGCGGCTCGGCGATCGGGAACAGGCGATCGCCGCGTATGAGTCGGTCCTGACGCTGAACCCGCGGTTCGCTGACGCGCATTTCAATATCGGGCTTCTGTTCTACGACAACCGCTCGTTTGACAAGGCGCTGGCGAGCTTTTCCAATGCCCTCGCGATCAACCCGCGCTATGCTGCTTCGCGTTATTATGTCGCCCGCATCCACCAGGATCAGGGGGCCTTCAACAAGGCCATGGTCGAGTATCGGCGGGTCATCGAGGATCAGCTTGGCGAGCGGCTCGAAGCCGGCGGCATCACGGTCGACTTCGGCCTCGTCTTCACCGACCTGGGCCTGCTCGATGTCGCTGAGCGGGAATACAAGCGCCTTTTGAAGGACCACCCCGAGTATGCCGACCTGCATTTCCATCTCGGAATGGTGATGAAAAAGCAGGGTCGGAGCGATGAAGCCATGGATGAGTTTCAAGTCGCAATCAAGCTCAACCCGCACTACATGGAAGCGCGGCGCAAATACTGGGAATCGGCACGTTGACCTGCCCATGATCGAGGGAACACACAATGTTTAAACGAAAAAAGATCGGCGAACTGCTGATCGAAGCCGGACACATCACGGACAAAGAGCTGAACATCGCGCTTGCCGAGCAGAAGAAACGCGGCAAACGCCTCGGGCAGGTATTGATCGAGCTGGGATATCTTTCGGATGCCAAGCTGCTTCCGGTGCTCGGCAAGCAGCTCAAGGTGCCGTTCGTCGATCTGACCAAGGTCGAAGTCAAGCCTGAAGTCTTGAAAATGGTGCCGGAAAAAATCGCGCGCAAGCATATGCTCGTTCCGATCAGCTTCGACGGAAAGAGTCTGATGATCGGCATGGCCGACCCGCTCGACGTCTTCATCATCGACGAGATCCAGTTTCAGAACAACTGCGAGATCGTACGCGCCATCTGTTCTGAAGTCCAGATCAACGAAACACTCGACAAACTGTATGTGGCGGGCGCCATGGCGGACGCGTTGAGCCAGTTCACCGCCGACGGCGGCGACAGCGGAACACCCGGCGACATCGATAACCTGAAAAAGGCCAGCGAAGATACCCCGATCATCAAGCTGGTCAATCTGATTCTCACGCAGGCCGTT
>CAZQYQ010000364.1:0-4140 GCA_964597625.1 uncultured bacterium
TTTCCTTTAGGAACCGGCGTATCAAAACGAGCCTGTCATCCCATGTCTCCGGTCCCAGCGCGAGAGGAACGGAAGCTGCATCCGCTGCAAGCCGGCCGGCCGCTTCGCCCGGCGAGAGAGTGCGGGTGACCAGCGGATGACGGCTCAATGCCGCCGTTCGAGGTGCCCAGACTGCCAGGCCGCGGGCAGCATACTCATAAAGCTTCACCGGATCGACGCCGGCAGTCAGCGGATCATCCCGGAACGGTATCAGGCCGATGTGGCACTGGTCAAGCAATATGCGCAGTGACGCGTGGTCGAGAACACCATGCCACGTGATACGGGGATTGGCAAGCAGCGCTGCCCAGCCCGATCCCCTTCCCGGGCCGGCGATGTGCAGCTCGACTTCGGGTATTTCAGCAAGCCCGGCAAGCCACTCATGATTGACCCACTCGTAATGGGCCCCTGAAGAAATCAGCAGGAATGGTGGACCGGCCGGCCGTTTTTTGGGGGCAGGCGACAGCCATCTCCTGTCGACGGCATTCGGCACAAGATGGATGTTCCTGGCGCCCTCTGCCTCTGCTTCGTCGGCCAGCAAACGCGATGAGGCCAGAATGAGGTCTGCTTTCCGGTACAGCAGCCGCTCATGCATGAGCCAGGGGCGTTGCCGCTGTCCCGGAAACACGCCATGTCTGTCGCACCGGTCGTAGACGATCGAAGACCAGGGATGCGTTGAAAGCGACGACAGGGATGGATCCGCCACCCACAGAAGTGTTTTCGGGGCCAGGATGCCGGCCGCTTTCAACAGGATGAACGCCAGCTTCACGGAAATCGCCTGAAGCCCGGGAAACTCGGCAGCCCGGAACGGCACCCGCAGCGAGAGTTTTCTCAGTCTCGTTCCGAGATCGCGCTTTTCAACGAACCAGCCTCCGCCGCGGAGTGGATCAAGATACGTCACCTCCCAGCCGGCGGCGGCAAGGCCTTCGGCCAGCGACTGGTGCCGCTGGCGCAAGGCTGTCCAGGGGGCGGCGGCGGCGAACAGCAGGTTCCGGCTGCTCATAGCGGTGACGTCTCGCCATGCAGGGGATTCCCTGACTTCACCAGGTCCTTGCAGACGCTTTCAAAACGGTCGATCATGCCCTCAAAATCATTGATTTCTTTGAATCGGTTCTTGGCGGCTTCCCTGAAGGCGCCGTACAATTCAGGGGTCAGAATCCTGTTCAGCCCTTCGATCAAACCGGCTTCATCACCCGGTGTCACGAGAATGCCGTTCGTCCCGTCCTCAACGATCTCGGGAATGCCTCCGACATCGGTTGCGACGCAGGGCAGGCCCCATCGCATCGGCTCGATCAGACTGAGCGGGATTCCTTCGCCGAGCGACGGCAGCAGCACCAGATGAAGCTTCGGATACCAGTCATCCATATCGGGCTGAAAACCGCGGAAGAGAACTCTGTCCTTGAGCCGGCTGGAGGTTACATAATTCAGCAGTGCCTCGCGTTCGGGGCCGTCGCCAAAAATCTCGATCCGGAAATCGGGAAGACGTTCTATATTTTCAGATATTGCTTCGAGAGCCCATCGGTGCCCCTTGTTTGCATGAAGCTTCGCGGGTATGCCGATGATCCACGGCGGCGCCGGCGGGGTGGGGGAATCGGTCAGCCCGCCGGGAATGCGGTTCGGAATGACTGCGATTTTCTCACGGGGAATATGCTGCCGCTGAAGATGCTCTCCGACAGAGTCCGATACCGCCACCAGCCGATCGGAAAGGCCGTAGTAGATGGCTCTGTTCAACCCGTGAACATGCGAAATCACGCGGGGTCCGCCGAGGTTTCGCAGGATTCCGGATATCAGGGCGGCACGGTTCAAATGCGCATTGACAAGGTGCGGCCGGATCTTCGCCAGGTCACGGGCCAGGCGGATGCCGAAAAAGATGCCGCCCGCGGTCATAGGCGCCTCTGACGTTCCAATACCCAGGCCCCTGAACCGTCCTGCCAGAGGTTCTCCCGCGCATGTGGCGGTTATCTGCATGCCGCGGTTCTTCAACGCCCCGGCCAGAGAAAGCGCCATGCGCTCGCCGCCGCCGAGTTCAGACGAGGATACGGCAAAATGGATGCGTGATACTCGGGCTCGCGCTTTATGAGATATCTGGTGATATATCGTCATATGACTGGCGAGGCAGACGTTTCGCCGAAACACCGCGTTGACTCTCAGGCTTCCGGAGACGCCCATGGAGATCCTCAACGGTTCGTCTCTCAGCAGACGTTCAAGAGCATCCCGCAGCTCTGATACGCTTTCCGGCGTTGTCAGGACTCCGTCGATCCCGTCTCTCAGAATCTCCGGAATCCCGCCGACCCTGCTTGCGACGACCGGCAGACCTCTTTCCATAGCTTCGCATATTGTAATTCCGAAGGACTCTTCCCTGGATGGTGCCGCGAAAATATCGAGCGTATTGAGAAAGGCCTTGGGCGAGGAAATTGGGCCTGCCCATTCGATATGAGCGCTGATTCCGAGACGTTGCGCCTGCTCTTCGAGGTTGTCCCGCTCTTTCCCATCCCCGCCAATGACGATCTGCAGAGGATATCGGGCGCACAGACCGGCACAGGCTTCGAACAGAACATCGATGCCTTTGACCCGATGAAGTCGTGACAGCATGCCGATTCTGATCCTGCGGTCTGAGTCGATGAACATTTTCCGAGGTGTTTCACCGGCCCGGACGCCCGGATAAATGACCGACTTCCTTCCGGTCGGAAGTTTGCGGATCTTTTTTTCATACCACTCGGCGAGAAAGGCGCTCGGGAAAAGAATATGGTCTGACAGGCTGGCCATACGCTTCTCGACAAAATGGAACCCGCTCGACTCGAATCCGTGGATCGTCGTCACCAGCGCGGTTTTTGGCGCCCATTTTCTCAGAAACCGCGCCCAGAACGTGGCTCTCGAAAGATGCGAATGAACCACATCGGGCTGGAACTCGTTCCAGAGTTTCATCAGTCGCCACGCCGCGCCGATGTCCAGAAGCTTTTCGCCGAGAATTCTCACTTCGAA
This sequence comes from uncultured bacterium, assembly GCA_964597625.1. Classification (GTDB taxonomy): domain Bacteria; phylum Muiribacteriota; class Ozemobacteria; order Ozemobacterales; family Ozemobacteraceae; genus MWAR01. The sequence goes on from CAZQYQ010000364.1 coordinate 3,019, forward strand.
GCCTTCGCGGCGCAGGGGCTCACTCAGAGGACCATCACGAAATGCCGCAATGACCGTGGTGTGACCAGCCTGGCGCGCGGAGCGGGCCAGATCTGATACCAGAATCTGCGCTCCCCCCCAGGTGAGCGCGTTCACGAGCTGCAAAATTTTCAAGACGGACCTTCCCTGTGGAGGTTTGTTTTTCGTATGCCACCATGGTTAAATGAAACTTGTCGCTTTGGCAATCCGTCTCATCGATTCTGCCGTTTGAAATGAAAACGATATGCCATGCGGCGATGATCCTGTCGAAGGAGAACGTGTCATGAAAAACAGACGTTGCACAAGGGTGTCGGCCGTCCTGTTGGGCATCCTGTTTATGATTGGAGGCGCATTTGCCATGATTCAGACCATCCCAAATGACCAATTGATCGCGGGTTCAGACCTTGTCGCGATCGTCAGCCTTACAAAAAGCACCGAAACCGGGAAGGACGAAAAAGGCTTCTCACAGGTGGAAAACAGGCTTTCTGTTCAGGAAACCCTGAAGGGCGAAGCAAAACCCGGTGAAGAGCTTCTCGTCGACACGGTCGGGGGCTTTGAAGACGAGGTCATCTTCCGACCGCGCCAGCGCGTGCTCGTCTTTCTCGTCCGTGGCGCGTCGGCCGGCCGATGGCAGGTGAACAACCTCGTCCAGGGCGTGTGGCCGGTCGATGCCGAGGGAACCCTCAGCGGCATGGGCGACGGCGAAACCATCGATTCGGTGAAAAAATCCATCGAACGCCTCAAAACTCAGCCTCCGGCCGCAGCCGGAAACGCGTCCCGGGGCGAGGCCCTCTGATTCCATCGTTGTAAATAGCGTATACGCGATATTGCCCGGCAGCTTGCTTTTGCCGGGTATTCCTTTCGGAATGCCCTTCTATCAGCGGACCGTCATCTTCGTATCTCTGTGGATATACTATTTTTTGGGTGTGAATGGGAAAGAGGGCAGGAATGACTGATAGAGAGCCCGCCGACTCGATGAATACCGGCGTCGAACTTTTTCTGCTGATCAGCGGGATGAGCTGCGCCAACTGTTCGCGCGGTATCGAAAAAGGCCTGTCCCGTCTCGACGGCATCATCTCGGCAAGAGTATACCTTGCCGACGAG
>CAZQYQ010000365.1:0-4138 GCA_964597625.1 uncultured bacterium
CGAGACCAACGAGCTGCGGCGGTTTCGCGATGAAACGTTGCGAAGAACCAAAGTCGGCCGCGTCGCCATCGCCTGCTACGGGAGAATCGGCCCGTCGCTGGCCCGTCTCTCCCCGCGTTTCCCCCTGCTCGGAACGATGCGGTCCATGTTGAGATGTTTTGCGCGGCTCGTTCGGCGAAAGCGTATCAACGGATAGAAACCAAAACCGGCGACGCGCATGCGTCGCCGGTTTGAGAAACGGATCGATTCAACGGAGATTAAAAATCAGCTGCCAGCGCCAGCTTTATCGAGTTCAACCGGATTTCCTTCGTGTCGGACCTGGAAAGCAGAATGACCGGTGCGGTGGCACCAACAATCAGGCCGCCCGTCTGCATGCCGGCGAAATACATCATCGACTTGCCGAGAATATTGCCTGTATCGATGTCGGGAGCGACGAGAACGTCCGCCTGGCCGACGATATCGTTGTAAAGTCCCTTATGGTGCGCCGATTCGAGAGAAATGGCATTGTCGAGTGCCAGCGGTCCGTCGATGGTACAGCCCTTGAACTGTTTGCGCTCGCCCATTTTGGCCAGCACAGCGGCATCAACAGAGCTTGGCATCTTGAAGTTCACGGTTTCGGCGGCTGAAAGAACGGCAACTTTCGGCTCGGCACTGCCGAGGCGCTTTGCCAGATGGACGGCATTCATGATGATTTCCTGCTTTTCCGCCAGGGTTGGGTGGGGGATCATCCCTCCGTCCGTGAGGAACCGGAACGAGCCGTTCCATTCGAAAACAAGCACATGGGACAGGACAGGGCTCATCTTGATGCCTGTTTCGGAGTTGAGAACCGCCTTGAGCAGGATGGGGGTCGAGATCGTGCCTTTCATCAGGGCTTTTGCCTGGCCTGTCCGGACGAGCTCGACCGTCTTTGCGGCGGCGGATTCGGGCGTCAGGGCTTCGACAATGCGCGGTTTGAATCCGGGAGCTTCTTTCTCCAGAAGCGCATGGATGATCTGCGGATTGCCGACGAAAATGCAGTCTACATATCCGAGATCCGAAGCGTCCCTGGCGGCAAGCACCGCATCGACATCTTCGGGCATGCAGATTGCAAGCGGAACTCTTCCGGTTTGAAGCTTGGCATCGAGATCGGAAAAACGCATGGTTGCTCCTTTCACTGCTTCCGAATGAGGATAACAAGGTCAAATACAAGATGAGTATAATTATTAATATATTTTAATGATGGCGGGATTGCTCAATGCCCTGAGAGCATGTGCGGCAAGAGCTTTCAGCTCGTTTTGACCGGGTTTTATGATCAGGGGAGCAATAAAATCCGTTCGCTTGCGCACATACTCGACAACAAAGGAACTGTAGGCGATGCCGCCGGTGAGAATGATCACATCCACCTTTCCGCAAAGAGCGGCAGCCATGGCACCGATCTCCTTCGAGATCTGATAGCACATCGCCTCCAGCACGAGACGCGCTTTTTCGTCACCGGCATCGATTCTTCTGACGACTTCGCGGACATCGGCGGTGCCGAGGTGGGCGATGAGGCCGCCTTTGCCGATCAGCATTTTCCGCAGTTGATCGTAGGTGAATTTTCCGCTGAAGCACATCTTGAGAAGGCCGACCAGCGGCAGAGTGCCGGCGCGCTCGGGTGAAAACGGGCCGCCATCGTTGGCGTTGTTCACATCGACGATTCTGCCCTGTCTGATGGCGGTTATCGAAAAACCGCCGCCCAGGTGTGCCACGACGGCGTTCATGGTTTCGGGTTCAACCCCGCGCTCCGAAGCCGTTTCCCGAAGCATCGCCTTGATGTTGAGCGCATGGGAAAGGGTCCCTCGCGGCAGTTCCGGCCAGCCGCTGATTCTTGCCACATCGTCGAACTCATCGACCGAAACCGGGTCGGCGATGAACGAGGGGATCCGGGCTTCCTCGCCGATCTCATACGCCAGAAGCGCGCCCAGATGCGATGCGTGATCCTGGAGTCTGCCGCTTCGGATGTCGGACAGCATCGCTTCATTAATGGAATAGACTCCGCTTTCCAGCGGCTTCAGCGGGCAACCCCGGCTGATGACGGCTGACAACGATGATACGGGGACGTTCCAGAAGGCAAGGGCCTTGCGCAGGGCATCACGACGATATTCGAGCTGTGACAGCGTTGTCGGGAACTTCGCAAGCTCCGCACGATCGTGCTCGAGTTCGTGAATCTCGCGAACGTTCTCGCCCTCGTAAAGGGCAATCTTGGTCGTGGTCGAACCGGGATTGATGACCAGCAGGCGAGGGGAAACCGTCATACGTCACTCCTGTCTTGATATCAGGGCTTGCCATGCAATATTCCCCGCTGCGAGCCGGTCGGCCGGACAAAAATCCGCGAGGGGAAACGCGCCGGGGGAAAACCAGGCCGCATGTTCCGCGGGAACCGGAGGAAGCTGACGTTCAGGCTTTCTGGCAAGTTCGCAGCGAACGAAATGAAGCCGGATGTCCTTGTCGGGGTAGGCGTGCTCGAGCACCAGCAGCCGCTCGTGAGCGCTCACTTCGAGGTTGAGTTCTTCAACGAGCTCGCGTTCGACCGCCTGGGCGGCGGATTCGCCGTTTTCGAGCTTGCCGCCCGGGAATTCCCAGAGGCCGTCGAGGTCGCCGCCCGTGCGCTTTGCAAGCAGAACCCGGGAACCGTGGATCACGACGGCGGCTCCGACTTCAAAAAAAGGACGGTTCTGCCTGGTCATACGACTTCCAGCAGAAGGCCCTTGAGGTATCTGCCTTCAGGGTGGGCAAGCGCGATCGGATGGTCGAGGGCATGGAAGCTTTCACGGATGATCCGGGCCCGGCGGCCGGCCCGGCGGCTCGCATCGACTACCGCCGCGAAGAACTCCTCGCGGCCGAGCTGGCTCGTGCAGGATGCCGTGAACAGAAGTCCGCCCGGAGCCATGCGATTGAATGCCAGCGTATTCAGTTTGACATAGGCCCTGACCGCTCGTTCCAGGTCGGCCCGGTTGCGTGCCATCGAGGGCGGATCGACGACCATCAGATCGAAGGTCTCATCACGGTTGCTTTCAAGGAATTCATACATATCGGAAGCAATAATTGGGTTCTTGGCCGGGTCGAAACCGTTCAGCTTCAGGTTGGTGGCGGCTTCCGTGAGCGCCGGTTTCGCCGAATCCACGGTCGTTACGATCGTTGCACCGCCGGCGAGGGCCGCGACGGAAAAAGCGCCGGTATAGCCACAGACGTTTGCGACCCTGCGACCGCGCGCCAGCTGTCTGATAAGCGCCCGGTTGTCACGCTGATCAAGGAAAAACCCGGTTTTCTGACCGCTCTGAAGATCCGTCTGAAATTTCAGACCGTTTTCACGGAAGCGCAACTTCTCTGGAATATCGCGGCCGAAGACGAGTCCGGCTTCCGGGCCGGATGCCCGCCGTACATGATTGCGCCGCCAGATCCAGCGCAGGTCCGGAATCAGGCGGGGCAGCACATCGATCACGGCGCCCATGAATGGCTCCAACCCGAGGCTGTATACCTGTACGGCCGCGGCGTTTCCGTAGATGTCGATGATCAGCCCGGGGATCCCGTCTCCCTCGCCATTGATCAGTCTGTAGGCATCGGTCAGAGCGGGATCGAACATCGAGCGCCGCAGGGTCTGCGAACGTTGCAGCCGCTTCCGGATACGAGTAGCGCAATCCTCATCCTTCGCGCCTTCGATCATGCGAACGAGAATCGGCGAGTCCGTGTCGAGATATCCACGCCCAAGAGCAATTCCCTTGTGCGACATCAGCACCGCCTCGTCGCCGGTGACGGCATCGGGAGGCAGCTCGCGAAGCGCTTCGCGGTAGACCCACGGGTGCCCGCGCATCAAAGCGAATTCACGGTCCTTCTTCAGGAAAAGAGTCTGTGTTGCCATCGTTGAGCTGCACTTTCATCAATGCGCCAGAGCGGCACATTCCGGGATCTGCCCGTTCACGGGCATCAAATCCTACCAGCGTTTGCAGCTGTCGGCAAGCTCTATTCAGGCCCGTCGTTTCAGGAAGATCATCGAAATGTCATCGGCGGAAGGCCGGTTGAGAGTGTATTCATCAAACCGTTCAAACATCCGGCTGACCGCTTCCGTCGGATCGGCCGCGGCGAACTCGCCGAACCATTCCCCGGCCCTGTCATACCCGAC
>CAZQYQ010000366.1:0-4130 GCA_964597625.1 uncultured bacterium
ATCAAAATCATGGGTGGCAAGGAATTAAGGCAAGTCAGATGAGCAACATCGGAGTCTCGTCTGACAGAACACACGAAATCATGATAGACTGGGTTTTCTTCAAGGAGGTAGTTCCAGGATGGCCTACACCCCGGATCCCATCAGCGTTCTCTCGCTCGACCTGCCTGCGTTCATCATCGGCATCGGATTCCACGAGTTCTGCCACGCCTTCGCGGCGGACCGTCTCGGGGACCCCACGCCACGCTCCGAAGGCCGCGTCAGCCTCAACCCCATCGATCACCTCGACCCCCTCGGCACGGCGCTTCCCATGTATCTGGCCCTGACCGGCGCCCCTCTCTCATTCGGCTGGGGCAAGCCTGTCCTGGTGAACCCCTCGAATTTCCGCGACCCGATCCAGGGCTATGGAATCGTCTCGATCGCCGGCCCCCTCGGCAACCTGTTCATCTGCGTTCTTCTTGGCCTGGTGATGCGGTTTTCAGGCGAAAGCTCCGCGGCGCTGCAGTTCATGACGACTCCGGCCGGCAATTATATATATCGATTGATATTCAGAGTTTTCATGATGAATATGGGCCTGTTTCTTTTCAATCTGCTGCCGATTCCGCCGCTCGACGGTTCGAAAGTCGTGATGTGGCTGGGCGGGGAAAAGGCCCGCGATGCCTACGATGCGATACGGCCTTACAGCCTGATGCTGCTGATTCTGGTCCTTGCGGCCGGGGTCGACAGGATCGTGCTGATTCCGCTGTTTGTCAAGCTGACCCTGTTCCTGGCCGGAAACGGGATGGCCCAGTATGTTTTTTTCCCGTCCGCGTTTGTCGCCGATTTTCTCTGAACTGCCCCGCGGGCATTTCACCGTTCCGCTGGAACGGCAGCCTCGTTTTTCAGGAAGCAAAAATTTCTTTACATTCACTTCGCGCGAAGGTGTCGGGTGCATGGCTATAATAAAGTCAGAGACGCCCAAAAGGAGGAACCTATGAAAACAAGTCTGATCAGCCTCGTCACGGTTTTTCTCATCCTCGTTCTTGCCGTGGGCGCGAGTGCCGGGACGCAGATGCCCTCGGTGAAACAGCAGGAATCGCCGTACTTTACCGGACTCGGGTTCGCGCTGAAGTCGATCGAGGATTTCATTCCGGCTGAGCTCCGTGTGACGGTCATCCAGCTCAAAAACCTCCAGGACGTCAAGCAAAGCGAGCCAAGCTTCAAAGCCATTCTCGAACTGGGTGCCGAAACATACCCGGTGAAAATCATCTGCCCCGACCTCTACAAGTTCGAAGCAGATATCATGGAACCGCAGACAAAGGGCAAGGAGCTTTCCATGCCGATCGGGCACATCACGCTCGGCGTCATGAAAGTCACCGAGCGCAAATCCGTCGCGACGGGGACGCTGCTCATAAAAACCTCGAACGAGAAGGGGTCCGGCGCGTTCAGTCTGCTCCTGAACGAACTTCCGGCCGCCGCCTCGGCCGGCCCCGGAGCGGGCTCAGGCGGCGCATCTCGTTAATCCGCCGCGGCCTGTCCTTCCACCTTCATCTGGTTTGAGCTCATCCCCCCGGCCCATCCGCCGGGGGGATTTTCATGGGCCGGGCGGTCCGGCCGAAAGCAGTTGAATTTCAAGGCCGGAAGATCCATTCTGATAGGCCGCTCGTTCGGTCGATCATTCGCAGCGGGCCAGGAATCACATACATCCATGAACTCGTATCTTCTCATAGCCATGACGTTTTCGCGGCCGATCCGCGACATCCTGACGGCGCAGTGCCTCGCGGCACTCGGCACGGGCATGTTCAGCGTGCTGTTCAACCTGTATCTCAAATCGGCGGGGTATTCGGAAGACGTGATCGGAAGGATCCTCGCCGTGCAGGCGCTGAGTGCCGCGGTGGCTTCCATTCCTCTGGCACGCCTGGCCGACGGGGTTTCACGCAGGGCGTGTTATATCGTAAGCGTTATTCTGCTCGCCGCGGGGTATCTCATCGCGAGCTCGACGACATCCTTCTGGCTTCTCGCCTTCGCCGCGGGGCTTTCCGGCATCGGCTCGGGCGGTCAGATGGTTTCGGTTCAGCCGTATCTTCACGAGCACAGCCGGGGGCGGCAGCGTACGTATCTGTTCAGCGTGAATTTCACGCTCACGCTGTCGATGTACATCATCGCGGGCCTGCTGGCAGGCTGGCTTCCGAAGCTGGTAACCGGGTTCGGTCTCATGGAAGCGGTTTCGGAGCCCGAGAGACTGCGGCGATGTCTTCAGGTCGGGGCCGGGTTCGCCGTGTTAGCCGCCCTCTTTTCTCACCGGCTTCGGGAGCCGGTGCGCAGGGATCCTTCACGCCATGCGGCTTCGCAGGCAGATATCGTCAGCACGACCTCGCCCCGTCTGCTGATCGGCCGTTACGTGGCGACGACCGCGCTGACCGGCGCCGGCGCCGGTCTGATCGTTCCATACTTTAATTTATATTTTCGAGACTGGGTCGGCAGCGGCGTCTCGGAAATCGGCACCGTGTTCGCTCTCTCCCAGCTCACCACGGCGATCGGCGGGGCTCTGTCGCCCCTCATGACACGCCGGTTCGGTCTCACGGCCGGGGTGACGATCACCCAGCTCGCCTCGCTGCCGTTCATGCTCATCATGGCGGTCACGCACGATTTCTGGATCTGCGCCGGCTGTTTTCTGTTCAGAGGCGCATTCATGAACATGGGCATCCCGATACGCGAGCAGCTCATGATGTCGATCGTTCCAACCTCGCTCCGGGCAAGCGCGGCAGCCGCTGAAAGTCTGGCCTGGTTCCTCTCGTGGGGCATCGTGATGTCGTTTTCCGGCTCCCTGATCATCCATCGGGGGTATTCGTTCTGCCTGTATCTGACCTTTTTCCTGTATCTTGCGGCAAGCGTTCTTTTCCAGCGCTGGTTCAGAGACGAAGGAAAGCGGAAGATCTGATTGAAACTTTTCTTGAATGGTACCCGCTGCCGTAGTAAAACCATGTACACACTTTTCCAGGCATCGGAGGCCTCCATGAGTCACAGCATGAATTGGGATATGACCCCGTTCTTTCCGGCATTCGGAAGCGCGGAAATGACGGCGTTTCGAGACGGCCTGGCGGGCGATATCGCGGCACTGACCCTGCGCGCGACGAACACCGCCGGACTGACCGCAGAAACCGCGCAGGCGTGGGATGAAATTTTCCGCGCGCAGGAAACCCTGTATGCCCGGTACACGCATTTTCTCTGCTATCTCGACTGTCTGGGCGCCGCCGATGCCAGGAATGAAGCCGTCCATGCCGAGACCGGCCGGCTGGCCACGATCGATGCCGCTCTCCAGAAGCTCGACGTCGAGTTCAAGAGATCGCTGAAAACCGTTTCCGATGAGGTTTTCCAAGCGTTCATCGAACGCCGGGAGATGGCGCCGATCGCGTATCATCTGACCCGCCAGCGAGAAGATGCCCGCCACACGATGGAACGCGAACTGGAAGTCCTGGCGGCGGATCTGGGCGTCAACGGGTTTTCGTCCTGGGGCAGGCTGTACAACACCATTGCCGGAAAACTCGAGTTCGCCATGCTCTACCCGGACGGCCGGCGCGAGATGAAATCGATGGCGCAGCGCCAGGCGCTGATGGAGGATGCCGACCCGAAGATCCGTCGCGCGGCGTTCGAGGGCGGCAACGCCGCCTGGGAAGCGTATGCCGATGTCTGCGCCGCGGCGCTGAATCACCTTGCCGGCACACGCCTCACGCTGAACGATCGCCGCGGAGTCGGGCACTACCTGGATGTCGCCCTGTTCCAGGCACGCGTTTCGAGACGCACGGTCGATGCGATGATGAAAGCCGCGGCGGGTGGCCGCGATCTGTGCAGGCGGTTCGCAGGCATAAAAGCCGGATGGCTCAAGCTGCCCGGGCTTGCCTGGTATGACATCGAAGCGCCGCTTCCCGTCTCCGACGGGCTGAAATACGAGTGGACCGGCGGCGTCGATATGGTCGCAAAATCGTTCGGGCGCGTCTTTCCCGAGTTCGGCACCTTTTTGGCCGACATTCTCAACAGGCGGTGGGTCGATGCCGAACCCCGGCCGGGAAGGCGGCCCGGAGCCTTCTGCACGGGTTCGCCCCTGATCGAGGAGCAGCGCATTTTCATGACGTTCGAAGGGAGCTTCGGCGATC
>CAZQYQ010000367.1:0-4105 GCA_964597625.1 uncultured bacterium
TTTTTGCGTGAGATCTCACTTCGGCAGAGTCGCGTCAACGCCCTCGACGAACCAGTCCATTCCCCAGAGCATGTCGTGAGACGCGCGTTCGCCGGCTTTGATGCGGAGCGTGCCGGCCTGATCCTTGATCGGCCCCGTGAACGGATCGAACAGCACGGTGGGTTCACTCATCTGTGCAATCCGTTTGAACACGAAATCATGCACATTCGTCGCGCCGATGACGGGATCCGTGATTGTTACGGCCTTGAGCGGTTCGGCAAAGGCGGGGTTGATCGGTGTGTTTTCCGCCCCGCCGATTCTGCAGGCCCCTTCCTTGAGCAGCCACCAGTGGTCGTTTGGCTTCCAGGTGCCCGTATAGAGGGAACTGAACAGCATCTCATACAGGACTCCCCAGTCGACGAGCTGGCCGGAAACGACGGAGTGTTCGCCGAACTTCTGCATCGGACTGTAATGGGAGAAGGAGAGAATCTGCTTGCCTTTCTGCGTGTGTTCCTCGCCGACCTGGATCACGGCCGGAGAATCCTCGGAAAAGGCCAGCGCATCACAGCCCTCTGCCACGAGCGCTTCGGCGGCTTCCCGGGCCTTGGCCGGGTCATACCAGGAAAACAGCCACTTCACCTGGACGCGGGCCTTCGGATTCGCTTCACGAGACCCGAGAGCGAATGCGTTGATGTGCCTGACGACTTCCGGTATCGGATGCGAAGCGACGTACCCGAGCTTGCCGCTCTTCGTTAGGGCTCCGGCCATAAGCCCGTTTAAATAATATGCCTGATATAATTCGGCGAAATATGTTCCCTGGTTCGGTCCCCGCTTGTAGCCAGAGCAGTGCATGAATTTCCGATCGGGATAACGGGCCGCGGCTGCGGCCGTGTCATTCATATACCCGAAGCTCGTCGTGAATACGACGTCGCAGTGCTCCTCATTGACGAGCCGGTCGATGACGCGTGCGCAATCCCCTTCGGCAACGGATTCGACGAAGGTCGTATCAAGCCAGGGAAACAGCTTGACCATCTGCTGGCGTGCCTGCTCGTGGGCGTTCGTCCAGCCGAAATCGCCGATCGGACCGACATAGATGAATCCGGCTTTTATCCGCTTTCCGGCGGTTGGGGTGGAAGCCGGATCCTGGGCGGTCGCGATCGTGGCAAGCAGACAGAAAACAACAAGGCAGAGCGCAAGGCGGATGATGGGGCGCATGAAAATCCTCCAGAGGAAACAGTATCAGAGCTGTTATTCTCAGGCACGGGGAGCCAAAATGCAACCCTTCGCCCGCAAGGATTCTCAGAAATGCTCAGACAGCCCCGGGAAAGGAAGCGGCAAGGAATTCACGCCAGGCAGCCAGATACTCAGGCAGCTGCCAGACCGGGTCATTATGGCCGACGCCACGCAGTTCACACATCCGTTTCATTCGCGAAGGGCAGGCGTCGAAAAGGGCTTTTCCGTCAGAAAACGGAATGACTCCGTCATCCCGGGAATGAATGATCAGCAGCGGACCTTCATAATGCGACAACGTGCGGTCGCTGGCCATGTCTTCCGACAGGATGAGCGGGCCTATGTGGGGAAAACGGCTTCCGGCGCGCGCTTTCAGCGACCGGAACCCGGACTCGACAACGATGCCGCCGATCTCGGCCAGGCATGTTTCAGCGCCCGCTACGGCTACGCCGCCGCCGAGCGATTCACCGTAGAGAATGATCTTCTCGATGGATATACTCCTGACCGTTTTCAGATAGGAAATGGCCCCCTGGATATCCGACTTCAATCCTGATATGCTCTGCCGCCCGCCGCTGCGGCCATATCCCCGATAATCGTACACCAGGACATCGACCGGTAACTGCGCGAACGCCTCGACGAGCCGTGGAAGCCTCGAAACGAGATTCCCGGCATTTCCATGAGAGAAAAGAATGACGGGCCGCGAAGCTGTCGAAGAACCGGGTGCCTGAATGGAAGAGCCTGCTGCCACCGTCTGTGATGCGGAGCTCATCCATATGCCGGTGAGGAGGGTGCCGTCGTCAGCCGGGAACGTGACATGCTCAAATGTCCTGCCGTTCAGAGCCGGCAGAACCGGGGGCTCCGTGAGGCGGACCGGGAAAAACAGAATATAATCCTGCAGGAGATAGATCGCGATCACGGCGAAGACGAAAACCTGGATGAGACGTTTCAGAAAATGGATCATGGGATGCGGTTACTGCTGTGGGCGTGGTTTCGAGTCATGTTTCTCCGCCCCCCGGCGTATTTTGCCCAGCAGGCAGATGACCGAGGCCGTTTCGTTGTTGGACTTTTTCACGGGCATGAGGGAGAGGTTCAGATCGAATGAGTAAGCCTCGCTTGAGACGTTGAGTGATTCGTTATCCGGCCATTCCCGTTTTGCCAGGGCGTGATTGATCTTCTCTTTCAACTTCGGATGGAGAGGCGCGTGGGTGAGATCCACCTCGTAGATGTCGTCCCAGGCGAGCTTGAACATGCCGAGAAACTCGTTGTTCGCGAACGCGATCTTGTTTTCCGCGTTGATCATCACGAGGGGAGCCCCGATGTAGTTGGCAAGCATGGCGAACCGGCGCTTCTCGAGATCGATCTTCTCGAGTTTGAGGCGGTCCCGTATCGCTATGTGGTCGACCATATGCGAGAGAGAGGTGAAAATCTGACCGATCTCATCGGCTGGACCGCGCGTGCCGACCGTGATTTCATAATGGCCGTCACGGATGGAATTGATGAGATCCCTCATTCGACGTACCGGCATCGAGATCTGCTGTGAAAAAAAGATCGACATCATGATGGCCAGAATGACGGTCAGAATCGCGATGACACCCATGCGTGTCTGAAACGATTTGCTCACGGCTGCCAGATTGCTTTGACGGTTTGTCAGAACCTCGAGATTTGAAGAAACGAATGTGTCGAGTTGTTCGAGAAACACCTGATGCCGTGAGTTCAGCACGACAAAAGCATCGGGAAGCGGCTGCATCGGCGTTGATGCGACGGTCTGTATCGCGAGGGCAAACCCTTCCAGCTCGTTCAACAGAAGGGCGGCGCTTGCCTTGCGTGGCGGCGACATGGAAAAGCCCGTCGCGAGATGCCGTCTCGCTTTTTCGAGGGTGGCGACGGCTTCGACCAGCATTACCGGGGATGAAGCCTGAAATGCGTTTGTAACGCGCGTATGCACGTCATTGCTGATGGTGCCGGCCGCGCCGGCAAAACGGATCAGATTCAGATCGTCCGTGAGCTGGGTCTGGATCTCCTCGTTCAGGAAATGAAGGTGATAGATCGAAAAGAGGCCGAGAAATATAACAATAAGAATAGAAAAACCGGCCCCCACGCGGAAGCGGGTTGCCATGGACATGCGTATCATTCCTGTTCCTCCTGCTCGAATGAGTGCGACAAAGCCGAGATGCGCTCATCCTGGCCAACGACGACCATGATGTCATCGTTGGTGATTTTCTCGTCGGGCAAAGGGAGATCGTTGAGGACGACCTTGATCGTGTTTTCCCCTTTTTCATTGATCGAAGGAATTTTCCGCTTGATTGCAATGACGTTGATTCCGGCTTTTGCCCGCAGATTCAGCTCTTTGAGGGTTTTCCCGATGAACGAGCGAAGCGGGAGAATCTCGACGAGCGAGTGACCGGAGCTCAGCGTGATGCTTTCCAGGATATGGGGTGCGATGAGACGACTTGCGATCTGGTCGCCCATCTGGTCTTCAAGCGAGAACACTTCGGATGCTCCGACCTCGCCGAGAATCTGGCTTTGAGATTTGTTGACCGCGCGCGACAGAATGCGACGCACACCAAGCCGTTTCAGAAGTGCTGTTGCAAGAATGCTGGTTTCGATCATCTCTCCGATGGCGACGACGGCAACGTCCATGTCCTGAAGTCCGAGGCTGCGAAGGGCCAGTTCGTCTGTCACATCAGCAATAGCGACATGCGAAACATGATCCTTGATGCGTTCGACGGCATCGGGGTCGCTGTCAATGGCGAGGACCTCGCCTCCGCGTGCGAAAAGCGAGGTGGCGAGCTTCGAACCGAAGCGCCCGAGTCCTAAGACGGCATACTGCATGACAACCTCCAGAGAGCTATCCGACCAGAATTCGTGTCGTTGGATACCGCACGTCACCCCGTTT
>CAZQYQ010000368.1:0-4102 GCA_964597625.1 uncultured bacterium
CCGCGGGCATTCGGCCCCAGTGCAATCTTGCCCGCTATCATGTCTTTGAAATACGTCGTATTGATCAGCGCGAGAGCCAGACCGCCCGGTATCGGCTTCCCGTCAGGATACTGATCCTGCTTTTCCAGTCTCCACGGTCGGTTCATGCGCTGCATGCCCTTCGACGCGCGGCATTTCTTGACGCTGCGGCTGATGTCGTAAACCTCAGCGGTTCGATGACCGCCGGAATCCCACAAACCGAAGCATGGCCGCATCCCGCCAAAGCTGGACATCTCAAGTAGTCGAATCAAATCGGTGGCTGATTGCATGTAGCCTTCCACAAGTAGCCAGCTCTCGAGGTCTCGCCCGAACGCTCGAATCTCAAACCAGAAACCCAGGTCCTGAGAGTCAACGCCGAAGGTGATGCCCAGGACGCCGGAGTCCGGCAGCTGGCCGGCAGCGCGCGCATCCTTCAGGCAGGCCACCTCTTCGATTTTCCGAGACTTGTTCTCGTCGGGATTCCATGGCAGGGCCAGGCCAGAGTTGATGAAATTGTGCAGCGGCCCGAGAAATCCGACCTTTGCCTGGTCGTTCGCCTTCAGAAAACGGACGGCCATGTCCCCCCACCTTGTCACCGGGCTGTACATCTCCGGCAGACGTAGGGAAATGTGTTCCGTTTCGTCTGGATTCTGCGGCACCCACAGACCGGAAAGGCACATCTGGAATTTGTCCCGCTCGCGGATATCGCCCTTGCACGACGGGCATTCAACGTATGTCTGCGCCCGGATCTCCTTCAGGTTGTCGCATTCTTTCGGCCACTTCACGTTTTCCCACTCGATCGGGAACATGGAACCGCACCGCGGACATGGGACCTGAAACAGACTTCGCGATCCTTCGTCGTAATTTCTGCAGATGATGCCATTCGGAAGTGTTGGCGTGCTGCTCATGATCCCTTTTGAATCGCGAAAAAACTTCAATCGCTCAAATGCAAGGCTTACGAGATCGGCTTCGGCATTCGATTCCAGATAAATCAGAAATTTATCGGTTTCGTCCAAGATGATGTATTTGCAACTCTCGGCGCTCATCTGGTTTGGGTTCGCACCTCGGACGAAAATCGTCATCGCGTCCAGCTGCAGTTGAGTCTTCTGAAAATCATACCGGTCGTCGGTTTTGTGCCGTCGCAGCGCCTGGTTGTGGTTGATCAGCTGAACCAGCTTCCCCTCGCTGAATGACTTCGCCGCGGTGAGTGAGGGGCGAACAAACAGCGCATTTCCCGGAGCGTTGGCGATCGCGTAGCAGAGCATCAGCGCTGTCGTTGTGGTCTTCGTCGTCTGGGCCGCCCAGTTCAGCGTGATTCGACGGACGGCCGGATCCGCAAACGCCTCGAGCGGATATCGGGTATACGGGGTCATGTCTGTTCGAACCGGGCCCTTGATCGGGCTCACCCTGGTCGTGAACTCGATATTCGCCTCGACCCACTGCCACGGATTCAGGTCGGCCGGCGGCGTCCAGCCTTCCGACCAAATGTCGTGGTAACATCCGATGTCTGTCGTCATGGCATCGCCGCCAGCTTTTCTAATGCCCGGCGAATCTCCGGCTCGAGAAGCTTCTGAATCTGATGCCAGGGCAGACCTTCGCATTGCGGGGATACCCGACCCGGAATATCGAGCAGGATTGATTTTGCCATCTCAATATTCTGCTTCATGAAAGTCTTGAATTTTGCTGTTTCCGTCAGAACGCCGGTTTCCTTCAAATACTTCACCAGCGACTGTTCGGCCTTGGCCAGAAGCTCGAGCGCGTCCTGCCAATCCTGAAAACACCCCCTTGCCGTCGGATCGCTTGCGTCCACGGCATCACACCATTTTCGATGCAGCTTCTCTTCGGCGTCGCGGAGGCGCTTTACTCCTGCCTCGAGTCCGCGGGCTTGCCGCTTGGCCGGACGCGTCGGCGCCTGGTCGCTTGACTTGCAACCAATCACTTTTGCGTGGAGCATCTCCGCCGCTGCCCGTGCCTTCGAATCGGATCGCCGCACCGGCTGAGCCAGGATCCATGACACCCATGCGGCCAGGTCATAGCCTTTGCCGCTCACGACCTTCGGGGCGCCGGCAGCCAGGAGCCGCTTGCGTTGCCTTTCGGCGATATTCAGTTGTTGCTCCAGTTCCTTGGCTGTTACGTGTTTGGCCATGCTGCATCACCTGCCTTCGGTGTCATCTATTTCAAAATCGCTGCGCGTTCAAAGCGATCGAGCGGTTCCCGACCCTCTTCGATTCAACCCCCCGGAAGGACCCGCCAAATTTTCAGCAGTGCCGAATTTTCAGCAGCCTCCCGCAGGCCGGCGGCCCCCACGTCCAGCGGCACGTCTCCGACTTGGGCTTCGGCTCACTCTCCAGTTTGGTCTGTTCAACGCGGGAGAGAGCTGCCCTAGCTATTTCGGCAATTGTTTGCGGGCCAATGGGGCAACCGTCAAAGTTTTCGCATATATTTGCGATCCGTGTTAGCGCCTCCATCATTTCCGCGTAGACACCCCGGAGACGATCATTCTCTCCGGTCAGAATGGCGTTGGCTTCTCGTTCGCTATCGAGTGTTTCTCTGGCTACCCTCGCTTCGTCCTCGCCCCTGCGGAGGCGTTGAAGCTCGACGGTCTTCGCATCTTCCATCATTTTCACAGCGTTGGCCTGAGTTTCGATGCCTTTTTTCAGCCGCTCATTCTCGGCGCGGAGGCGGGTGAGTTCGGAGTTGAGCCGTTGGATTTCATGGTTGCAGGCAACGTGACTGGTCGCCTGGGGCTTCGGCGGATTATCGGGCTTGGGCCTGGTTGGGCTCGGATTCCTGCCGCACCTCTTTTCGGAACCTTCGCTGAGCGGTTTCACGATGTTCGTGTTCATCCCTGCCTCCTCGTCTCGTTGTAAACCATCTTCGTGCGGATCGCGGCGTCCAGGTCGATCTGATAGAACCCGGCCAGCGATAGGGCCAGGATAACGACGTCTGCCAGCTCGGCAGCCACGCCCTCGGGCTTGCCATCGGAACCGGCCCATGACTCCAGACGGCGGCCTCGGTATGCCTGCCCGACCTCAGCGACCTCGCAATGTAGGTGGGCAACGTGGGAATCGAACTGCTCGAATGCATCGAATCTGCCGGTGTTGATCGCGGTCGAGAGAGCTGATTCCTGGAGATCGGTGATAGGTGAGTGAACTGGCCTGGAAGCCCGCAGTTCCGCGCGCATTTCTGAATCGCTGATCTCAAGTCCGGCCGGGACATGCAATACATCTCCCGGCTTCATGGATTTCAGTTTTTCCATGAACTCTTTTCTGATCTCTTCGCTTGCTATTTTTAATTGAAGCGCCTGGCAATACGACTTTGACGCTTTTATCAGTCGAGTTGTCATTTGGTTTGATTCTTCAACGTCCGGGGGTAGTTTTTCGTTCTGCCTCATGCTGCGTTCCTTTCCGCTGGTCTGTCACCAAGCTGAGCGGTTACGACAGCGGCGGCCACCGGCGGGCACACGCTGTTACCGATTCTGGCGACTTGCTGGGTCTTGGTCCCGGTCAGGACATATGATTCCGGGAATCCTTGCGCCGTTGCCAATTCCCGAGGCGTGAGCATTCGCATGCCGATGTCGGTGATGACGCGCGTCTCGCCATTGATTCTTGCCGTCACAAGCCCATGCCGGTCTTTTGTGACAACCGTCGGCATAGGAAGCGTTATAGATTCTCCGCCACGGCTCTGTCCGTAGTATGAGATCAGGAATGCAGCCACAGAATCGGCATGATGTCTGGTCGGATCTGTCGATGCCACGACCAGGGCATGATGATCGATCGCGGTGATGGTTCCGATCGGCCTGAACAGGTTATGGCCAACCACACCACCATAATGTTTCGCGATGAATGCGGTTGATATAGCTGAGTTGTCTGAACTGGCCGGCAAAGCAGAACTAGGAACAACGAACGGCTCACAATCGATCACATGCCGGACGATCCCGGACGCGATCCGGCGGAGCGTCGCCGTCACCAGCGGTTTCTTTCTATCGAAAATGGACGGGCACGGAATAGACCAGTCTATACATTCGGCCGCCGTCCGCCATGTTTGCCGGGTGTGTGATGGTTCCGGCCATGTGATCGCCTCG
>CAZQYQ010000369.1:0-4099 GCA_964597625.1 uncultured bacterium
GGGTCGCGGGCCGAGATCGTGGCGACCTGGGCAACGCTGTCCTTGTTGTCGTCGACTTTGCGGGAGAGCTTCTTCAGCTCGTCGACGATGGCCTTCACGCCGAGTTCGATGCCGCGCTTGAGATAAATCGGGGTCGCGCCGGCGGTGGCGTTCTTGAAGCCCTCGTGAACGATCGCCTGGGCGAGAACGGTGGCGGTGGTGGTGCCGTCGCCGGCGATGTCGTTGGTCTTGCTGGCGACTTCGCGAACGAGCTGGACGCCCATGTTCTCGAACCTGTCGGCGACTTCGATCTCCTTGGCGATCATGACGCCGTCATTCGTGATCGTGGGACTGCCGTAGCTCTTGTTGATAACCGCATAACAACCTTTGGGGCCGAGCGTCGAGCGGACTGCGTTGGCGACGGTATCGACGCCTTTCTCCAGGGATCGACGGGCTTCCTCGCCGTAACGTAACTGTTTCGCTGCCATTGTGTGTCTCCTTTGGTGCGTGTTATCGACTGCGAATAAGCAGCCGGGAATTACCGGGTTACTCGATGGCCAGGATCTCGTCTTCCTTGATCAGAAGATGCTTCTTGCCTTCGATCTCGATCTCGTCGCCCGCATACTGGGAGTAAACGACGCTGGCGCCGACCTTGACCTGCATGGGAATGAGGGTTCCCTTCTTGTTGCGCGTGCCGGAACCGACTGCCAGCACCTTGCCGCGTACCGGGCGTTCCTTGGAAGCGGTTTCGGGCAGGAAAATACCGCCCTTGGTCTTTGCTTCCTTCTCGACCAGTTCGATCAGGACTCGATTTCCTATGGGTTTGATGTTCATCTCTTCCTCCGGATGGTGCGTGGTTTTCTCAATGTTGGCACTCACCAGCGCCGAGTGCTAACAGGTCGTGAGAATAAGGCAAAAGGGCGGCAGATGAAAATCTGCTATGGAGGAGTAAAAAGCTTGTAAATGGCGAACTGCTTTAAAAAATGAATCGATTCGAAGATTATCTCACGAAATCGCAATTTATCGCCGAAACAGCTGAGAGGAAGCCGTTCGTATGGGTATATCCCGTTTATTGCCCCCCCCGTATCGGGAAATGGAATCGAAGGTTCCGGTGTTTCCGTGAGAACCCATCGAAGCTGGGGAGCGTCGTACCCAGTGAAGAGGTGAGTGATATTTTCTCTGCTGGTGGTGTAACTTAATATCTTGGGGAGGGAAGATAGAAGTGATATACTATGAAAGTATGTCAGGGTAATTATAAAGATCTTTATTCTCACAGTGAGATGATCATGAGCGATGAATCCGAAAAAAAGAATCCGTTCGAAAAGATCGATCCAAGCGACGTTCGGGTGCTGGCGATCGGTCTCATTCTGCTTTTCATTCCCCTCGTTTTCCTGTTTTTCCAATCGCGCCAATCCGGCGGCGGCTTTGCCGCTGGCGGGGTGAAAGACCGCCTGGCGAGTGGCCGTGGCGGCTTTTCCTTCATCCAGAAGTCGGCTGCAGGGAAGCAGGTTCCGGCCGCATCCCTGTATTCCCCGCCGAAGGCCG
The DNA here is from genome assembly GCA_964597625.1 of uncultured bacterium. GTDB lineage: Bacteria > Muiribacteriota > Ozemobacteria > Ozemobacterales > Ozemobacteraceae > MWAR01. The sequence continues at coordinate 1,525 of CAZQYQ010000369.1, forward strand.
AGAAACAGTGGAGTGATATCGTTCAGCGCGTAACCACGATGCCGATGCCCGCACGCATGTTCGAAGGGTATCCGCCGACGACCAAAGAACTGCTGCAGGCGCAGTTTGATCCCCGTATCAGGCAGGCGAACCTGCTCATGGAAGAAGGCAATGCCGGTGAAGGGATGAAAATACTCAAGGCAATTCTCGAAGAGGAAACGGACAATCCGTTCCTTCATCTGACCGCATCCCAGCGGTTGTGCCGGTTTTATCAGACCAACGGCATGAAAGATCAGGAAGAGAAAGAATTCATGCGGCTTCTTGAAATCATGGGAAAAATTCCCGAAATGAAAAATATTGCTCAGTATATGCGTGGCTGCATGGAGTTCGTTCGGAAATCACCTGATCTGCTGGCAAAATATGCGGATAATCCGGCCGTAAAGGCATACCTCCAGGAGATGTCAGCCAAACCCGGCATGCCTTTGAATTCGAATCAGGTCATGAACCAGACCTCGAATATTCTATCCAATCTGAGTCTGCTGGCCGCGCCTCATTCACGAAAATAGCGGATGTCCCGGCGTAACGAACGGAGGAAAATATGAAATCACGCGGAAATGTTTTTCTCATCATTATTGGCATGCTCGCCGTGATCTTCACCGTTGCGACGTTTTTCATGCGCGACACCGTCGAAGAAACGTATCTGACGGAGCGTTCACACCGGGCCATCCACGCGCAATGTCTTGCCGAAGCCGCTCTCGAGCGGGCTATGTCGGTATTGACGAAAGACCTGAATGATCCTGAAAAGTTCAAAGACCCGGTCTCTCTCGCCAACAAACTCCGGCTGGCGATGCCGACAAAAGGCGGTCAGGCCTACGACGGTCTGGGCAACGTCATGGGAAATGATATTCCGCTCGATACAACGGCGGCCCAGGAGCCGTTCATTCTTGGAAAAGATCAGCTGCAGACAGCCGACACGAAAGATCTTGACGAGATGGTCGATTTCATGGTCGGAAAAACGAAAACCGAGTATGACGTGAAAGTCACGCTTAAGCTCGACAAGGCATTGAAGATCGTTCCGGGGCCTGATTCCGGCGCCGACAAATACAAGGTCCCCGGAGTCGACTGCGAGTATGCGGTTCACTCGGGCCTGATGGATTTTCTCGATAACAAGGGCTATAAAGCGCTTGAACTTTCTCTTCCTGAAGACGCTCAGTGGCTCTCGATCAACATCGATCTTGGGCTTCCTTTCCTGAAGTTCGAACTGATCGATCTGATGCTCAAAGTGTTTCCTGAGGACTGGGCGAAACAGATCAAGGGATTCGTCACATTCGACGGGCTTCTCAAGAAGATCATGCCTGAAATATACCCGTATGAAATCCAGCTGGCTGCCGGCATCTTCCCTGATATTTCCGCGAAGCTCGGAGGCGCGGCGATCCCTGCTTTTTCCGAGAACCAGTGTGTGGAGAAATATGGGTATCTCACGATCGAGTCAGAAGCATCGATCGTGTATGGTGATGCGAGAACGACCACGAAGCGCGTTTTTGCCACGAAAGAGTTCAAGTGCGCCGACATCGAACCTGTGGCGCCCTGTTACAGCCTGTTCATCGCGAACCTGAACGATGACAAGATCGTTTTGAACGAGGCGGGCGGACCGCTGATGGTCCAGAATTTTCCGAACATGAAGACGCTTCTCAGCAAGGGAGCCGGTGAATACAGCGCGTTCCCGGGTCTCATCCGGGTGAACGGGACCAAGCCGACGCAGTGCAATGTTTCGTTCTACGGAAATCCATTTGCAGGCGATCTTTTCAATTTCGCGCGTGTTTCCGAAATGCTCCTCATCACCGACGTTAACATCTCCATGCCCCAGAAAGAGTTTTCACTCTACAGTCGCGAACCCCACAACGAGACCACGTCTCCGGTGCCGACCGAAGTCAAGGGACTGAAGGCTGGTCTCGACAACTCTCTCAATAATGTCGAGGCGCAGTACAACACGGCCAAGGCCAAGGTCATCAAGGGCATCAATCCGAATCCTCCCGTGGCGCCCGAAGGTACCACGAAGACGAGCACGCTGAAAAACATTGCAAGTAAAGTGGCCGGTTTATTTAACATCATTCCGAAAATCAGCGGCTGCACGGTATTCGAGCCGCCGCTGCATCTGTTGCCTCTTCCGGGGCCGCTCAGTTCGCTTGACCCGTTCGAAAAATGGGACTGGCCATACTGCGGCGGGCCGCTTTCCTTCATGGGAGTGGGCCTGCCGATTCCGATGCCGGCATTCGGCTCGACCGTGACGCATCTTTTCGGGCCCGGGGCCCTGTATCCGACGATGACGCGCGAGATCGAGGGAGGTGTCGCAAAACGGTATCAGCAGTGGCATTTCACGATCATGGGGTATCCGATGGGCCCGTTCCCGATCGGAAAGCAGATCCCCATTACCGGGCTGATCAACCTGCCTCCGATCCCGATTCCGCTCGTTCATACCCACGATGTCGTCGAAAAGTATGAATACAGCTTTTATCCGATGAAAGCCACGGAAGATGCGAGCAAAGAGCCCGACGGCGCGGTCACGATCTATGACCCGGCGATGCTTGAAAACTCG
>CAZQYQ010000370.1:0-4091 GCA_964597625.1 uncultured bacterium
ACCGATATCCCGATCGACAGCAATGTCGGCGGTTACTTCGGGCCTCTGATGAAGTTCAGCGGCTTCGATGCCCTCGAAATTCAGGGCAAGGCCGATGCCGACGTCGTGATCTTCATCGATGGCCAGAAAGGCGTCATCCGGATCGAGGAAGCGCCGCTCGAAAGCGCTGACAGCCATATCGCGGCAGACCTCTTCACGCACATGTATGCCGCCGACGAGGCCGACAGGCGCAATATTTCCGTCATCGCGTCCGGCAAGGGCGCCGACCATACGCTGATGGGCTGCCTGAATTTTTCCTGGTTTGACATGCGGCGCGGCGTCGCCCGCCTCAAGCAGGCGGGCCGGGGCGGCATCGGCACCGTCTTCCGGAACAAGAAAGTGAAAGCGGTCGTCGTGCGCGGCCCGGCCGTGAAGGGCGACATGAACCACCCGGCCGATATCGACCGCGTGCGCAACACCGGCATCCGGCTGCATCGCGAGATTCACGACAACGACGACAAGCAGTGCCACATGCGCACGCAGGGCACCGCCCATCTCGTCGAAGTCATGAGCGACTACGACCTGCTGCCCGTCTGCAATTTTCAGTATGGTTCGCACGATGACGTTAAAAATATTGCATCGTATAAATGGGCCGAGCGGTTCACGCAGGGCATTCCGGACGGTTGCTGGATGGGCTGTTCGATGGCCTGTTCGAAGGGCGCCGACGGGCATATCGTGAAGACCGGCCCCTACAAGGGGCATACCGTCACCGTCGACGGGCCCGAGTATGAAACCGCGGCGGGCATGGGTTCGAACTGCGGCATCTTCGACCGCGACTGGCTGCTCGAAGGCAACTTCTACTGCGACACCTACGGCATCGACACCATCTCCTTCGGCACCAGCTGCGGATTCGTGATGGAGTGCTGGCAGCGCGGCATTCTGACCGCCGAACGCACCGGCGGCATCGAATTGAAATGGGGCAGCGGCGAGGCGCAGATGGAGCTTCTGCACCAGATGGCCCGCAACGAAGGCTTTGGCGCCATCGTCGGCCAGGGCGTCGCGCGCATGAAGAAGCTGTTCATCGAGAAGGGCTGGGGCGATGCGAAATTGATCAACGACATCGGCATGGAGGCGAAGGGTCTCGAATACTCGCAGTATCTGTCGAAAGAATCACTGGCGCAGCAGGGCGGCTACGCGCTCACCAACAAAGGACCGCAGCACGACGAAGCCTGGCTGATCTTCATGGACATGGTGAACAACCAGCTTCCGACGTTCGAGGACAAGGCCGAGGCGTTGCACTACTTCCCGATGTTCCGCACCTGGTTCGGCCTGAACGGCCTGTGCAAGCTGCCCTGGAACGACGTCGAGCCGGAGGACAACCGCAAGGTCAACCATCCGATGGAGGCCGCGAAAGTGCCGGGCCACCTGCGCAATTACTGCGACCTGTTCTCGGGCATCACCGGCCGAGAGATGAACCGCGACGAGCTGATCTTCATGTCCGAGCGCGTCTACAACTTCCAGCGCGTCTTCAACCTGCGCATGGGAAAAGGCCTGCGCAAGTTCGACCAGCCGCCGTACCGCTCGATGGGCCCCGTCACGCGCGAGGAATACGAATCCCGCGCCGAGCGGTATGACAAGCAGCTCAAAGAGACGGTCGGCGTCGATCCGGCGGGCAAGTCGGTCGATGAGAAAATCGCCCTGCAGCGCACATGGCGCGAGGAACGCTATCAGAAGCTTTGCGATGCTGTCTACAAGCGCCGCGGCTGGACGAAAAACGCCGTGCCGACCCTCGAGACGCTGAAAAAACTCGGCATCGACTTCCCAGAGGTCGTCGAGGTCGTTAAAAAATATCTGTAATGATATAGATACCGCGGGAGGGGCCGGGTATGACCCGCGCTCCTCCCGTTTTCTCTCTGTGCGCCTATTCGCTCTTGCCGCCGGAAGCAATAAACCGCCTTCTGCGGAATCCGGTCATGGCGTGTGTGAAAATCGTGGGAGGCTGCTTCGGGTGTTTCAGACTTCACCGGTGATTCTGCTTGGATTTCTTTTCTTCATTCAGCTCATCGTCTTCATCCTTTCTCGAATAGGTGGATGGAAGAGACTTGCTGACGCCTTCCCGGAAAAACCGTTCATCCCCGACAATACCTGGTCCTGGCAGAGCCTTCGCTTCAATTCCTGGTGCGGCTACAATACTATCGCCACCGTCATGGCCAACCGGGAGGGGCTGCGCTTATCCCTTCCGGTTCTCTTCAGATGCGGCCACCCACCCATTGTTATTCCCTGGCGGGAAATGGAAATCAGGGAAGAGCCGGTCTTGTTCGGCTTCCTGACGGCTTTCCGGCTCGATTTTCCCAGATGCCCATCCTGTGACGTCACCATTTCCCGGCGACTCTTTGCCGCACTCGAGCGATCCGGTTTTCCGATCAGAGAGCGCCTCATTCCCCGCTGACAATCAGCCTGTCCGTCAATTCCGATGGTGGACAGAAAACCGGTTTGCGGAAACGAATGCCAAGAGTATGATGAAGGTGTTAACGGAATGCCGCTCCTGGGAGGATCTGCATGGATAATCCACAAGCCGATGTCGAACGGTTGATTGCCAGGTTGCTGGTGCCGGTGCGGAAGATGCTGCACGAGAACGGCGGATTTCCGCCGTTTGCCGCCTATCTCGACACGGCGCGCCGGGTTCGCAAGTTCGCTGCCGAGGCTGGCGACAGGGCCGATCAGGACAAGCTGACAGCCTTCCTGGAGGAGGCCATGCGGGGATTTGCCGCCGCGAGGAAGGCGATTGCCACGGCTATCGTCAGCGATGTGCGGGCCGCGCCGCCCGGGGAACGCAAAACCCGGGACTGTGTTGCATTCGCGCTCGACCATGTGGATGAGTACTCGGTCATCGTTCTGCTTCCATACGAGCTCGACGGAAAAGGACGCGCTGTTTTCGGCGAGCTGTTCGCCGTGGACGGCGAACGCAGAATCTTTTCCTGACCCGGGCAGGCCTTTGTTGCCGGGTGGAAGACGACCCCGACCGCCCCGCGTCTGTCGCGGGTGGTGAAAGTGGTGTTATATATATTGTGAAATGTAAAGTAAATGAGCGGGATGTGGAGCTCGACCCCGGCACCAGCGTCGGAAAGGCTGTCGAGATCCAGGGCTCCGGGGCGGGTCTGCCAGACCGGCATCGCCCGGGCGCCGGCAGCCCTCTTTCAGCTTCGTGCGGGCCGGATCTGTTCATTCTGAACGGGTGTCCGGTGCCGCCGGAGACGATCCCCTCGGAAGGGGATTCGATCGTGTTCATCAGGCGCGGCGTCATGCCAACACCCGAAGAACTCGACGTGCTCCTTGCGGCCCGGCATACGCCGGGCGTGCATGCGAAGCTGAAAAAAGCCTGCGTTGGCATTGCCGGCTGTGGCGGCCTGGGCTCGAACGTTGCGCTGGCGCTGGCGCGCGTCGGTGTGGGCCGGCTGATTCTGGCTGATTTCGATCTTGTCGAACCGAGTAATCTGAATAGGCAGCAGTATTTTACGGATCAGCTTGGGATGCCGAAAGTCGAAGCACTGAAAGCGACCATTGCCCGGGTGAATCCGGCCGTTCACGTTGCGACATGGCTGGAGAAGCTGGTTGCCGAAACAGTGATTTCGGTGTTTTCAGAAGTGGACGTGCTTGTCGAGGCCTTCGATCGCGCCGACCAGAAGGCGATGCTGGTCGAGGCTGCGATGGGCGCATTTCCCAGAAAGCCGCTCGTGCTGGGCTCGGGCATGGCGGGGTGGGGGGGGAACGATCGACTTCATACCCGTATTTCGGGTACGATGACGGTGTGCGGTGACGAAACGAGCGAGGCCATTCCCGGCCGCGGGCTGATGGCCCCGAGAGTCGGTATCGTCGCGCACATGCAGGCAAATCGGGTCATGGAAATCCTTCTCGGGCCGGACGATGGGCTTGGCCCGGAATTGATAACAGGGAGTTTTGACGAGACATGCTGAAGGTGAACGGTGAGCCGCTGAAATACACAAAGAACATGACCGTCTCCGATGTCATTCGCGTGAAGAAGTTTACGTTTCCGGTGCTGATCGTCAAGATCGACGGAGTCTACATTCCGCGCGAAACCTATGAGGTGACGC
>CAZQYQ010000371.1:0-4032 GCA_964597625.1 uncultured bacterium
ATTCCGACCAGGTGCACGGGTTCTTTTCGATCCCCGTCGATCATCTGAGCGCGATTCCCACGCTGGCCGACCATGCCCGCAAGACCATCGACCTGAGCAATGCCGTGGCCGTCGCCACCGATGCCGGCGGGGGCAAGCGCACCGGGAAATTCGCCGAGCGTCTCGGCATCCCCATGGCCATCATCGACAAGCGCCGGATCAACGACGAGAAGGTCAAGCACGGCCTCGTGATCGGTGAGGTGAGCGGCAAGGACGCGATCATCTTCGACGACGAGATCGCCGCGGCCAGCACCATCGTATCCACCGTGGACACCCTGCGAAAAGCCGGGGCCAGGAACCTCTACGCCGGCGCCACGCACCCCGTCCTGTGCGGCCCCGCCATGGAGAGGCTGAAGGCTCTGGACCTCACCGCCGTCATGGTGGCCAACACCGTGGAAGTTCCCGAAGCCAAACGGATGGGCAATCTCCAGGTGCTGTCTGTGGCCCAGCTGTTCGCCAAGGCCATCGACCGCATTCACACCGGGGAAAGCATCGGCGCCCTGTTTTCGTGAAACTGACGAACACCGATCTGCAGCAAAATTGATCTCGCCAGAGAAGGTTTTTTGTCGTACATTTGGGTTAATACGATATTCGCCGGGTGAGACCATCGATGGGTACCTTTCGCAGAGTTTCGCAGATTGTAGCGCTTCTGGGCTTCGTCTCGCTGTTTCTGGCGGCGCGGTTTCCCTTCCGGCCCTGGGTTTCGGTCGATCTGGGCCTGAGATTCAGCCCGTTCGCGGCGGTTCTCGACTCTCTTGCCGCGCTGAAGCCCGTCCTGCAATACTGGCCCGGCTTCGCAATACTTCTGCTGACGCCGATTTTTGGCCGGTTTTTCTGTGGCTGGCTGTGCCCGCTGGGCGCGACGCTCGACGGCTGGCGCCGGTTGTTCGGCCCCGGGCCCGTTGAGTCGGGCTCTTCCGCTGCCGGCCTTTTGCGCTGGCCGAAATACGCAGTATTCATCCTTCTTTCCGTTTCCGCCGTTGCGGGGGGCCCCTTCTGGGGCTGGTTCGATCCCCTCGCCCTGTTCAATCGTCTCATGACCGGGGTCGCATATCCACTCACGACATATATATTCAGCAGTATTGCATCCGCCCTCGTCTGGATCCCCGGCTTCATCGGGTTCAAGCGTTCGGTCGCGAAATGGCTGATGCCCGAAGCCCAGTTCGTTCCGTGGCAGTTCTGGTCGATGTTCGCCCTCGGAGCGGCGATCCTCGTTCTGGAATTCCGGCGGCCCCGTTTCTGGTGCCGCTCGGTCTGCCCTGCAGGAGCGCTGCTCGGCATCTGTGCGTCCCATCGTCTCCACTCGCGACGCATCGAGGAAAGCTGCGTCAACTGCGGCAGGTGCAGCCGGGAATGCCCGATGGCGGCGATCGGGACGAGCCCCCGCCAGGTGAATCCCGCCGAGTGCATCGAGTGTCGTCTTTGCGACAGCGTCTGCCCGCCGGGAACGACGGCCGTCGTCAGGAAATTCCAGGCTGGTTCGCCCGTTCCCGCCCCGGTCGATCTGACCAGGCGGCACCTGATCGGCTCCGCGGCCTGCGGCCTCGCCATGGCGGCCGGGGAACGCATCCTTCCCCAGAAGCCGCTCGTCACGACAAGCCTTCTTCGCCCTCCGGGTGCGATCGCCGAGGAAGCGTTCAGGCGACACTGCATCCGGTGCCTCCAGTGCGTGCGCGTCTGCACCTCGAACGGCGCCTGCCTCCAGCCCGACGGGCTCGAGAACGGTCTTTCAGGCCTGTGGGCGCCGGTCGCGAAGATGCGCACCGGCTACTGTGAATACAACTGCAACCTCTGCGGCCAGGTCTGCCCGACCGGCGCCATCAGAAAGCTGTCACTCGACGACAAGTACAAGCACCCCATCGGAAGAGCGGTGTTTGACAAGAATTTATGCATCCCGCATCGCCGCAACGAGGATTGCCTCGTTTGCGAGGAACACTGCCCCGTCCCCGACAAGGCGATCAGGTTCGAACTGCGCGAGGCAACCGCTCCCGACGGAACGAAACGCATGATAAAATATCCCTACGTCGTCGCCGACAAATGCATCGGCTGCGGCATCTGCGAGAACAAATGCCCCCTTCAGGGCCGCCCCGGCATCTTCGTCTCGAACGAGCGGGCACGATCGTGAATCGTTGCCAACACCCGTCGGGGCGGGTTTGAAACTCACCAACCTACATATCGATGGTTCTATATGTGTCAGGAGGAACGCCATGACAGGCGACTGCAAGAGGAAAAACATTCCCGGGTGCACCTGCACCTACGAGCCCTGCCCCCGCAAGGGCATCTGCTGCGAATGCATCGCCTACCACCGCGCCCACGGCGAAGTTCCCGGCTGCCTTTTCACGAAAGAGGGCGAAGCCTCCTTCGACCGCAGCATCAAAAACTTCATCGCCGACCGCTCCCACCGTTGAATCAGCACACCTGAACGCCCTCCCCGATGGAATAGCGCTGTGCCCGAGTTGATCGGCACCCGCCGGCTGATCTCTCGAGTCCGCGCCCCATGGGAGCCTCGCCTGACGTTCCCCTTCACGCTCCTCGCGAAGACCGGCATCGCAGAAGCCAGAAGAACGATACGGAAAGATAGCAGGCGGCTGCCACGGTTGCGAGACCGCTGAATCCGATCCGCATTGCAAGGAGCGGGGCGCCGACCGTCGCGAGGACGGATGCGAAGCCATTCGCACCCCACGCCCAGGGGGCGAGGTCTTCGTCGCTCTTCATCAGATGGCGGAATCCAAGGGGGAAGAACATCCCCAGCGGGAACGCCAGCGGCGCGATGAACAGCATCCCGAGGGGGAATTTCTGCCAGTCGGGAAGCCGCATGGCCGCATGGATCGCAGCATCGAGCAGCCATGGGCTGGAAGCGGCGATCAGGGCGACGACGGCGGCACCGGCCGTACAAGCCGCCTCCGGTCTTCTTCCTAACATATCGCTCGCCATACTTCCAATACCGCTGAAGACAAGGAACCCTGCGATGACCGTGGCGGCGGAATACACGGGATGTCCGAGGAACAGGACGAGTTTCTGCATGCATCCCATTTCGAGAAACATGTATCCGGCACCGATGGCGCTGAAATACCCGAGATACGCCATGTTTTTCCTCGACACCCCGCTCCATCCACGCAAGAGGGCAATCGGAACGAGAAGGAGGAGGACGGTCAGAAAGCCCGCCTGGATCAACGCCAGAACCATGAGCAGAGAGCCGAGCTCCATGAACGGCCTGGCCCTGTTGCCGAACCGTGCGAACAGGTCGGGCAGCCTGCTCCATTTCAGGAAGTGGTAAAAATAGGGCCGGTCGTCCGTCGCCGCGGAAATCCAGAATGGATATTCATTGATATATTCTTTGCGTCCCGCCCCGAGCAGCGCCGTTGCCCCTTCCTCATACCATGGCCTGTCAAGCCGGTGATAGCGGTTCTGCCCGGAGACATCCAGCCCGGGCATGCGGCAGATGTCGAACGATCGCTCTGTGCAGAAGTTCCGGACGGCGCCCAGCACCGCGGCGCCGGGTGGATTTCTGAAGCACAGGATCGTCACGGTCGCCCAGTTCCGGATGACGACGATGTTTCCGGCGGGATCACTTCCGCTCTGCCTGAGAGCCTGGGCCATGGCGTCGATGATCTTCAGCGCATCTCTCGGTGGCACTTCGGCCCACCGCGTCACGGAGATGACGCCCTCTGGTTTCAGACAACGGATCATCTCTTCGAACGCTTCAACCGTGAAAAGATACGATTCCTGACCCGCTCGCAGTCCGGCGCCGGCGATGCCAAACGTGTCGACCAGCGACATCTGGATCAGGTCGTAGGTCCGCGTGGTTGATGCGAAATAATTTCTCGCTTCGCGATTCAGAACGATCACACCCACAGCCGAGGCGATGTTGCCGCTCCATTCCCGCAGGGGTCCGCGCAGGGTCTCGATCACTCCGTTGTCCATTTCGAGAGCGGTCACAAAGCCCGCCTTTTTCAATACGGCCTGATGTATGTCGGACCCGCCCCCGACGCC
>CAZQYQ010000372.1:0-4028 GCA_964597625.1 uncultured bacterium
GTGACATCCGTCGGCATGTTCTGCTCTCCCGAGGATATCGGCAAAGTCGTTTTGAAAACCAGGGATGGCATTCCCATCCGGATCAATGATGTGGCCGAAATCGCCATCGGACACGAGGTCCGGCAGGGTGCCGTGACCCGCGACGGCAAGGGCGAAGCGGTCGCCGGCATGGTCATCATGCTTCGCGATGCGAACTCGAAGGTCGTCGTTGACGCGGTCAAGCACGCGGTTCCAGACATTCAGAAAAGCCTCCCGGAAGGCGTCAAAATGAACGTCTTTTACGACCGCACCTATCTGATCAAGGCTTGCATCAAAACCGTCATGGATGCCACGGCGGAAGGTGGTTTCTGTGTCATCTTCGTCCTGTTCCTCTTCCTTGCCGAACTCCGAACTGCGCTTCTCGTGGTCATTTCTCTTCCCTTAACGTTCCTCTTCACGTTTGTCGTCATGCACTCTTTTTCGATCACATCCAACCTCATGAGTCTGGGCGGATTGGCTTTTTCGGTTGGTATGGTCGTTGATGCAACCGTTGTCGTTCTTGAAAATGCCCGCCGCCATCTTGCCCACCATAAATCCGGTGAAACGGTTCGTGATCTCATTTCCCGATCCGTCGAAGAGGTGGCCCGGCCGGTGGCTTTCTCGGTTTTCATCATCATCCTGGTCCTTGTTCCGCTCTTTTCCCTTGAAGGCCTGGAAGCGAAGATGTTTGGCCCCCTGGCGTTGACCATGCTGATCTCTTTGTTGACGTCCCTGATCGTGGCCATTTTCATCATGCCTTCTCTGGGGTTTTACTGCCTTCCCACCGGCGAAGAGCATGAATTCCTGATTGCCAGGGCAATCCATTGGCTGTACAGGAAAATGCTGTCCTTCTGCTTGTGGCGCCCGCGTCTCACGGTCCTGGTGGCATTACTGATACTGGGGGGAACGGGCTTTCTCATCCCCATGATTGGCACGGATTTCATGCCCGCCCTCCAGGAAGGCGCCCTGGCAATCAATGCCGTTCGCCTGCCGAATGCCTCGCTTGAAGGGGCGGTCAAGGTCTCGACCGAGATCGAAAAGCGGCTCATGAAGTTTCCTGAGGTTGCTGCCGTCATCTGCAAAACCGGGCGCGCGGAAATCTCGGAAGACCCGATGGGCCCCGAACAAAGCGATATCTTCATCACCTTCAAGCAGCCTGAAAAGGGAGAAAAATTTCGCACCCAGGACGAAATGACCGACGTCATTCGCGGCGAGCTCGAACAGGTTGTCGGCCTGCGTTATTCCTTTTCCCAGCCCATCGCCCTCCGGGTGAACGAACTGATCTCCGGCATCAAAAGCGATGTCGCCGTGAAGATTTTCGGGGATGACCTCGAGGTCCTGAAGGATTTCGCCAAGAAGGTTACCGATGTCGGGGCGACCGTGCCCGGCGCGAAGGATGTCAAATCGACTCAGATTTCCGGAATGTCCCAACTGGAAGTCAAGATCGACCATGATGCGGCATCGCGCTATGGCCTGAATGTAGCCCAGATCAACAACATCATCGAAACCGGGGTCGGCGGGAAAGTGGTTTCCCGCCTGATCGAAGGCCAGAAGCGATTTGCCATCGCCGTTCGTTTCGGGGAAAAATGGCGCAACGATGAAGAGGCGATCGGCAACCTGAAGGTGCCCACGGGAAATGGTTCTTGGGTCCCCCTCAGCCAGATTTGCCGGATCAAACAGGTTGAGACACCCATCGAGATTGCCAGGGAAAACGGTCGGCGCCGCATGGTGGTTGAAATGAATGTCCGAGGCCGTGATCTTGGCGGCTTCGTTGCTGACCTGCAAAAGAAACTCTCTCCCCTCGAAAAGGAACTTCCCCCTGGCTATTACTTCCAGTATGGCGGGCAATTTGAAAACCAGCAGCGGGCCATGGCCAGGCTGTCTGTCGTCGTTCCGGCGGCAATCGTCCTGATCTTCATCCTGTTGATTCTGGCCATGGGTTACGTCAGGGATGCCGTGCTGGTCATCCTGAACCTGCCGTTTGCCCTCGTCGGCGGCATCGTCGCCGTCATTGCCTTCAGGATGTCCCTCTCGGTTTCGGCGGCCGTGGCCTTTATTGTCCTTTTGGGGATCGCCGTCCAGAATGGGGTTCTTCTGGTTGCCTTCTTCCGCCAGCTCATGCGCGAAGGCCTTTCCATCAACAAAGCGGTGAGAAGGGGATGTGCCATTCGCTTCAGGCCTTTGATGATGACGGCGTTGACCTCTTTCATCGGCCATCTTCCGATGCTCTATGCCACCGGTTCCGGGGCGGAAATCCAAAAGCCGCTGGCTGTGGTGGTCATGGGTGGGCTGATCACCTCAACGATCCTGACGCTTCTCATTTTGCCGGTCATCTTTCGTTGGGTGGAAGGAGGATTTGCCCTGCGACGTCGGCGCAAACGGCTTCTCCGACGGCTTGTCAGCACTCTTCAGGTGCAGAAGGCAGCTGTCGATCCCGAGTGACGGAGCCAGGGACACCGAAGAGCGGCTATCAGGCTGATAGCCGCTCTTCTGATCGAACCGCACGATTCGGCAATCGAAAGACACTCCGTTCCTGTCCGAGTGAGTCTGACCGTCTTGCATTCGACGCCGGGGTGCAGTACACTTCGGCCGCATCGGTTCTGCATTCAACGCTGATCAACACGAGGAAAAGGCTATTATGCATACGTATCGTTCCCACACCTGTGGCGAGCTCAGAGACACGCACATCGGGCAGCAGGTCCGGCTGTCAGGCTGGATCCAGCGCAAGCGAGACCTCGGCGGCATGCTGTTCGCCGATCTGCGCGACAACTATGGCCTGACCCAGATCGTTGCCCAACCGGGTACGCCGGTGCATACCGAGCTTGATACGGCCCGCGTCGAAACCGTCATCACGGTCGACGGCACGGTTCGCACCCGCGGGGATGGAAACATCAACACCCGCATGCCGACCGGCGCAATCGAAGTCGAGATCTCGAGTCTCAAGGTCCAGGGCTCCGCGGAACTCCTCCCCTTCCCGATCGTCGACGATACGAACGCCCCCGAGACGACCCGCCTCTCCTACCGGTTCCTCGATCTGCGTCGCAACAAGCTGCACCAGAACATTCTGCTGCGCTCGCGCGTCATTTCCAGCATCCGGCGCCGCATGACCGATCTTGGGTTCAATGAGTTTCAGACGCCGATCCTCACCAGCAGTTCACCGGAAGGCGCCCGCGACTACCTCGTGCCCAGCAGATTATATCCAGGCAAATTTTATGCTCTGCCTCAGGCTCCGCAGCAGTTCAAGCAGCTGCTCATGGTCAGCGGCTTCGACCGGTATTTCCAGATCGCACCGTGTTTCCGCGACGAAGATGCCCGCGCCGACCGGTCGCCGGGGGAGTTTTACCAGCTGGACGTCGAGATGTCGTTCGTCACGCAGGATGACGTTTTCGAAGCCGTCGGACAGGTCATTCATGGCGTGTTCACCGAGTTCTCCGACTGGCAATCCACGCCCCTGCCCTTCCCACGTATTCCCTACGCCGAAGCCATGCGCACCTACGGAAGCGACAAGCCCGATCTGCGCTTCGGCCTGAAAATTCAGGATGTATCCGACATTTTTGCTCATTCAGGTTTCAAAGCCTTCGAATCCATCGTGGCCGGAAGCGGTGCCGTGCGCGCGATCTGCGTGCCGGGTGTCGCCGACAAGTCGCGCAAGTTTTTCGATGACCTCGAAACCCTGGCGAAGGAAGCCGGCGCGAAGGGCCTTGCCACGCTGCACTACACCTCCGGAGGCGAGATCAAGGGCACCCTTTCCAAGCCTCTCGCTGATGCCGTAAAGCAGACGCTGCGCGAGAGATTGTCCGCGGAAGCGGGTTCCTCGCTGCTGTTCGTTGCCGATCAGCCGACCGCCGCATCTGTCGTGCTCGGAAAAGTCCGCACGAAGCTCGCCGACCTGCTCGATCTCCGCCGCAAGAACTGCTACGAGTTCTGCTGGATCACCGACTTCCCGATGTTCGAACGCGATCCCGAGACGAACGAGATCATCTTCAGCCACAATCCTTTCTCGATGCCCC
>CAZQYQ010000373.1:0-4019 GCA_964597625.1 uncultured bacterium
GTGTCATATTTCTATTCTATAACGGCTATTATATTGATCTCGAAAACCGCAGCATCGACATGCGGTTTCAGTATCGCGGAGAACTGCCCCCATCTCGCGATGTCGTGCTGGTTTCGATCACCGACAAGTGCATCGCGAAGCTGGGGCCATGGCCCTGGCCGAGGGCGACGCACGCGCGCCTGCTGGATGTTCTGGCCTCGGCTGGGGCCAGGGTGGTGGCCTTCGATGTGATGTTCAGCGAACCGTCGATCGCCGGCCCGGAGGATGATGCCGTCTTCGCGAGGGCTGTCGCATCGTTCGGGCGCGTTGTCCTGCCGCTCGTCATGGTGAAGAAAACCATCCTCGACAATGACACCTGCGAGATGGTCGATCGTCTGGTCGCTGATCGCCCGATTCCTGAACTCCGCATTCCTGGCGCCTCAGAGGGCTTCATAGACATGGAACACATGGATATGAACGCGGACGGCGTCATACGGCATCTGTTTCTGGAAAAGAGACTCGGCAACGATCTTTTCAGGTGCTTCGGCCTTGTGATAGCCGCGAAGCTGCTTGATGCCGCAGTCGAAACGACCCCTGAAGGAATCAGGGTCGGCGAACGTGCATTGAGCTACTACACGCGCAGAGAATTGAGCCGGCCTGACGCTTCCATCAGTTCGCTGATGCTGAACTACGGCGGAAAAACCGGCTACTTCGATGATGTGCCGTATCATGAGGCGCTTGAAGGCATCTTCCCACCCGGATTGATGCGCGGAAAGGCCGTTATCATCGGCACCCGCGCGAAAGGCACTTCAGAAGACGTGAAGTTTTCGCCATACGGGGCGATCGCGGGAATGGAGATCCACGCCAATCTTGTCCACAACATCGCAAGCGGCCGTATCCTGCACCGGATGTCACCCCAGGGAACGTGCGGCCTTATCATGATCATGACCCTGCTGATTGCCTGGATTATCTGGCGCACCGGCGGATGGGGCGGAAACCTGCTTGTGGGGCTTGTGTGGGCGGGCTGGCCGGTCATCGGATTCCTGGCTTTCCGTGGCGATCGCGTGTTCGAGATCATGCCCTTTGTCATCATGGTGCCGGTACAGTGGGCCTTGATGCGGCTCAGTCAGCAGTTTCAAGACCTCAGACAGCGGAACAGGGAGCTGGCGCGCAAGGTTCGCGAGCTTTCGATGGTCAACGAGGTCAGCCAGGCCGTGAATTTCATGGGCGATCTCAATCGCACTCTGGATACGATTCTTTCCAGGTGTGTTCAGGCGCTGAGTGCCGAACGGGGCTCGCTGTTCATGCTCGACGAACGGTATGAGAGCCTTGTCGAGGCCGCGGTCGTGTTCGGTGTTGAAACCGGCGCATCGGTTGATCCGGCTCTCAAGGCAAAATTCAAAAGCGGCGAGGGAGTTGCGGGCGACGTATTCGCGAAGGGCCAGCCACGCCTGATTTCCGATGTGCGCCGCGAACAGGGATTCGAGAATTTTGCTGGCGGCCGCGGCGACGTGCGGTCGATTCTCTGCGTTCCCCTCCAGGTTCGCGATGAGCCGATCGGCGTCATGAATATCGTGAACAAGATAACGGATTCCTTCGACCAGGAAGACCTCCAGATGGCTCTCACGATGGCGAATCAGGCCGCCGTCGTCATCGAAAAAGCGCGGTTGTTCAATCTTGCCACGATTGACGGCCTGACCGGCCTGATCGTGCGCCGCCATTTCCAATCCCGCATGGAGGAAGAGTTCCGACGGGCCAAGCGGTACGAAAAGCCGCTTTCCTTTATCATGACCGATATTGATCATTTCAAGAAGTTCAACGACACCTGGGGCCACCAGACCGGCGACATGGTGCTGCGGGAGGTCGCAAAAATTGTGCGGTGTACGATCCGTGATACGGATGTGGCTGCCCGGTACGGCGGCGAAGAGTTCTGCGTGATTCTTCCCGAAACGGACCTGGAAGGTGGCCGTCTCTTCGCCGAACGCCTCCGGCAGAAGGTCGAAACATCGGCTTTCCCGGGGCCGAAAGGCGATCTGTCCGTCACCATAAGCCTTGGCCTCAGCTCTCTGCCGTATAACTATGCCGATACGACCGTCGAGATGATGAAAATTGCCGACGAAGCCCTGTATGAAGCGAAAGATGCCGGCCGCAACCGGGTCGGAGTATCATCGGTCACATCCGCGCCGTCGCCCGAACAGCCTGCCGATCCGGAAGCTCCTTCTCTCCCTTCGTCTCCGTCGGCAACCTGAGGTCCGGGCGATCGCTCGAAAACGGGAGGTTTGATGATGCGTGCCCATCTCGTCCTGATGGCTCTTACGATGGTTGCCGTTTCATTCGGAACGGCCTTCGCCGGGGTTCCGGCCTGGTCCCCCGATGAGGGTCTGGGATTTCATTTTGCGTATTACGATCCTGTTGAGCGGGTTCCGAATGCTGACTGGAAAACGATACCCGCCGTGCGGGTGAATCCCGACACGGATCCCGGAGCTGCGGATATTACAAACATCGATCTGGACGGGATTCGCGGACTCGGGTTCCCATTGCCTCCGCGACCCGCACCGGGCTCTTTCACATTCTTTCTGAAGTTTTTCGAATTTCCGGAATGGCTCAGCACGGCGATTGCCGTTGAACATGTCATGAGCGGATACAAACTTCATCTGCTGCCGGAGCAGCAGCGCCTTCGCGCATGGCTGATGAATCGTGACCATCTGCGGGTGAAGAAGGCGGTTATCGCGCCATCCGGATGCCTGTTTTCCGGCGACAGGCCTTATCCCGCATTGATTCTTCCGCAGCGGAACGTGCTTGTCGGTGTCGAACCCCTTTCCCCACAGGCATATTTCGAACGACAGGTTCCATTTCTCTCCCTGTATTTGAAGCCGACCGGGAAAGAGCCGTCCGGAATCTCCGAGGACGAGCGTGTGGCCTGGAGTGGCAATGGAGTGAAAGCCTTTCACAAGGCGCTTCTCGAGGCGTGGGGTGCGAACTTTGAGACCCTGCCCGGGGCTGAGCCAGATGCATTCACGTATTTCCGGGTTCCCAGCGGGACAGAAGCGCGAACCGTGACGATTCTGAAAGTTCCCGCAACGCCGGCGACCTTCGAGAAAAACTGGCGGGATCTTCCCATGCCGGAGAATCCTCGCAAGGTCTTTTTATCAGCCCTGCTGCTGGTCTTCCGCAATGAGTATCTTCTCACGGGAACCCTTGAGGCCGGAACCGCCGTCGATTCACCGGAGTTCCGGGCCGTCACCAGGCCTCTCGTCGCCCAGGTGCTCGAAGTCGGTTCCGTCGTGCGGCAGCCTTGAAGTCCGGCCGGTCTCGATCGAGGAGGATGTGTCGATGATCTCCAAACCGTCATCTCCATCGCGGCTTCCCTGGGATGTTCTTTTGTGTGACATCGATGGAACCCTGATGGGAAAGACCTCTTCGGGAGTGTGCGAGGCATTTTCCGGAGCCCCGGAAGCCCTGAAGGAAATCCGGCGGCGGGTGCGCACGGCATTCGTCACCAACACGACATCCGAGTCGCGTTGTGTCATCCATCAGCGGCTCAACGACCTGGGATTTCCCTGTCTGATCGACGAGATATACACTCCCTGGGCGGTGGCGCGGAAAGTGATGCAGGATGAAGGCCGTACGCGCGGTTTTGCGTTCCTGCCCCCGCGCGATCGCACCGAAGCGGACTGGTTTACGCCGGATCTGAACGATGGAAACGCCGTGCTGGTCGCCGACGAGTCTCTTGATGCGACGTTTCGGCAGGTGCAGGAGGCCTTTCGCCTGCTGATGCGCGGGGGAAAACTCTATACCCTGCAGCGGAACCGGTTCTACCGGGGATCTGACGGTCTGTGCCTCGATCTGGGCCCCCTGACGGCCGCCCTTGAATACGCAAGCGGACAACAGGCGGTTGTCTTTGGAAAACCCTCCCCGACCCTGTTCGCGAGGATCGCCGCCGATTACGGCGCCAGCCCCGACCGCATGGCCATTGTCGGAGACGATGCCGAGTTCGATGTCGCGGCTTCGATGAAACAGGGACTGACCGGCATTCTGGT
>CAZQYQ010000374.1:0-3996 GCA_964597625.1 uncultured bacterium
ACCTCTGCTTTACGACCATTCTCGGCATGCTTCTGGCAAAAAAATTTCTCGCCCCCATTCACGAGCTTTCCCAGGGGCTCAAAGCAGTGGATGCAAAGGATTTCAAATATCAGATTCCACCCCAGGATGCCGATGAATTCGGCGATCTCGCCCAGCATTTCAACGGGATCATGGTCGGTCTCGAAGAAATGAGCATCGGCCGGAAAGTTCAAACCTGCCTGTTTCCCCAGGAGGAGCTGATCGCGGGGGAGTATCACGTTTTCGGCCTTTCCCGTCCAGCGACGGAGCTCGGCGGAGATTACTTCGACTACCTGACGATCGGCAACAGAATGCTCCTGGTTCTGATCGGAGACGTCACCGGGCACGGCATTGGCGCTGCCTTGATCATGGCCATGGCCAAGTCGATCGTCATCACCATGGCAAAACTTGGCCGAACACCTTCCGACATCATGGAAAGCCTCAATCACGCGATTTACGAAACCTTCAAATCGCAACGCATCCGGTTGAACATGACAACCTGCGTCCTGGCCATCGATCTCGAAACCCATCAGGGAACAGTCTTCAATTGCGGACATCCGCATCCTCTGGTGCAGGACCAGTCG
The DNA here is from genome assembly GCA_964597625.1 of uncultured bacterium. Taxonomy (GTDB): domain Bacteria; phylum Muiribacteriota; class Ozemobacteria; order Ozemobacterales; family Ozemobacteraceae; genus MWAR01. The sequence continues at coordinate 603 of CAZQYQ010000374.1, forward strand.
GGATTCTTCCGGTTTCTCCCCTCCTCCGGGCGCCCGATCGGCTTCAAACCCCAGCTTCTCACAACCCCTGTGCCATACTCCCTGCAGAAAGGACAGAAAATGGTCCTTTACACGGACGGGCTGGTGGAATCTCTCTGCAAAACCCGTGAAGTCGACGGGTTCCTGGTTTTCCAGTCATACGTTCAGTCAGGATCGGCGGTCTCGGCACGAGAAACCTGCGCCGAGATCCTCGATCGGCATCCGCACGTTCTTTCCGGAGACCCTCAGCCGGACGACTTCACGGTGGTCACCATCACCAGGGAATGAGGCATCTCCAAAATATGAACCCGATCGGTCCGTTGATCGATGATTTCACCAGCAGGAGGGAATGATTCGTGTCTCTGATCACTGTCGCCCGGTTTTTCCTTGTTCTGTGGCTCTTTTTCGGAATGGTTCCGGCACCCCCGTCGTGGGCCCAGGATGTTTCCGAGATCGATCGGCTCAAGGCCCGCGCTGAGGAGAATCCCCAGGATGCCCGGCTCCAGTTCAACCTCGGCGTGAAACTCATGGATGCCAGGAGATTTGAAGAGGCTGTCGAGGCCAATCAACGGGCGACGGAAGCCGATCCCAGCCTGGCCCGGGCCTGGTACAACCTCGGTTTTGCCCTCCAGAACCTCAACCGCTGGGAAGAAGCGGGAAATGCCTACAGACAGGCCACCGAGGCCAAGCCCGATTATCAGGAGGCGTTCATGAACCTGGGCGCTTCCTGTCAGAAACAAAATCTCGCCCGGGAAGCCGCCGATGCATACCGGACCGCCGCACAGCTCAAGCCGGACGATGTCGAGGCCCAGTTCGGCCTCGCCTGGATGCTGCTGTATCTGAAGGACGATGCCGCGGCCGCAGATCAGTATAAGGTGCTTTCCGCCCTCGACAAGGGCCGGGCCGATAATCTGTACAACCAGTATGAAGCAAAGAAAACCCTGCCCGGCGGGACTCCCTGACTCCAGGCCTTAAGACCACCGAGATGCCACGGGTGAACGTTCCTCACAGTCCGGCAAAATTATATTCAACAATATATACTTTCACATCCGTTTTTTCTGTCCTGTGTTTCTGATCCGTCTGCTGGTGTATCGAAGCTCTGCGAGTGTCCGCGATCTCCCGCGGAATATCGTTCACGACTTGCCGTGAAGGATTCTCTCGTGGTGCTGTTCCAGCCATTCGAAGCAATCTCAGGGTGACCCGCAGGGACAGTCAAGTGACAACACCAGGGGAAAGGGGTATTATTCCGATGTCCGGCGCTTCGACCAGCGTTTTTTTGCATGGAAGGGGTCCCGGCCAGAGACGAAATGTTCAAGGAGCATGGAATGACGATCCGTCACGTGATCCGCAAGGAAACCTATTTCGACTCGGTCACGCTCATGCAGATCACCAATGAGGTGAAGAAGCTGCAGGGCGTCGAAAATGCCGTGGTCGGGATGGGAACAGATTACAATGTAGACAGCCTGAAACGGCTGGGCCTGTATTCCGATGTGTTCGCCGGCATCACGCCGGCCGATCTGCTGATGTGCGTGCAGGCCGGGAATGACGCCGCGGCCGAAGCCGCGCTCGCCGGGGCTGAAAAACTGCTCACATCGCGCAAGAAACCGGCAGGCGGCGCCGCCTTCGTGCCGCCGACCCAGGAAGCGGCGGCGAAGACCCTTCCCGACGCGAATATCGTGGTGATCTCGGTGCCCGGGGCCTGGGCGGCGCGCGAAGCCGAAATCGCCCTGAGGGCCGGACGGCACGTCATGTTGTTTTCAGACAACGTGACCGTCGAGGAGGAGCTGAAACTCAAGACTCTCGGGGAACAGAAAAATCTGCTCGTGATGGGCCCCGACTGCGGAACCGCGTTGATCAACGGCGTTCCGCTCGCGTTTTCGAATGCGATCCGCAAGGGCAATATCGGTCTCGTGGCGGCTTCAGGCACGGGCCTGCAGGAAGTCACAAGCCTTATCCATACGATGGGCTATGGTATTACCCAGGCGATCGGCGTCGGCGGCCGCGACCTTTCGGAAAAAATCGGCGGCAAGATGACGCTGATGGCCGCACGCGCGCTCGGCGAGGACCCGGCAACAAAAGTCATCGTCATGATCTCCAAACCACCGGCACAGGCGGTTCTCGGGCCGTTGTACGCCGAGTTGAAAAAGATCAGAAAACCGATCGTCGTCTATTTCATCGGCGCTGACCCGGAAGCCATCCGGAAAGAAGGCTTCACGCCGGCCCACAACCTGCAGGAAGCGGCGATAAAGGCCTGCGAACTGTCCGGTGGCAAGCCGGTCCCGGCCCCGATGTCCGAGGCGGAAGCCCTTTCAAAGGCGATCGGGCTCAAGCTGCCGGGAACATACCTGCGCGGCCTGTATAGCGGCGGCACGCTCTGTGACGAGGCCCAGCGGGTTCTTCAGCCGGTCCTCGGCGAGCTGTATTCGAACACGCCCGTCAAGGGCACCCTGACGCTCAAGAGCGTCTACAAGAGCGAGAAACACACCATCGTCGATCTCGGCGATGACGAGTTCACGCGCGGCCGCGCTCATCCGATGATCGATCCGAGCCTGCGCCAGGAGCGCATCGGCATCGAAACCGCCGATCCCGACGTCGGCCTGATCGCGTTCGATGTCGTTCTCGGCTACGGCGCGCACATGGATATGGCCGGTGAGATGGTATCCGCCATCGAAAAAGCCCGCAAGGCTTCGGGCCGGAATCCTGTCTTCGCGGCCTGCATCTGCGGAACGGCGGACGATCCGCAGAACCTGCAGAAGCAGAAACGCACGCTGGAAGACGCCGGCGTGCTCACGTTTCCGTCGAATCTCGCGCTGGTCACCTTCGTGAAACAGGCGCTGAGCGGGAAAGGAGCCTGAAAGCGATGTCGAGCCTGAAAACGCTGTTCAACGAGGAAGTCAAAGTGTTCAACATCGGCATTCCCAGCTTCGCCGATGATCTGAAGCGCCAGGGCGTGCCGGTCGCGCATGTCGAGTGGCGCCCGCCCGCCGGCGGCAACAAAAAGGTGATCGAGCTGCTCGACCGCATCAAGCTGTGGCAGGCCGAGTATCTGAACCAGGCGCAGTCCTGAGGCGAGGAGAGAACAATGGCTATCAAACTCAATGTGCAGGCCGCCAACAAAGAAGCCGTTTCCCGCATACAGCGCGCCGTTCCGGTCATCAAGGGAATCGGGATCGCAATAGATACCGTACCGGGCATGAAGAAGAACATGATTCTTCACGCCGGTCCGCCGATCACCTGGGATCGCATGTCCGGCCCGTTGCGGGGTGCGGTGCTGGGGGCGCTCATGTATGAGGGTCTGGCGAAGAACGTCGCCGATGCCGAGAAGGTCGCGGCAGGCGGCGGGATCGAGTATTCACCCTGGCACGAACACAACGGC
>CAZQYQ010000375.1:0-3968 GCA_964597625.1 uncultured bacterium
AGGAAGCCCGCAAGGGCCTCCCAGCTCGTCAGGAATCGGCCTTTTCCCCGAAACGACGCCGTCAGATCAGTCATTGTTTCGCTTCATCAGACAATCGCCACCCCGCATACATGAACTATCGTGCCTGAACAGCCATTGATTTACCACAAAGACACAAAGGCACAAAGTTTTTCCTTTGTGCCTTTGTGGTGAAACAGGTTCTTTCCCGACGCGGGTCAGGCGCCGGCGGATTCGGGGGTGATCTGAGCCCGGAGCTTTTTCATCTCGCGGAAGGTGTCATGGAAAGCTTTGTCAGAGCGGGGAAACAGCTTGAGGGCCTCCCGATACTGGCGGATGGCCTTGTCGAACTGCGCCTTGTCGCGGAACCGGTCACCGCGCTGGCGATACAGGGTCGCGAGTTTGCGCCGCGACTGGGTGAACTTGTCTTCATAGATGTTGGCGCCGGTGTAGACGGTCGAAAGCGGATCGGTCTGGGTGAACGAGGAATACAGGTCGAGAGCTTCCTCATACTCGGACACCGCACTCGCCCAGGCGTCCGTCGGCTCACCCTCATCACCTTCTTCGATCTCCCTGCGCTCTTTCTTCGAAAGTTTTGCCGCGATGCTTTCGCCGATCTGGTCGATGAACGCACGATAGATCGTGTCGTTGTCATCAATGAGCAGCTGCGCCCGCTTCAGCAGCATGAATGCCTGACGGTCGCGGCCAGCCTGCGAAGCCCGGTGAATACGCGCCAGATAGGGTTTCACCAGGTGGCGGCGGCATTCGCGCAGCGACTCGCGGACATACTCGACATAGCGGTGCCCGGCCGGCAGTCCGGCAAGAGACTTGAGCGCTTCCTGGTATTCGAGAATCGCCTCGCCGAAGTTCTCAGCGCGCCTGAAGTTGTCGCCGCGCTGAACCAGCGGCGTGATTTCCCCGTGGATCTGCCGGTCGCGAACTTTGACGCGGGCCTTGTCGAGAAACGGCTTGATCTCTTCAAGAAACGCCACATCCTCGTCACCGGCCAACTCCGTGGCGGTTTCGAGCTCATCAAGCGCACGCTGCCACTCATGGTTCTCGAACGCGGTTTTTCCCCACTCGAAGTGCGTCCGGCCAAGCCTGGCATCGACCTCCATCATGTGGGACTCGATTTCCTTCTTCAGAGCCATATCGTCGGCGGTCAGCGGCATCTCGGTGTCATCAGCACTGATCTGCGCAAACTCCTCCAGGGCTTTTCCATAAGCAGCCTTGGCGGCTCCCCAGTCCTGGGCCTCTCGACGGTTGTCTCCGTCTGCCTGCAAAGCTTCGATCAACTGCCGGCTTTCGATGTTCATTCGTTCCCTCCTTCGCGGGTCGATGACGGTTTCGATTTTTTGGAAGACCTCTCCATGCGGCGAGCGGCAGTCTGCGAATCGAAGAACTTCAAACCCTCGCTCTCCGATGCACCGGCCTGCCTGTAATCGTCGGCCGCCTGGTTGTAATCCTTCTGATGATAATGCACATACCCGAGCAGCGATCGGGCATCCTGGTTCTCCGGCTGCATGTTCAGCAGACGATCAAGGCTTTTCTCGGCTTCATCATACTGCTGCATCTGAATCTGTACAAGTGCGAGTTCCCACCAGAGCAGCGGAACGCCGGGATGGGCGTCGGTCAGCGTCTGGAAGTCATTCATCGCGAGCGCGAACCGGTTGTCCGCCACGCGCCGTTTGGCCTGACGATATCTCGGGTCGGACTCGGGGTCGAATGTTTTGGAAGCGGAGCTGTCGCGGGTTTCCGGGATGTCGGGATCCGAACTCTTTTTTGTCTGCAGGCGGGAAGCGGCGGACGGGGCCTGTCTGGTCCATTCGATGAGCCGCCTGACATCACCGGCACGACGGGATTTCGGAAAGGTCTTCAGAAAAGCATCGCCCCACTGCGCAACCGCTGGGCGCAGGCCAATCACGGCCCGCAGGCGAATTCCCTCGAAATAGGCGCGTTCAATGTGCTTTGAGCTCGGGAAATCGGTCAATACGCGGTCATACGTCCTGCATGCCTCGACAGGCTCGCCGAACCGTGCCGTGGCCTCGGCGATTCTCATCAGCACTTCGTCGGAACCGGCGGACTTCGGATCGCCCTTGATGCGTTCCTGGTCATGCAGAATCTGCGTCGCCAGAGCTTCTCGTTCTTCCGCGGAGAGCGGCGGAAGGGCAAGAAGATCCGAAACATTCACGCCGGCGTTTCCTTTGGTGGGGGCGGATACCGTGGTCGGAAGCGGTTTTGTTGATTGCGCCAAAACCCGGGTCGAGGGTTCCGCGACGGGCTGCGGTGTTGCGGCAGCCGGTTTCTGAACGTTTCTTTTCTCGGCGGCACCGGATGCGGATGCCGCCTGAACGGGAGCCGTATCCGGTGCCGGCGCAGACGGAGTCTGCAGTGCCGTCACCGTCTCCGGATCGATGCCTTCATACTGCGGAACGGGCCGGGAAGACTTCGCGGCAGCGGGCGCAGAACGTTTTGCGGCAGCTCCGGCGGGAATATCCGGCATCGTTTTCGCGGGAACCGCCGCAGCCGTTTCCACCGGTTCTGACGGCATGCGTGACGGCGCAGGGGTCGGCACGGCAGTTTCGGTCGCCTGTGGAACCGCGACCGACTTCGTCAAAAGCCTTGCCAGCTCGGCATAGGGGCTGTCGGGATACGTGCCGGTTATCTGCCTGCAGAGTTTCTTCGCTCCGGCAGGATCATTCATCGCCAGCCTGCACTGGGCAAGCCTGAACAGAGCCTCGGCGCGCTCTTCGTCCGAAGGCTCACCGGCAAGGAGGGCTTGATACACATCGGCGGCATCGGCAGCCTGGCGTGCCTCGAGCAGGCAGTCGCCGAGCATGAAGCCGGCAAGGCTGCGGTGGCTCGCGACGTTCGCGGTATCCAGCGCCTTGCGCAGATTGCGTATGGCGCCGTCGAGATCTCCGGCGGAACGCTGTTTGATAGCCTTTTCCATGATATCCGTCGCGCCTTTTTCAGCCATGACGGCAGCGGGCGAGGCAAGGCCGATGAATACAGCCATTGCAGCAGGCAGCAGCAGGCCGCCGACCCATGAACCGCGATTATTCGTCTTTTGTCTCATGCTTCAGCATCCTCGTCGAATGCGGATTCGATCAATCCGGTAACATAAAATAATGCACAGAGTGTCAGTGAGGCAAGCAGAACCGAAAGAAGCACGGTTCTGAACCATCCGGATGCCAGCTCGGAAGCGGGCACCAGGCATATCAGCGCCCAGCCGGGCATCCGGTATCTGTCGCCACCCCGGACGGACCGCCAGGCGGCAACATAGGAAACGCCGGCCAGCCGCACCTCGGATTCGCCTTCTTCCCCCTCGATAGCGGCAGCCACAGCCGGATTCGAGTGGCGTACGTTCACCTGGCTCACCACCAGCGACGTTTTCGGATGACCGATGATTACGCCGTCTTCGTCCGTGACGATGAGCGTCGTGCCCGGTGTCAGACGCGCACGGCCGGCCAGATCTCCGAGGAACCCCAGATCGATCTGGGCGGTCAGAAGCCCGGCCGGTTCGCGGGCGATGTCCCTGAGTGGAACGCCGGCCTGCCAGAGCGGGCGGCCCATGCTTTCGTCAAACAGAGTCGGACCGGCATAAAAAGGCCGGTTCTGGCGCAGACCGCGCCGCCACCAGCCGCCGCCCAGCGACAGAGAGCCGCCGATTTCGGAAACGGCCGCCAGTTCTTTGCCGTCAAGACCGCGAACGGCAATGGAACGGATCAGATCACGATCGCTGAGAGTCGCCGCAAGCAGACGACCGCTTTCCTGAGGATCCGCCGGCATGACGACTCCCCAGCCGAATGCCAGGTCCAGGAACCGGCCCGTTCCGTTGAGCGGCTGTTCCATGGCTGAAGCGAAGAAGGCCGGAAGATCCCCCCAGCCAGGCGTCTGCCCGGGAAACGGCGGCAGAGCGAATGGCCATGAATCGCTGTCAGGCACAGGCAGTGACTCGAAAAACGCCA
>CAZQYQ010000376.1:0-3960 GCA_964597625.1 uncultured bacterium
AGAGCGTCTGAAATATTCCTGACCCTGATTGACCGGAGCCCCTGCATGGAAAATTTATAATATGGCATTGTATATAATAGCATCGGTTCCACCCGTTGTGAAAATCCGGCCCGCACGGGAGGGACACCTGGAATCGAGTGCCGGCTGCTGAGAAATGCCTGCGCATCAAACGAATGCGGCGAAAAATCTGCCTGGAAAATCCATCGGGGAGAGCCATTCCGGCAGATAGGCATGCGGAAAAGGATGTCGGCCATATTGAACAGGGCGATATTCGACATGTCGCATGGCGCAATGAAAAACTGGCAGAGTGCATCAGCCGGCGTGGCGGAAAGCAGAAGCTGTTGAACCTCCTCGATGCCGGTTCCGACGAGCAGGTCTTTCCCGATATCACCCGCTTTTTTTGAACGGGTGTCAGCGACGGAGGCAAGAGAACTCAGGATTCTGTTGCTCAAAAAGCGCATCATATCCGTGAGAAAGGTGATATTCGAAACGGCTTTTTTCCCGAAATAACTCAGAAAAAAACCGTCCAGCCCTGTAATCATCGGGTTTGTGCAGAGAAGCCCCCAGCGGGCAAATCGCACGATCTCCCTCGGCATGATCAGACTGTGCGTGGCGTCCTGAGATGGGACCTTTTTCTGCTCTTCCATGGCCAGTTCGTCGAGGAGCGCTTTCCGACGGAAAAGTCGCTTCATGACGGCAGTTGCCCAGGCCTGGATATACTCCCGATGTCTGTCTGTTTTATCAAGCGTATCGTTCAGAACGGAGAGATTGTCCGTATACTCCTTCAGGGTATGTTCTTCAGCGGTACGTTCCAAAACGAGGATTGCCATGAACAGGATCGGCAGTAAAACGAAGGCAAAAGCAGCTGTAAGCTGTGTGTGCAGTCGTGGCAGGCGCCGATTCGATATGACATCTCTGCCGAATTTGCATGCCAGAAGGCCAGACAAAACCCAGAGTGCCGCCGTGAACCAGTGTCGGTTGAATCGGACGCCCGTCGGCTGGTGCAGAGGAACGACCCGCCGAGCGGCGATAATGCGGTATGGCTGATCGAGCGTGACGGACCCTTCCTGAATTTCCCAGCCCAGGTCTGGCAGTCCCGGATTTCTGAGACATGATGAAAGGGCAGGGTCGCATCGAAAAACCGGATGCAGGAACGAACCAGCGCCCGCTTTCGGGTGCGTGGGAAGAAGAGCAATGGCGCAGCCGCGGCGAGAAAGATAGCGTATGAGATTTAATTTTCCTGAATCCGGGTCGATCTGCTCCGGGGTAACGGTCAGAAAGAGAGCCCCTTTGATGCGCGGGCTGAAAAGCGTTGTACGGCCGAACGACGCATCGATGGAGGCAGTTCCTTCCGGACATGCCCCGGACGGGTCGCTGCCGAACAGCGGGAACCAGGTGAACAGAACATCTCTGTGCTTTACCGGTATTTTCAGAAATCTGCCGAAACCCTCCAGCATGGCACCCCAGAGGTTCGTCTGTGAAAACCGTTTGCGCATCCACAGAAAATCGTGCCCCGGGGATGTCGGATACGGATAAATCTGAAAATTGCTGCGGAAAAGCTGATAGATATCGCCCCATTCCTCAGGGGTGAAAAGATGCGGTATCCCTTCCGCAATGACCCGGGGGGGCGAGTTGAGCTGTTTGCCGCTTGCTGTGAAGACGCATCGGATTCCTGGAATCAGGTTGCGGAAAAGCCGCATCGTTTTCCGAATTGTCGCGAGATTCCGCCGGGTATCGCAATCTCGCGACATGACCGGTACCAGAGAATGCTGAATCAAAAGCTGGGCAAGGGCGATCGGGTCACTCATCTGCTCGGCAAGCTGCATGTCCTGTCTCAGTTGCATCCGGACTCTGCCCGTTGCCGCGGCCTTTGAAGAATGATCGAGGTCTTTCGAGGTCATGAAAAGAAGGAGGAGCGGAGATATCCACAGAAAGACGGCAACAGCGACCCAGCGCAGAGTGAAATCCTTCTGCGGCCTGTCTCGAGGAGCGGCCGGTGATTCTGCCGGCATGCCCGGTGGCTCCGGGGCGGGGTCTCCGGTCGCACGCGAATCACCACGAGCCGTCGATGTAACGGTCCCGCTGACGCTCACGAGTTCCCATGCCGGGTCATCCTGATCGCCTCCGCTCTCCGGCAGCCTGCTGAACTGGAACCCGGTTCCAGCAGCTCTTCTGACGGAATCAGACGCGATGACGAGCGTGTGGCTGCCGGCTTTTGACCTGGCTTCCAGGTCCGAGGCATGTTTAATGGCTTCGCCGAGAACCGTGAAATCGAGCCTCACCTGAGGATCACCCAGGATGCCGGTAACGACCTCGCCCTGATCTATGCCAATGCCGATGCCATAGGTGAACTCGCCTCGGGAACTCCGTTGCAGCTGAAGACGGCGATGTTCTTCCATCATCTCGCCTCCTGCGCGAACGGCCCGCTCAGAGGGGGGCGCGGCGAGCCCGGGAAGAAAAACCGCCTGTATGGCGTCGCCGATGAACCTGTCGATCGATCCGCCGTGTCTTTGAATGATCGACGTCATGGCGGCCAGATGCGCATTGAGCATGGAGAATATCATCGGGGCCGGATGCGCCTCGCTCATTGTCGTGAAGCTTCTGATATCGGAAACAAGCAGTGTGGCCTGCGTTCGACCTGTCTGGGCCTGCTCGCCCAGCCTGCCTTTTGCAACCACGTCCATGACCTGGGATGAAACGAACCGGCTCATGGAACGCCGCTCTCGAAGCCAGCCGATCATGGTGTCGAGAGTGCCGGCGGTGTCGCCGAGCTCGTCGGACCGTCGGATGGCGACCTGGGCCTGGAGATCATCGCCCGCGACGCGCCGTAATGCCGATGACATCCGGCGAACAGGGTCCGCAAGCCAGCGGGAAAGAAGAAGCCCGGCGCCGACAAGCAGGAAACCCATGAAAAAGAACAACGCGAGCGAACGATGGGAATCCCGTGAAAGGGCGGCATTCAAAGGCTCAAGTGAGGTTGTCGCGCCGAAAATATAACCCGGCATCGCTTTTCCGGCATACAGGACGGATTCGGAGAGGCCGGCAGCGGACTCGGGAAGATTCCGGATCGCGGCGGAAAGCTCGCCGACCTGGCCGGGTGATGCCGCGGCGGAAACCATTTCAAGGCGTGATGCCGCCGGCTGGAATGCGCAGATGCCAAGCGCGGGGGACTCAGACCTGATGCGCTGCAGCGCAGTGGACAGATAGGTTTTATAGACCCGATCCTGCGTCCAGAGAATGAATACGAGATACCGGGCTCCTCCGCGCTGATATACCAGGTCATAATAGCGAAGAGTATATTTGTTCCCGAGCCGGTAGATATACGCGGCGTCCGCCGGGCCGAGAAAGTTGTCGTTGCGGGCAAGAATGTCGAGCCGGCTCATCTCGGCTGCCGAAGACCTTTTCCGTGGACGGGCAGCGGCTTCCTTTGCGAGTTGCGGCGCGATTCTGGTGAGGGTTTCGCCCGCCAGGACCTCGTGATACCAGCAGAGCCTGTCCGCCGTATCGGGGTTCATTGTCGGCGAAACCCGGGTGAGTCTGAAGCCGCCATGACCGTAAATAAAAATTCCCGACAGTTCCATGCCGGAAGAAAAGCATCTTGATTCGATGGAATCCAGGAGACGGGCGCCGGCGGCTTCATCCGTCTCCGCCCGCTCGATCGACGGGCCAAGATCGGCGGAACGCAGGATATTCCGGCACTCCTGGACGAACTGCTGAGTGACCGAAGAACTGCCGGAGTCGATCCGTTCAAGATGGCGTTTCAGGACGGAGCGCAGCTCTTCCCGGCTGTTGAATGCCTGGTCCGCGATCAGCCGCTCCTGAGAAGACATCAGCAGAGCCGACGGTATTGCCGCCAGCGCGAAAAGCCAGAGGAGGAGTTCGGTTCGAACGGTGAGGGCCGGAACGGGCCTGCCAGTCGCAAATGACCCAATACATATAAATATAATAAACAAGTATACA
>CAZQYQ010000377.1:0-3954 GCA_964597625.1 uncultured bacterium
GCGACTCTTCGCACGCCCCTGCCTGATGTGAACCTTCGCGCCCAGAAGTTCCTGGAGCCGGCTTTCCACCTGGCGCACGTGAATGTCGCCTGATTCCTTTTTTTTCACAACCGGCGCCGGCCTGCCGTCTCCGGATGGTTTCGCACCCGGTTTGGAATCGGCCAGCTCCTTTTCGGTCTCGTACACCGAAAGATTCTGGGAGAGAATGCGGTCGACCCAGCGCTGCATATCCTGCTGATCACGCAGCCCGGCCAGCATCTTCGCATGGCCCGCAGAGATCTGGCCGCTTGCGATGAGCTGCTGGACATGACCGGGGAGGGAGAGGAGCCGGAGACGGTTCGTCAGAGCGGAACGGCTTCTTCCAAGGCGTTTTGCCAGCTCGTCATGGGTGAGTCCGAATTCAAGAACGATCTGGCGAAGGGTCATCGCCTCCTCGACCGGATTCAGGTCTTCCCGCTGGATGTTCTCGATCAATCCGGCAAGCAGGGTCTGCTGCTCGTTCAGATCCCGGAGGACGGCGGGAATCCGCGTCAACCCGACGATCTTGCATGCCTGGTATCGGCGCTCCCCGGAGATGATCTGATACCCGTCTTCCCATCGGCGAACAAGAATCGGTTGCAGAACTCCATTTGCTCTGATCGACTGGGCAAGCTCTTCCAGTGTGTTATGGTCAAAGATCTTGCGGGGCTGCCTGGGGTTTGGTGTAACCTTTTCGATCGGAAGCCAGTCAAAGGTCAGACCGGTCGGAACACCAGACGCCGTTTTCCCGTCGATCATGCTATCGGCAGAATCTTCTTGCATATGAAGACCTTTCAGAATGACTACGGTTATCAGGATACAAAATTCAAGGCTAACAGAGCCATCAATCCTTGTCAACGCTGCGCACGCGCGCACGGTTCGGGAATCGTCCGCCCGGGAGTGGCGAAGTTCGGGTTTGCCCTTGCGGGGGCCGGGCTCGTATAATACGTGATCAAATGGCTGAACGGCTTCGGAGGACAATGAAATGATGAAAATGATGAACGTGTATCGACAGACCGGGGAATCGGTGAATACATGGGTTCTGTGCATGCTGTGTCTCTGCGCCTTCTGGTTCGCGGGCGCAGGATGCCCGGCGTATGCACAGAACCAGGCGATTCAGATGGCTTCGGAGTATCAGCAGGCGCAGCAGTTGCTTGCACAGTCAAACTTCGAAGGTGCCGTGGGAGCTCTTCAGGGGCTTCTTTCAAATTCGCAGCTTGCGGCTTCAGCCCGCGTCGAGATCGGCAACATCCGGATGCGCCAGGCGGAAAGCGAGATGTCACAGGCTCTCTCTCACTATTCCGAGGCGGCGACAAGCATGTCTGACGGTCTCAAGGCCGGCGGCGTCAAAGGACCGGACGCTCCCCGGATCCTCTACGATCTCGGCCGGATCTACGAAGAACGGCTCATGGACTATCCAAAAGCCATCGATATCTACAACCGGATCGTTTCGAATTATCCGAATTTCATGTCGATCGACAAGGTTCTCTATCACCTCGCGCTTTCCTATGAGCGCACCGGAAAACTCGACGATGCCGCTAAAATGTATAAGGAAGTCGTCTCGAAGCACCAGTACAGTTCGTTTTTTCAGGAAGCGCAGAATCGCATGAAACTCCTTGCCCCGGGTACTTCCCAGGGAGAAGCGGCGATCGAGGTCCAGGAAAATCTTGCCGAAGGCGCGCGCAATGACGCGCAGAGTGCCCAGGCAAATATGGATCTCGCTGCCATGCTCGCCAAGCAGGGAGATTATGCAAAAGCGATCGAAGCCTATAAAAAAGCGGCTGCCGAAGCGCCGAACCAGGATATGGCCCGCGATGCATACCGCCTGATGGCGTCGATGATGGATGAAAAGCAGAAAGATTATAAAGGTGCTGCGGCGACCCTCGAGGAAATGATGCAGAAATTTCCGGACGCCCCCGGGAACGATCAGAGCCTTTATAAACTGGGACGTATTTATGAAGAAAACCTGACGAATTATAAAACCCGTGTCATCGACGGCAATGTCAGGTATCGCAAGGACGACGAGGGCGCGAAAAAAGCCATCGATTATTATGACCGTCTCACGGAAAAGTTCCCGGATGCCGATGTATCGGCTGAAGCCTACCTCCGAAAAGGGGACCTGTACCGCACGCAATTGAAGGACGAGGAAGAAGCCAAAAAGCAGTACGGCGAGTTCATCAAAAGGTACCCCGATCACCCGGAGGCGGAAAAAGTCCGGGAAAGGTTGAAACAGCTTGAAAACGAATAGCCATTCGAGCTTCATCAGCTCACTCGTTTCGGGGGCGGCCGGCATAGCGCTGGCCGCCGTTTTGTTCGTGTCGGAACCTTCGCAGGCTCTGGCACAGCAGGTTCCAGATGCCACGCTGATCGGTCTGTCAGGGACCATGCTCGTTCCCGGTCTCGACGTCATGCCGCCAGGCACCGCCCGTGCCGCGGCCCATCTGACCGGCGGCGACGGCGTCGAGCGTATCGGTTCTCTGAAAGGCGTCTTCGCCTTTTCCGATGACACCGAGATTGCCGTCATGAAACGCTTTGTGACGGGGTCAGGAAAATCGCAGTATGACCCCGTGTTCGCGGCGAAATATAAAATCCGGCCCAATGTCGCCGCCGCCGCCGTCATCGATACAACCGAGGGCTGGAAAGAATCGGTGATGGTCCTGACGGGGCTGCCGGGGAATAAGATTGTCCTGGGCCTCGGGGCGAATCTGGCGATGGAAGGCACGGAAAAATATGCTCACTACGGCCGGTACCCCGACCGCTTTTCGCCGGCCGATCCTCTCTTCTTCGTCATGGGTGCCAACCTCAATATCGATCAGGATACGCAACTGATCATGGATTACGCGGGAAATGATTTTCTTCTCGGCCTGAGGCACCATGTCGACGATGCGCTTGCGCTTGATTTCGGGTATATTGCTCCCGACAATCTATCTCGCGAAAGCAGGTACTCCCTGGGAGCCAATTTCGGCTTCTGAGCCCTTTTGAATGTCGATTTTCATTCTCAATCTCGTGCTCGCGGTTGCCTGTACCTGGCTTGCATGGCGGCTTTTCGACATGAGAGAGCAGCTTCAGCGCCAGCAGTTGACTGATTTTGCCTTCATCGAGGGGATGGCCGGCATCATCGATACCGCGGAGTGCTACCCGGCGTCTCATGCGCTTCAGATGGTACAGGAAGCCGATGCCGTCGGCAGGCGCCTGGCGCTCGACGAGAGAAGCCTGGTCTCTCTGAGACTCGCCTGCATGCTTCACGACTGCGGAATGCTGAACATGTCCAGGGAGATGATCAAACAGCAGCGTTCCCTCACCGCGGACGAGTGGTTTCTCGTGAAAATGCATCCCCTGATAGGCGAACTCGCCCTGCGCCGTTCGGTACCGCCCACGGAAGACGTCCCGAGTCTCATCCGCTGGCACCACGAAAAATGGGACGGAACCGGGTATCCTGACCGCCTGATGGGCGAGGAAATACCAATAGCGGCAAGAATATTATCCGTCGTGGATGCGGCTTCCGCGATGCGTGCCGAACGGCCGTACCGGCCGTCCATGAATGACCAGCAGATCAGGACCGAACTCGAAAAACAGGCCGGTCTCCAGTTTGATCCGGAAGTGGTCCGCGCGAGAAACTCCGTCGCGATCGAAGCCGTTCCGGGAGCGGAGAAGAGGGCATGATGAGATTCCAGCCCTCCTGGATCCTCGAATCCCTCCCTCCGGAAGCCGCGACATCGATTTTTCTACCGCTCTCGCCCAGACCTCAGTCGCTCCTGTGGTTCAAGCGCCTTGGAATCCGCATTTTCGTGAATGATCCGGTCGAGAGCCGGGCAATGCTTCTCAAAGTCCTCCTGGGAAGCGACTCTGAATTGTTGAGCGATCAGAACAGACGCAAATTCAACCGGGTCATCAAAAAACCCCTCGACATGCAGATGAACCCCTTCCGGACCTGGG
>CAZQYQ010000378.1:0-3941 GCA_964597625.1 uncultured bacterium
CCACCCTGACCCTCAGCGGCAACACCGTCGTCTCGGGGCTGACGATCCGTTTCACCGGCAGTTCGCAGACAGACGCGGTAAAAATCACGGGTGGCTCCCCGACGATGAAAAACTGCTCGGTTACAAGCACCGCCGCCGCCGCCGCTCCTGCCTGGTCAGCCTGTATCGCCATCGACGGAGGATCACCGGTCATTACCGGAAACACGTGTTCCCGCAGCAAGGGCATGGGAATTCTCGCCAGAGGCGGCAATCCGCAGATTTCAGGAAACACCTGCACCGACTGCGCCATCTACGGCGCCTGGTTCACGGACGGCGCCGGGGGAAGCTTTGAAAACAACACGGTGACCGGAAACGGAAAATCAGGCATCGGAATCAAGAGCGGCGCGGCACCACGGATCCGCAGCAATACGATATCCAGCAATAAAGAAAATGGAATCTTCGTATACCAGGGCGGCGGCGGGACGATACAGAACAATACCGCCTCTGAAAACGGCTGGTCCGGAGTGCAGGTCGGCATGGCCGGCAAAGCCGACCTGATCGCAGGAAATCGATTAACGGGAAACCGCAAGCACGGCATTCATGTTACCGGAAACGGCAGCACAGCCGTTGTCGGCAGCAATACGACATCCGGAAACAGCGGTGATCCAGAAAAAACTGACGACGGCGGCCAGATAACCCATCGCTGAGAGCAGACCCTGAGGAGGGGCTATTATGTATTTCCCAAAGTATTCAAATCTTTCGTTCGTGCTGATCGTCTGCCTGTGCATGGCGATCGTGGCCGTTTCCGGAACCGTTGTCACGGCTGAAGCCAAAGAGGCGGGAGAGACTCCCCTGGCATCCGTGACGCGCATGATCGGCTTCGAACCCCACCCTTCCAGTATCGATGTTCCCGGCGCATTTTCTCTTGGCGGAAAAGCCGTATCCGCAAGGATAGATCTTCTTGAAACCTGGAATGCCGAGCGGGATGTTCCGTCTCTCGAGAAGCTCGGATTCCGGCTTCATCTTCAATCCGCCGGCACGGATGCCTCGATCGTCGAACTCCCCGTTCAGCAGGTTGACGTGAAAAAGCTCAAAAAAGGCGGCGTTTTCGCTGCCGGTGCCGGTGAAGCGGCAGGTCTGACCGTCATCATCAACGACATTCAGAAACAGGGGAAACGGGTGATCGGTCTTACGCTCGATTTTTCCCTGCGGTCTTCGGGTGATCGTTTCACCAGAGCGGACGATCCGACGATCGTGCCGTCAGAACACGGGCAAATCGCGTCATCAGCCATCTCCCCGCAGGCGGTTTCTTTCACCGGATCGCTTCAGATCGCCCGGCAGATAGCCGCGAAAGCAGACGCAATGCCGGATGCAGCGGCCTCAGGCCGTGCGATGCTGTATCGCAAGGCGTTGTCAGCCCTTCCCAACGAGGCAGACTCAACCCAAACAGCTGTTTTCCGCGCCGAAATCACCGGCAAGATCGATGCCCTCCGGCCTGCCCCCGTCGCCGACCCTGCGGCTCAGACATCGACGGAGACGGTATCACCTGCCACCTTCGTTCCAAGCCTGTCGGCCGACACTTCCAGAGAACGGCATGACGTTTCGACTGAAGTGAAAGACCTTTTCCTGCAGGCTCAAAAAGCCTTTGACAGGCAGGATGAACCCGCAGCACGGGACTGCCTGCGCCGGGCAACGGAGAAAGATCCGGCGTTTTTCGAAGCCTGGTTTCTGCTTGGAAAGAATGCCGTGGCGAACTCGAAGTATGCCCGCGCCAAGGAATCGCTTGAAAAGGCCCTTCTGCTTCGCGGTGATGATGCCGAAGCCGGAACGCTCTATTTCAAAGCCTGCTATTACCTCGGGGAAGGCGAAAGCGGCATCGAAAAACTGGTCGGCATGACCGGCCGCAAGCCCGCGGCCTTCGCTGCTCGAATGGCTCTGGCAGATGCCTATTACCAGAGCGGCGATCTTCCCCTGTGCGAAGAGCAGTGCCTCATCCTGCTTGACACGTTTCCGGGAAATGCCCAGGCGCGTGGTCTGCTGGCAAAGACGCGTGAAAAGATGAAGTGACCTCTTTTCTCTCCACTTTTGATTCGCTTGACAGCAAGGATTCAGGGGTGTATAACCTTGCCACTACGCCGAGTCCCGGCACCAGCCGGGAGCGGGGGACCCATGTTCTCGGGGTGAATCTTCTGCCATGCAGGAGTAGGCGACCTCCCAACGCCGAACCCGTCAGCTAACCCCGCAGGCAGCTGGAAGGAGGAGTGTTACCACTCCGGTCTTGCGCCGGATGGTAATGCCTGTTTATGCTTGATCTGCATGCCCCCACGCTGGAAGTGGCATCGCGTCTCGATATTCTTTTCAGAGCCGCGCGAAGGATCATGAATGCCTTCGCCGTTATCGGGCTGCTTTTTATTGCCTTCGATCCGAACCTGAGAACCCTTGCGTGGTATAACACCTGCAAAGCTCTGCTTGTGCTGCCGATCAATGCAGTCTTCATCATCCATCTCGGCCTTGGCTATCTCAGATCAAAATCCCTGTACTGCTTTATTCGCGACTTTTCCCTCGATCTGATCTTCTTTCTTCCGCTTTTCACCATGACGTTCGGTGGAGTCCATCCGACGCATATTCTCGTTGTGCGCCAGTTCGTCCATTATTTCAACCGCTATCTGGAACAGGGAACTCTGTCGAACCTTGCGCAAAGCATATCCGAGCGGCCGGCACGTCTCATTGCAATGAGTTTTGCAGGGGTCATTCTGACCGGCTCCTTTCTCCTGGTTCTGCCCGTATCCGTTTCACCAGACTTCAATCCGTCGTTTCTCACCGCCCTCTTCACTTCGACATCCGCCGTCTGCGTCACGGGCCTGAACGTCATTGATCCGGGAAGGTATTTCACCCTTTTCGGCCAGATCGTCATTATCTGCCTGATCCAGGTCGGCGGACTGGGGATCATGACGATGTCTGCCGGAGTCGCGCTTCTGGTGGGCAAGCGCATGGGAATCAGCGAACGCTCGGTCATGCAGAACGTACTCGACCAGTCGGATCTCGCAGGCTTGAGAGGGGTTCTTCAGGACATCATCCGATGGACGCTCATCATCGAAGCCACAGGAGCCCTGATCCTCGGATTCAGATTTTACACCGTTCTGGAGTGCACGCCGCGATATGCCGCATATCTCGGCGTGTTTCACGCCGTATCGGCATTCTGTAACGCAGGCTTTGCGCTGTTTTCAGATAGCCTCATGAGTTTTGCCTGGGATCCGATCATCAACTTCACCGTCATGAGTCTGATCGTCGCGGGGGGCCTCGGATTCGCCGTTCTCGGCGTCATCAACGCCTGGCTGATCGGAAATCGCCGAGGACCGGCGGATATTCACACGCGGCTTGTCGTGATAACGACTCTCATACTGCTTGTTGCGGGAACCGGCTTCATCTATTTTCTCGAGTTCGGTGCGCCTTCGATGCAGTTTCTGAGCGGCCCTGAAAAGCTCATGGCTGCGATGTTTCAGAGCGTTACCACCCGGACGGCCGGATTCAATACAATCGATATCGGTGCAATGCGCAGTTCCAGTCTGTTTCTGATGGTTATTCTCATGTTCATCGGCGCCTCTCCGGCCTCAACCGGCGGCGGCATCAAGACGACGACGCTTGCCGTCATGTTTCTCGCGCTTGATTCGCAGATGAAAGGGAAAAACGAGGTAACGGTTTTTGAGCGCGTCATACCATCTGATGTGGTGCTCAAATCATTTCTGATAACGGCAATTTCAGCCTCACTTGTCGCGTTCTACACGTTTCTGCTGACACTGACAGAGGATCAGGATCTTATCAACCTGCTTTTCGAAGCCTCATCAGCATTCGGAACGGTCGGCCTCTCGGTGAATCTGACACCGAATCTTTCTTCCCTGGGAAAGCTTCTCATCATTTCCCTCATGTATATCGGCCGTATCGGCCCTCTGACACTGGCTCTC
>CAZQYQ010000379.1:0-3931 GCA_964597625.1 uncultured bacterium
GCACTGGCGGCCGTCGCTGAGTAACTGATACCCGCGCCCGGATGAGCCGTATCGTTTCGGGCGTGCGGGATAACCACAGGCGCTCGCTGATCGCTGTGCTGTTTGGTGTTCTGCCGCCGCTGCTGCTGATCGCGATCGGCCTGCATCTCCTCCAGCATGAGCGCGAATACCGGATCGAATCCGCCGGAGAGCGGCTCGATGCGGCGATGGGCCCCATTGCCGGGCGACTGGATCCCACGACGGATGCCGGCCGCAGACTGAAATCCCTGGCGGACCTGCTCAACCGGAGATGTGGCACGGGCAGCGACCGGAATCGGCATTGTCTCTTCACGGCGCTCTTGGAAGGCATTGAACCCTGCCTGTTCGATGGTGCCGGAAATCTGGTGACGCCGGAAACCGTCCCGTTGCGGTCGAAATTCGTCGTGCAGCGGCTCTGGCGACAGCTGACATCCCTTCCATCGCCGGCCAGGCCGGGGGAAGAAAAAAAACTGCTGAAAACATTTTGCGCCGCGTTCGGCGCGGATTTCAGAGTCGCTGACCTGAGACGCCGCGAAGGACTGCCGATGATGTTCCGGGTCCGCCGGAAAGACGGATGCATGCTCTGGCTGAGGGCAAAGAATCAGCAGGCTGCCTCGTGTGCCGGCTGTCTGCTGATAAGCTGGAGCGGTTCTGATCAGCGCTCTCTTCTGAGGAGAATCGCAGCGAAATCCGGCAGAAGCGGGATGCCTGATGAAGCCCGGCGCATGCAGCTTTTCGTCAGGCTGCCCGGTGACGGGTGGCGAAGAGTCTCCGGCCCCCGCATGCGCAAAATTCCAGCCGCCTTGCGGCCCCTTCTGGCGGAAAAGAGCGCTGCATCCCTGGTTGTTGACAGCCGTCTCTGGATGTATTCCAGGGCGGGGGATGCCGAGATTCTCGCATCAAGGCTGATTCCCGGGGCGGATATCGAACGGGCGCAGAGAGCCCTGATCCTGCTTGGAATCATCTTCTCCGCCCTGGGGTTCGTTTCCGTTCGCAGAATGATCGAATCAGCGCCGCTCCGGCTGAAACTGGCGCTTGTGTTCCTCCTCGCGGCGGCGCTCCCGATCGCGGGGCTGGGTTTTCTCGGGGTTCAGATGCTCCGCGACCGCCGGGATACGGCCGTTAATGATGCGCGAAATGCGGGCAGAGAGCTGCTCGTTGAAATCGATCGTGAATTCGGAAATGAAGCGACCCGCTATCGGGCCGATTTCCGCGGAATCCGTGATGATGCGCGCTGGCGCACCGACGCGGCAGCGGCTGCAAGCGCAGCTGTCCGGATGATCGAATGCCGGCGTCTTGGAAGATTTGAAGTCAGAGATATATCTGGTAAAATATGTATCGATAACTATGACCCGTCTCTCCTGGAAGGCATGGAGAATATCTTTGATACATTCGCAATGGTATGCATGGAAAGTGCTCTGCCGGGCGAACGGCTCAGGCTGAGCAAACGGCCGATCGATCCGGTGGCGAAAATGATTTTCGACAGCCCCGAAATGGGCTTTCCCTACATCACTGCACACCCGGATGTGGTTCACCTGTTCAGATTCGGAAACCGGAGTTTCATGTGGTACTGGGATGTCTTCCCGGATCCGTCGCATCCATTTGCCTACATCAACCTCGTTCAGTCCACGAATGACGCGGCCAGACAGTATCTCGAAAAACGATTGAAAACGCGCGAAGCGCTGAACGGTGTGGCCTGGCGACTGCTCGCATGGGAACGGGCCAGAGAATCCTGGCTTCCCCAGGGAGCCTCCGCATCCGGCACGGTCGTTCATCTTGGCGAGCGTGTACGCCTGACCGGGCAGCCATGGTCGGGGCGCATTGAGGTCGATGGTGAAACGTTTCAGGCGGCTGCGATACCGGGCGACCGGCTGGCGGGGTTCACCATGCTGGCTTTGTATCCCATGACCGCTGTCGAACGGGAAATCCTTGCCGGTCGCGATTTCCTCGTCATTTCGATGGCATGCATCCTTCTGATCGCTTTTCTTACCGGCGGGATCCTTGCCGATACCTTCCTTGCTCCTGTTGCTGAGCTGGCTCGCGGACTGGCCGCCGTGCGCGGAAGAACGTTCAACGTGATGCTTTCGGTATCGCAGAAGGACGAACTCGGTGATCTGACCGGGCTGTTCAACAGAATGGTCGCGGAACTCCGTCAGATGGATATGGCGAGATGCGTCCAGGAGGCACTGATACCAAAGGACCTTCCCCGGATTCCCGGCTGGGATTTCGATCTGGTCAATCTCACGGCTTCCGACCTTGGCGGGGACTACTGCGATATTCTGCGACTCCGGAACGACTCGATCCTGTTTCTGATCGGTGATGTAACCGGCCATGGTGCTGCCTCGGCACTTCTCATGGTCATGGTGAAAACGGCGGTGATGCGGTTCATCGAATCGGGAGACAGCCCTGACGATCTCCTGACCAGGCTCAATCACCTGGTTTTTCGCCTGATGAACCGCCGCCGCATGATGTCCTGCGTCATTGGGCTGCTTGAACCTGCAACGGGAAGAATTCGCATGGCCAACGCGGGCCATCCATACCCTTTCAGAAAGACAGCGGCGGGTGGCGTGGCGGAAATCCAGTCCAGCGGGTTTCCACTGGGTGTCAACGAACGGAAACTGAGGCTGCAGCCG
Source organism: uncultured bacterium (assembly GCA_964597625.1). Lineage (GTDB taxonomy): Bacteria > Muiribacteriota > Ozemobacteria > Ozemobacterales > Ozemobacteraceae > MWAR01. The sequence goes on from CAZQYQ010000379.1 coordinate 2,652, forward strand.
GTTGATTTTCAGCTCAACCCCGGAGATGCGCTGATTCTTTACACAGATGGCCTGGTCGAAGGGATGGATGCGGATGGAGACATGTTCGGATACGAACGGATTCACGAAACGGCCCGCGTGACCCGTGGCGACTCTGCCAACGCCCTGCGTGCCGGCATCGTTGATGCCTTTTTCAGGCATCATACCGACCTCCGGCTGGAGGACGATCTGACGATGGTCGTGGTGCGCCGGCATGATTGACAACCTGCGTATCCTGATCCGCCTCGGGGCATTTTATATATTATTCGGTGTACTCCCTGTCGCCGCTGCCTTCTTTTTCGCCGATTACACGATCGATCAGCAGGAGGCGGCTGAGCGAACCGCCGTTGTCGCTTCCATGCGCAGCGACCTCGCGGATCTGCAGAACCGGTTTGACCCGAAAACCTTCTATGCGGGATGGTTCGAAAAGATCGTCGCAATCGCTCAATTGCCGCGGTCGGACCTGCAACCTGTCCGAAAACACCTCGAACGCTGGGGCGAAGGGATCGACCTGTTCCGTTTCCAGGACCTCACCGGGCTTGCGACGATGACCTGGCGGAATCCCGATGCCCCATGTGTGATGAGAATTCTCTGGGAGGAACTGTGCGCGGGAACCGGCGATCTCGCCTTGAGGCCTCGTGATCGGGAAAATGCCATCAACCTGCTCCTTGGCACCGATTTTCGCGTGCAGCTGCTTGAAGCTGCCGAAACGCGCGGGCTGCTCGTCAGGCCGCGCGGGTCCGACGGACTTCTGTTCTGGAAGGGATTCGGCGGCGGAAAAGGTTTGATCTGCGCGGTCTGGCAGATGCCGGGACCCGGAGATCTGCTGCGAAGATGTCGCCGTCTGCCTCTGCAGAGCGACTCCGTCGTTCTGGCCCGTCAGCCGGGTGGCTCCTGGCGTCTTTTCGGCAAAAGCCTGAACCGACCGCGGATGCTTGCGGACCAGCTTTCAGAACGATTTCAGGTCATGAAGGAAGCCTGGGTGGAAGCGAACGGCCTGGTCTGGATCAGCGGAAAGCTTGGGGAAACGGAACTGCTGATCTGCCGTCCGACGCCCGCGGCGGCGGCAGCGCGTCTGCGACAGGCTATCCGCATTGCGACCCTGATTGCCGGGATCATTCTGCTGATATTCTGGTACAGGTGGCTCGTTGCCGGCGCGGATATCTGGGTATCGGTACGAACGAAGCTCATTCTGCTTTTCCTTTTTGTGAACTGCCCCCGGTTTTTCTGGACACGGATTTGAGATACTGAACGTGTCCAAG
>CAZQYQ010000380.1:0-3911 GCA_964597625.1 uncultured bacterium
GCCCGAAACCGAGCGCATCTCGGTGTTCCGGCACGGCGCGTTCACCGATCTCTGCCGCGGGCCGCACCTGCCCGACACCGGCGCGGTGAAGCATTTCAAGCTTCTCAGCGTGGCCGGCGCCTACTGGCGTGGCGACGAGAAGCGGCCGATGCTCCAGCGCATCTACGGCACCTGCTTCGCCGGAAAAGAGGAGCTCGAAGCGCATATCACCATGCTCGAAGAGGCGAAAAAACGCGATCATCGCAAGCTCGGGAAAGATCTCGACCTGTTCTCGATCCATGAAGACGTCGGCCCCGGGCTGATCTTCTGGCACCCGAACGGCGCGCGCATCCGGCATGTCATCGAAAGCTACTGGAAGGATCAGCATTACCGGAACGGGTACGAACTGATCAATACGCCGCACATGGGCCGCAGCTGGCTGTGGGAAACCAGCGGCCACCTCGGCTTTTATAAAGATTCGATGTACAGTCCGATGACGATCGACGAGAACGACTATTACATCAAACCGATGAACTGCCCGTTCCATATCATGATCTATAAAAATCAGATGCGCTCGTATCGCGATCTGCCGCTGAGATGGGCGGAACTTGGGACGGTCTACCGGTATGAGAAGAGCGGCGTTCTGCACGGTCTGCTGCGTGTGCGGGGCTTCACCCAGGATGACGCCCACATCATCTGCACCCCCGAGCAGATCGAGGACGAGATTGCCGAGGTGCTCCGCTTCAGCCTTTCCCTGTGGCACACGTTCGGCTTCGAAAAGATCAAGGCCTACCTGGCCACCCGCCCGGAAAAAGCCGTCGGGGAACAATCCCGCTGGGATCAGGCGCTCGAAGCCCTGAAACGGGCCGTCGCGAAGGAAAACCTCGAGTGCGAACTCGACGAAGGCGGCGGAGCCTTCTATGGGCCGAAGATCGATCTCAAGATTAAAGACGCTCTGGGCCGCGAATGGCAGATGACGACGATCCAGTTCGACTTCAACCTGCCGGAGCGGTTCGATATGACATACGTCGGGGCTGATGGTCAGCAGCACCGCCCCTACATGGTGCATCGCGCGCTGCTCGGCTCGATCGAGCGGTTCTTCGGCGTGCTGATCGAGCACCACGGCGGCGCCATGCCCCTCTGGCTCGCGCCGGTCCAGGTCGCCGTGCTGCCGATTTCCGACAAGCATCTCGAGTATGCGAAAAAGATCACCGAAGAGTTCAGACGCCGTGGGGTGCGGGTCTGGCTCGATACCGGCAACGACAAGATCGGGTATAAAATCCGGCAGGCGCAGTTGCAGAAAATTCCCTTCATGGCTATCCTTGGCGAGGAAGAAGCCGGGAATGGAACGATCACGATCCGCAAGCGGACAGGTGAAAACCTGACCGGTCTTTCCCTGGAAACGTTTGTCACGGAGCAGGAATGGAAAAAGGAAGTCATCTGACCCTTGTCGATGTGGGAGACATCGTCTTCCGCGTCATGCAGAAGTATCTCTTCCGTGAAAACCGGGACCCGGGAGTCGAGGTTACGATCAACTCGAGCTCTCTGCAGGAAAGCCTGTTCCTGCGGCTGCCCGACCTCAGCACCCTGCTGATCAAGATCTTTCCGCACAGGAACTTCATGAATGTCGGGGTGTTCCGTATCGAGGTGTATAAAACGAAACCCGGGGACATGCGGGGAAACCGTGTCGCATTCGTTGAAATCCCCGTCGAAAGCGGAGCGAGCGACGAGATACGGTTGTTTGTCGAGGGCGTGTTGTCTCAACTCGGGTTCTGACAAAGAACCTGCGATATATATAAGGAGAAATAATAATGCGAGCTGTGATCGATTCGAGCAAAGGCGCCTACTTTCGCTGCCTGGTCGAGAACGGGGACCTTCTGACCGTTCACCGCAGCATGTTGCCTGAGGGTCTGAGCGAGGGGGATGTCCTGCAGGTTTCCTTCGCTCTCGACGTCGAGGCGACGAAGCGCCAGAAAGAGCTGATGACCGCCCGAAAGGGCTGATGCGTGAGAAGCCTGCCCGTTCCTGAACCGGAGCGGGCTTTTTGTGTGCTGGAAGTGAGAGACCCGTGAGAGGCTCCGTCTGTTTGGCCTTCGCGATGGCATGCATCGTCTGCCTTTGCGCGGTTGCGGCATTCGCGGCGCCTCCGGTCGCGAAAAACCGCGACATGATCCCGGAACGGACCAGGGAAGAGGAGCGTCTCCGCCAGAAGGCTGCGCTGCTGATGGAAAAGGCTCAGAAAGCCGAGCGCCGCGGGGAATACGCGGAAGCGGTCGAGGCGTATGAAGAGGCCTACGAGGCCTTTTCCGGGAATGTGACGCCGCTGCTCGCCTGGGGGGATCTTCACTGCCGGCTCGGGCAGTATCGTCAGTCTCAGGCCGTTTTGAAGCGGGTTCCGCTCAAGCTGCTGCCGCCGGCCGGCCAGGCCAGGGTTCATCTCCTGTTCGCGAAAATCTCCGCGGCCGCCGGTGGAATGGCCGAGGCCGCAAGCTCCTACGGAGAAGCGCTGAAGGCCCAGCCGGACAATGCGACCGCGCGGATACGGCTTGCGCTGATCAATGAGCATTTTGGAAGCAGGCAGCGCTCGGCGGAGCTGCTCGAAGGCCTGCGCAACCGGGAATCGGTCGGCTACAGGGACCGGGTGATCCTGCTCACCCTCGAACTTGCGCAGCTCGATCTTGGCGATGCCCTGTCAGACGCATCCCTCCTCTCGGAAGAGCTCGCTGCGGCACCTGTGTCCGTCGAGGAGGGAACTTCCTGGTCCGGCGGCATTCTGAGGCTGGCTCCCGCCTATTTCGTCATTGCCCTTCCATTCGGGTTTTCCGGTATCCCCGGCATCCTTTATACGATGCTGCTGCTCGGCAGCCTCGCGTTCCTGGCGAGCAGGCTGGCTCCGGCAGCCTCCGTGTGGGGGATCGTGGTGTTCGTGATGCTTGCCACGGCGCATGTGGCGGCGGCGTGGAGCTGGGGAATCCCGCCCGCGCGTCTTGCGCTGCTTGTCGATAACTTCTCGATATACGACACGCTATGGATTTTTCCTCAGCTTCTGCTGGCGATGCATCTGATGACCATCCTGTTGTTCGGCGTGTTTCCCCTGTTTTATCTGCTGCCGGAAAAAGTCCGGCCGAAGAGAAACGAACTCTTTGCCGTCTGGTTCTTCTGCTGGTGGTTCATGATGTCCGTACTCGTTTTCCAGGGGCGGTTCGATCTGACGGTGCGGCTGCCGGGCTTGCTGGGGGCCCTTGCTCTGACGGCTTTTGCATCGGTCTGGATGCCGCTCGGAAGGCTCTGGATGTATCAGTTCGCGAAAGTGACGGGATTCAGCCGGCTCATGCCCGCATTCGGCTCCGGCGGCGATGGCGTGAGCTTTACCGACGCGAAACTGCAGGAAGCACAGGCAGCCAGCAGGCTGGAGGCGGAAGAGTTCGCCGGAGTCATCGAGATCGGCCGCAGGCTTTTCACCTCCCATGATCAGGCCGCGTTCCCTGGAATGTGGCTTTCCCTGATCCGGGCCCACATCGAGCAGGAAGACATCTATGAAGGCGAAAAACTGCTGAAGGAATTTCAGGCCCGCTTCGGGAACTCGAGCCGGGCCGATGAGGGAACGCTTCTGGAGTCCCTGTACAAGAGCGTGACCGGCGATTTCGCAGGCGCACTGAAAGCGATCAACATGATTCCTGATGACCGGGCCCGCAAGTTCGCCGGCGATGAGGCGGCACTGAGTCTCCTGGTCATCGGAAGATGCAATGTCTTCTTCAACCAGGCGATCCAGGCGCACATCGACTGGACCCGGGCCCTCGACCATGCGCGGCTGCCCCTGGTCCGCGCCTACATCCTCGTCGAACTGGCTCTCCAGGATGCCTCGATGAACCGGCGCGAGTGGACGGACAAGTGGGTGGCTTTCGCCACCCACTTGTCCGTCCACTCGCGCC
>CAZQYQ010000381.1:0-3907 GCA_964597625.1 uncultured bacterium
GCTGCTTCCGACCTGGGGGTCTGCGTCGTCGCCAACTACAACTGTCCCGGTCAGCTCGTCATTTCAGGTGCGGCCGCGGCCGTGGCGAAAGCCGGCAAACTAGCATTGGAAAAAGGCGCGAAACGCGTTCTGCCGCTCGACGTTTCGGGGCCGTTCCACTCGCCCCTGATGCAGGCTGCACGTGATGCGCTGGCGGAGGCCGTGCGGAATGTCGCGTTTCGTGACGCGAACATCCCTGTCTACACGAATATTGATGCGGCGCCGACGACGCAGGCTTCGGATTTCCGTCGGAAACTGCTCGAACAGCTTACCAGTTCGGTTCGGTGGGAAGATACGGTCCGGCGGATGTCCGATGATGGTTTCGGCCGATTTATCGAGCTGGGTTCCGGGAAGGTGCTCAACGGTTTGATCAAGAAGATCGCACCGGCCGCAGAACTCGCTGCTGCAGGCGATCCGGAGAGCTTAACGGCTCTGCTGGGGCAGGCAAAAGCCGCGTCCTGAACGTGTCGCTTCACTTGACAACCCGCCCCGAATCGTGTAAAAAAGCGCATCCCGGCGCGCAGATTCTGAAGCCGGCTCCGTTTGTCGCATAACGAAATATTGCAATCGCGAGGCAACGCATGATATCGAACGCTTCCGCAGCGTCTTCCCAGACCCGCCGGGTTGCTCTCATCACCGGCTCCGCCCGTGGGATCGGGCTTGAGATCGCCCGTGTGCTCGGGGCTGACGGCTATGCCATCATGCTTTCCGACGTAAACGCCGAAGGGCTCGAAAAAGCCCGCGCGGAGCTTGCCGCGGCCGGCTGTACCGTCGATACCTGCGCCGCCGACGTTTCCAAGGCTGCCGATGCCGATAAGCTGGTCGCCGAGACCGTTGCCAGGATGGGCAGTCTCGACGTCCTCGTGAACAATGCCGGCATCACCCGTGACGGGCTGATCATGCGCATGAGCGATGAACAATGGGAACTGGTGCTGAAGATCAATCTCACCGGCACGTTTCTCATGTCCCGCGCCGCCGGCAAGGTCATGCTCAAGCAGAGACACGGCAGCGTGGTGAATATCGCGTCGGTTATAGGTCTTATGGGCAATGCCGGCCAGGCCAACTATGCCGCCAGCAAGGCCGGGATCATTGCTTTCACCAAGAGTTTTGCCAAGGAGTTTGGAAGCCGCGGCATTCGCGCCAATGCGATCGCGCCCGGGTTCATTCAATCTGACATGACCGCCGTGCTCACAGACAAGGTCAGGGAGCAGATGCTTTCGCAGGTGCCGATGGCCCGATTCGGCCTGCCGACCGATGTGGCTCACGCCGTGTCGTTCCTGGCGTCTGATCGTTCGTCCTACATCACCGGCCAGGTTCTGACCGTGGACGGCGGAATGGTAATGTCCTGAGTCCTCTATCTACCCGGTTTCATTTAGAATTTTCGCACATACCCACAGGAGGTCGTCATGAGCAACAATCACTTTGAGGAAGTTAAGCGCATTGTCGTCGAAAAGCTGCAGGTGGACGAGAAGCAGGTGACCATGGAAGCCAGCTTCATCGAGGATCTGGGCGCCGACAGTCTGGATACCGTCGAACTGGTCATGGATCTGGAAGAGCATTTCGGCATCGAGATTCCCGATGAGGACGCCGAGAAACTCAAGTCCGTCAAAGACGCCGTCGACTACATCGCCAAGAAGAAGGGCTGAGCCCCTCTCCGACAGGAAGGGTCCGCCTGGGGGGCCTCCCCGGCCCTACAGGCGGTCTTTTCAATAACTCGAAAAGAGTTTTCAGTGAAGATTCTTCCCAGGCTTAAAATTGGCAAGTTACAGCCGCGCTTCCCGATCATTCAGGGCGGCATGGCTATTCGCGTGTCGACCGGCAGATTGGCCGGCACGGTGGCCCGCGAAGGGGGCATCGGCCTGATTGCCGGTTCCGGAATGGATCCGGACGAGTTGCGCGCGGAGATTCGCCTTGCGCGCAGTATTGCGAACGGCGGTATCATCGGGGTGAACTGTCTCGTTGCCGCCGCGCAGTTCTCGAAGGTCATGCAGACAGCCGTGAATGAAGGCATCGATCTTCTCGTCGCGGGTGCAGGATTTTCGCGCGACCTTCTGACGCTTGGCCAGAAACACAATGTTCCCGTCGTTCCGATCGTTTCTACGGCCCGACTGGCCGTGCTTGCCGAGTCGCTCGGCGCTTCGGCGGTCGTCGTCGAAGGCAAGGAAGCGGGCGGTCATCTCGGGACGACCAAATCTTCACGCATCCTGTATCCCCTCGTGAAAGAAGCGGTCAAAATTCCCGTCCTGATTGCGGGTGGAATCACCGATCGCGAAGATTTTGAAGAAGTTCTCAAACTCGGAATCGACGGCATTCAGGTTGGTACCCGCTTTGCTGCCAGCGTCGAGTGCAATGCCGCGGATGCCTTCAAACAGCGATATCTGCTGGCGAAGGAAGGCGACGTCATCAAGATGCACAGCCCCGTCGGGTTGCCGGGAAACGCGCTTCGAACGCCGTTCCTGGACGCGATTGACGAGGGGAAATTCCGCTCGGTAACGTGCGACGGCTGTTTGAAACGCTGTTCTCACATATTCTGCATTGTCAAGGCTCTCGAGCAGGCCAAGAACGGCAACCTCGACGAAGGTCTCGTCTTCGCGGGCGAGCATGTCTACAAGGTTCGTAAGATCATGACGGTGCAGGAGATCTTCCACATGTTTTTCGACGGCCTCGAGTTTGTCGACGCCTGAAAAACCGGAATCACGTCATCAGAAGGAGTCCGTCACGATGAAACGGGTGTTCGTAACCGGCATGGGAGCCGTTACTCCCATCGGAATCGGCATCGAAGAGTTCGCCCGCAACCTGAAGGCCGGCGTCAGTGGCGTCGGCACGATCAGCCGTTTCGATGCAGGCAGGCATACGGCCCGCATTGCCGCGGAGGTCAAGAACTTCGATCCGACCCTGTATATCGGCAAAAAGGAAGCGAGGCGGCATGACCGCTATTCTCAGTTCGCGATGGCTGCGGGCGAGATGGCGATCAAGCAGTCCGGCATTACTTCTGAAAATCTCGATCCCAACCGCGTTGGTGTCATTATCGCGACCGGAATCGGCGGCATCGCCACCATGGAAAGCGAGTATGACACCTATTTGAAATCAGGCCCCGGCCGGGTCAGTCCGTTCCTGGTGCCGATGATGATCTGCAATATCGCGGCTGGCAACCTTGCCATTACCCACGGATTCAAGGGCCCCAACTACTGCGTCGTTTCGGCCTGTGCTTCGGGATTGCACGCGATCGGTGAGGCATGGCAGAAAATTCAGCTCGGCCTTGTCGACGCGATGGTCTGCGGCGGGGCTGAAGCCGGAATTACACCGCTCACCGTTGCCGGTTTCGCGCAGATGAAGGCTCTCTCGACCCGCAATGACGAACCGGTCAAAGCCTCGCGTCCCTTCGATAAAGATCGCGATGGCTTCGTCATGGGCGAGGGCGGCGGCATTCTTGTCATCGAGACGGAAGAAAGCATGAGAAAGCGTGGTGCGCAACCGATCGCGGAGCTCGTCGGATACGGCTGCAGCGCGGATGCATATCACTTCACGGCCCCCGACCCGAACGGCGAAGGTGCCTATCTGGCGATGAAACAGGCGCTTGCGTGGCATTCGGTGCCGGTCGAACAGGTCGATTACGTGAATGCTCACGGAACATCGACTCCGGTCGGTGATCCGGTCGAAGTTGTCGCTTTGAAGCGGATTTTCGGGGATCACGCGAAGAAGCTCGCCGTCAACTCGACCAAGTCGATGATCGGTCATCTGCTCGGCGCGGCTGGCGCAGTGGGAACGGTCGCGACGCTGATTCAGATGACCGGCGGCTTTCTGCACCCGACAGTCAATCTCGACCAGCCGGGAGAGGGCTGCGATCTCGACTTCGTACCCAACACGT
>CAZQYQ010000382.1:0-3906 GCA_964597625.1 uncultured bacterium
GGTTTACCGGCTCCTCGACATACGGTTTCCCGTGGATGCAGACTTTATCGGAGGCTGGACGACAGCCTTTGACGGCACGACGTATTCATCATGGTAATCCAGGAGAGTGCAATGACTATCAACAAACACGCTGGCATATATAATATGCGGTATTTTAACAGGCGCACGATCAGAAACGGTTTTTCTCTGGTTGAACTCATCATCGTGGTCGCCGTCATCGCGGCTCTCGTTGCACTTGCCACACCCTACTACAGCGACTATGTAGCCCAGAGCGAAGTCGCCGTCATGAAAGCGAATCTCAAGGCCATCCGCAAGGCCTTGATGGAATATCGAGCAGACAAGGGGGAATACCCCTTGACAGCCAAATTCGGGGATCTCGCAACCACCACTCCCGGACGAGGGTATCTGATGGTTATTCCTGCAGATCCGATGAGGGATCACGCAGCAATTTCGTCATGGGGATACGATTATCAGACAGGCTGGACAAAGTACAAGCTCGATCCGGCATATGATTCCTATTTGAACGAGTGATCGCCAGGGCCAGGGCGGGAAGCATCGTTTTCACTTCGCAGAACCCGATACTGCCGATTTACACGTTCCCGGTCGTAAATTCTGCGACACGCGGCAGAAATTTGCGTGGAAGATCAGCCTGAAGGCGGATGGTTCCTTCGCCCCACTCTTCCCTGAGAATGCGGCCCAGAAGCCTGATGTCCTTGAGAATTGGTGCGTTGGTCGGCAGCTCAAGTTCAACCACCTGAAACGAAGCCGCCATTTTATCTGCCATGACCTGTTTGAGCTCGTCCAGATTTTCGCCGGTGCGGGCCGAGAGAAAAATCGCCCCCGGGAAGAGCGCGGACAGCGTTTCCTTGTTGTGCGGAACACCGCGGTCTATTTTATTGAAGACGATAATCCGGTCGGGATCTTCGAGCTTCATTTCCTGAAGGACCTGTTCGACCGCCGCCAGATGATCCCGCGCCTGGACGTTCGATACATCACAGACATGGATCAGCACCTGTGAGTGGCGGACGCTTTCGAGCGTCGCGCGAAACGCACGTACGAGGCCATGCGGCAGTTTCCTGATGAATCCGACCGTATCCGACAGGATCGCCCAGCGGCCACCGGTGAGCTCTACCCGGCGCGCCGTCGGATCGAGAGTGGTGAACAGGCCGTCACAGACCTGCACGTTTGCGCCACTCATGGCGTTCAGAAGCGTGGATTTGCCGGCATTCGTGTATCCGACCAGGGCGAAGAGCGGGGCATACCGGTCCGTGCGTTTGCTGCGCTGCAGATCGCGATCCTGCACGACTTTGTCGAGTTCCTCATTCAACCGTTTGAGGCGCATTTTCAGAACGCGCCGGTCCGTCTCGATCTTGGTTTCGCCCGGGCCCTTCAGGCCGATGCCGCCGCGCTGCCTCGACAAGGCGCTGTATCCGCCGACAAGGCGAAGAAGGGAGTAGTGAACGGCTGCAAGTTCGACCTGAAGCTTTCCCTCGCGGGTCGAAGCATGGGCCGAAAAGATATTCAGTATCAAGCCGGTACGGTCGAGAACCTCGCATCCGATTCCCTCTTCCAGGCGTCGTACCTGAAGCGAGGTCAGCTCATCATCGGCAACGACCTGAACCGCTTCGGTTTTTCCGATCAGATCCGCCACTTCCTTCAATTTTCCCGAGCCAAAATACCCGGACCGGTCGATCCGGTTCCGTTTCTGAATGACCCGTCCGACGACGATGCCGCCAGCTGTTTTCACAAGTTCCGCCAGCTCGGCGAGAGAGTCTTCAAGCTCTTCATCAGACTGTTCCGGAACCTGAACGGCTATCGCGATGATTCTTGGTTTGTCAGGGCTCGTCGGGTACGTCATGGTCATGTGATGGGTCTCCTTGCGCCGCAACCGGCGCAGAATCTACCGAATGCATCTGCGGGAAGAGCTCCGCAGAAGATGCAGGGGTCGTCGCAGGGCCGTTCGGCTCTATCGAGAATCAGAACACGCGTCCAGCCCTCGCGAAGCAGCGCGATGCCGAAAAGCAGCATGGCCGCCAGCAACGGAATCGAGGTCGAAGCGACGGTCTGCATGGCAATCATGTTGAATGCGCCGTGAAGGACCGCCGATACGAGCAGTCCGGCCAGGAACAGACCGTAGCCACGCCATGTCGCCACTCCCTCACCGGTTTCCGGCTGTCTGCAAAGCGCGATGGCAGCAGCCCAGCCGGCGATTCCGGAAAAAAGGACATGACCGGTCGTGCTGACAGGAATTCTTGTGAGAAGAACGTCCGCACCGAACATGGATATATAGTCAATGCTTTCTATAGCGGCGAATCCTATGCCGGCGGCAAGAGCGGCCATGAATATCGCCGTAGATCGTCTCAGACTGCCCATCCAGCCGACACCGGCCAGGGCCGCCCCGAGTTTCATCGTTTCTTCGAGGCCGCCCACAAGGACCACCGCAACGCAGAAACGTACCCAGAGGTCTTCCGAGTCGGCCAGAAGCGATCGCAGATCGATTCCCAGAGCCATTTGCAATACCGGATACAGAGCGAACTTGATGGGAAGAAGAGCCAAGGCTCCCGCGATTCCACCCGCGAGAGAAGCCTCCCGCAGGGCGGGATCTGCAAGGGCTGACCGAAACAGCAGGATGAACACCCCGATCGGCAGGGCGGAGAGGAGAATGCTGGGAAACGGAATGGCAATCAATTCAGTGGTGTCTTCTTCAGTTTGACCAGATACAGGCTCTTGCGGCCGCCCTGATCGGCATGAGCAACAAGCCCCGCGCCATCGCGCGTCCAGATCGGCCTGAAGGCGTCAGCCCCGCCGAACGCTGAAACCGCGAACTCTTTTCCAGAATCAATGCGCCTGACGCGAATCACATTTTTACTGCCATCATCGCTTTCAGATCGAACATAGGCAAGCCATCGTCCGTCCGGAGAAGGGTCGGCAAGCCAGTTTCGGCTGGTATCCGACACGAGCGGCTCGGGCTTTCCCACCGGCTCGATGGTCATTTTCATGATATGCGAGACCTTCATTTTCTGGACGATCCGGGTGAAGACGATCGACTTCCCGTCGGGCCACCATCTCGGCTCCCGGTCATCTTCGGGGCCGGATGTCAGCTGCACGAGGCCCTGGCCGTCGACGCCGATCATCCAGATATCGTTCGTGCCCTTGCGGTTCGAGGTGAATACGACGAATTTGCCGTCCGCGGACAGCGCGGGCATCATGTTTTTTCCACCACCGGTCGTGATGCTGCGATGCTGCTGGGTAAGGCGGTCAAAGACGAATATCTGCTCGTCTTTCGCACTGTCGCTCGAAAAAACGAGCTGTTTGCCGTCACTCGAAAACTCGGGCGTCCAGACATTTCCGGGCCATGCAAAGAGCCGTACCGGCCCCGATTTGGTTTTCAACGACCGGAAATAGCACTGGTATTTCGCATCAGCGCCGCCTGAAGAGCGGTTCGACGAGAACAGAAGACTGTCGCCGTCAGCGCCAAGACTTCCGTGGTAATTGTTTCCCTCGCCGGTTTCAAGCTTTTCAAGGCTTCCCAGGGCAAGATCGGCATCGGGAATGGCGGCCGGATTATTCGCGCCTGCGACCGGGGCGGCCGCTCCGGTCGCAATCGTCGCCATTCCGAGAACATCCGTCTGCTCAGGCGATGATGCGATCGGCCCATCAGGGTTCAGAACCGCGGCAACCTCATCGAACCCGTATGCGGCCGACGCGATGACGGCGCTCACCGGGGTTGACGATGAAACGCTCACGGGGGTGCCGGCCGAAGCCTGATCAACCGGCGCAACGGGCAATCCATCGGCCGCCGAACGGTCTATCGGCGGCAGCTGAGCCATGGAGGGCGCTTCGGGGTGACCAGGTTTGAACGCGACCGCTCCCGGAGGCGCCGCACCTTTCTTTCCACCCGGAATT
>CAZQYQ010000383.1:0-3897 GCA_964597625.1 uncultured bacterium
TTCAGATCATCCTGTGTTCGTGACGTAATGAGGTTCCCGTCGACGACGACTTCACTGTCCCGATAGAGCGCGCCGGCATTCATCAGATCATCCCGAATGCCCGGATAACAGGTCATTTTATGGCCGCCGACAAGTTTTGCGGATATGAGAACCTGAGTGCCATGGCAGATCGCGGCAATTGGCTTGGCCTGCATCATGAACTCCTTTGTGAAGTTCAGAACGTCATCGTCCAGCCGCAGAATCTCAGGGGCCCGGCCTCCCGGGATCACCAAGGCGTCGAATTCATTGGCGTGCACTTCCTGAATCGTTGCGTCAACGGTGATCTTGGTTCCGTTCAAACCCGTGCATGTCCCTTTCTGGATGCCGATAAAACGAACATCGGCTCCGTGTTCCCGAAGATAGGCAACCGGGCTTGAAACTTCATCATCATGGAATTTTCGCGCAACGAGTACAGCAACCATTTTATTTTTCATGCCGATTGATTCGGGGTTACCCCCGATCCTCCCTGTGTGTGTTTTTCCCCTCTCCTGTCACGATATCATCAACTCATGCAGGCGTCAAAAAAACCACAACTGCGGTGACAGATGCCGGTCTTGCCGGGAGAAACGTGTGAAAGCATGATGAAATGTGCTACTCTCACAGGGATGATAAAACGACAGGCACGACATGACAATCGCTATGATGCATGGAAAAACGCCACCTTCATTATATGCACAATGGTATATATAATGACTTCGGAAACCGTTTTGGCCCAGTTGGCGCCAACCGAGGGTGAAGCCGCTCCGATTTCAGCGGCTCCTGTACTGGTTCCAGCGATGGCGACCAAGGCGGTGGCGTCGTCCCCGGCGTCGTTCATGAAACCTCCTTCGGGAACGGTATCCGGAAGTCTGGCAGGCTTCGACCCCTTCATGGATAACCATCTTGCGGCACCGGATGTCCCACAGGGGGTGTTCGGCATGCAGGTTCGGGAAGTCGAGAACATTTTGCGCGCATACGGCGCAAAGCCTCATTCTTACGCATTCGGTAAACAAAGCAGAATGCTGCTTGCCGTTTATCTGATCACGATTCAATTCGACCGCACCAGAAAAGTCGGTGCAATTCTTATTGAGCCGAAACCGCCCTTCAAGAAAATCGAATCAACCGCACAAACATTTTTCATGCAATTGTTTATGCGAGATCTTCACCCGTCTTCATTCAGAACTCTGATCACCCCGGAGAAAATTTCGATTTCGTATGAAGCGGGAGAGAAGAAAACAGATACGACGTCGAAGTGAAGCTCGGCGTCGTATATTCCCTCACTGGCCCTGATTCTGGTCCTGAACCGGCGGGGGAGGCGGTGATGACGGCCCGAGCCCCATATAACTTAACAGGCTTGCCCGATATTCCCACATGGTGCAGATCGACAATGCCGCCACAACATACAGATACATCAATTGTTCAGGGGCAATATAGTAGATATAGGGAATGCTGACCAGAGGCATTGCTCCGGCGGCGCTGACAGCGCCTGGCCTGACGGAGAGGCCCCAGAAGGAAAGGGCGGCCCAGATCAGAAAAGAGATGAAGGCTGGAACGGGCAAAATCGTGAAAAGAACCCCCGCCGTCGGGGCCAGGCCCTTCCCGCCTTTAAATCCGAGAAAAAGCGAATGGCAGTGTCCGATAACGACAAGGACGCCCCCGGTGCACATGACCCAGGTCTGGGAATCCGGGGAAGGGTGGGCGAGATACTGAAGGAGAGGGGAGATTGCCAGCCAACCCTTGAGGATATCAAGGATTGTGATGACTATTCCAAGCTTCATTCCGAGGAGCCCGAACACATCGCCGGAGTGTTTTGTTGTCCACTCGCCCGGCTTGAAAACGGTATCGTGCTTGAAAAGACGGGCACAGATATCGCCTATGGGAATTGAACCGATCAGATAAACCGCCAGAAAATAATAAATGATTGATTGTGTCATGCAGTTACCTGTATTGTTGCCGAATCTTAAGAATAGTGAATGTCAGTAGCATCCATGTGGTTTGCAAGGTATCATAACCGGATTTGAATTGCAATGATGTGACATGCCGATGGAACCTGTGAAATCTGATTATTCGAGTGAAATCAAAGCTCTGGAAGAGCAACTTCCAAGCCTTGTGTCTTTTCCTGACCCGAAATATGCAAGAAAAGACGGCCTGCTTGCGGTCGGTGGGGACATGCTGCCTGGAACTCTTATCAGGGCATATGCCCGGGGAATATTCCCCTGGAGCTCAGATCCGATTACCTGGTGGTCCCCGGATCCGAGGGCCGTTTTCGATATCGACGGGTTCGAGTTGTCGGAAAGGTCGAAAAGGTATCTGAGATCTGAGCGGTTCCATATCACATTCGACAAGGCGTTTCAAAACGTCATGGAAAGGTGCGCAGAACCCGCGCCTGGCCGTGAAGACACCTGGATAAGCCGTGATTTTGTTGTTTCCTATACACGCCTGTTTCACATGGGATTTGCCCACAGCGCGGAAGTATGGGTGGATGACATGCTTGCCGGCGGCGTTTATGGGGTTGCTCTCGGAGGTCTTTTTGCCGGGGAATCGATGTTTCATGCTGTTTCGAACGCTTCATCGATAGCCCTGGGGGCGCTGATGGAAAGGCTGAAGAAAAGAGGATTTCTTCTCTTTGATACGCAGGTGATCACGTCTCATACCGCACGGCTCGGGGCCTTTGAAATTCCTCGAGCCGAGTATCTGCTTCGTTTACGGGGTGCTCTCAGGAAAAAGTGCGAGTTTCCCTGATGGGGGCATCTCTCGCGATCCTCCACCAGTTCCGCAGTCCTGCTGCGTGAAATCCGAGCTGGCGATGCGGAATCCTCCCGTGCGAAAAGCGGGATTGAATTATCCGTGGAGAAATCCCGGGATATCCGACACCTGAAACGGGAACTGCTGTTTGGCCTTTTCAGGGGCACAGGACTCTGCTATACTTCCGTCCCGTTCATGTGCAAAAAGAACTGGACTTATACCACTTATCAGCCGGGAGTATGAAATGATGGTCTCCAATACCAGGCATTCACGGTCGCTGCTGCTTTTCTTCTTCGTTGCAGCGATTCTGCTTGGCGCTTTATCGCAGGCATATGCTCAGGACCTCCGCATTACGGACATCAGATTCTGGCAGAGTCCTGAGGAAGCGCAGATCGTTCTCGAAATGAACGGTGTGCCGCGTGTTTCACCCGTTCAGTCGTTAACGGATGGAACTATATTCTTTGATATCGATAACTCTTCGTTTCGGCCCGGCAGGCAGAATTATCCGCTGAACAACTCCTTCGTCCAGACGCTTTCCGTCCAGGAGCGGGTGCGCGGTGGAGTCCGGGTATTTCTCAAACCCGCTGACGGGTTCTGAACAGGACGTTTGTCCTTCCGGCGAGTTCTGGAAAAACCGACCGTATCGTTATTTTCCTCAGTGAGCCGGCGGCTTCCGCAGAGGCGCGCCGGGCCCAGGAAGTCGAAGAAATCAGCCGTCTCAAGGCCGGCAATGTACGAATCGTTGTAATCGACCCTGGGCATGGCGGCGAAGATCCGGGCGCTCGTCATAACGGCGTCATTGAAAAAGACTACGTGCTGCAGATGGGGCGGCTTGTGAAGGCATATTTTGACAGAGATCCCCGATACAAAGCCATTTTAACCAGAAACGGCGATTACATCATTCCTCTTGAACGACGCAGCCAGATCGCCGCTCACAATGGCGCGGATGTCTTTGTCAGCATTCATGGAAATTACAACAGCCGTCGCGTCATTCAGGGAATCGAAGTCTATTATGAGTCGCCGAAGGGTGCCTCGGGAGAGGCTGAGCGGCTCCTGGTGGATTCGGAAAATCAGCAGGATACGGTCGGCGGGGTCGGCGGCTCGGTGGTCGGCGGCAGCAAACAGGTCATCGTG
>CAZQYQ010000384.1:0-3891 GCA_964597625.1 uncultured bacterium
CTGTCTTTCAAAACCGTCCCCGTCAGGAGATATCGATCGGCATGAAACTGGAATCGCGATTCGAGAAGCTTCGTCGAAAGCTCGTGAAAGGCGTGAACGGCCTCGGGGCCGGTTTTCGAGGGAGGATCGAGGACGAGGATCGATTCCCCCGGACCGGAATACCATTTCAGATCACTGCAGGTTCCGCCCAGATCCATATAGATTCGGGTCATGGCGACATCGGTATGAACCTCGTCGCCCCATTTGAGCTTCCATTTCAGACCGAACCGGTCTTTGGTTCCGATTTTTGGGGACGTGGCATCGGTATCGATATCATCAAAGAACAGCACGCGGCGCGCATACGAGGGATCGAAGCGGGCCAATTTCGGGCTCTGCTTCCGGATCATGGAAACCATATCGTCGAGGAAGGCCTGGTAATGGTCGCCGGGAACCACAGGCCGGATAGCGGGATGATCAGCACCGGGTTCAAGCCGTGAAATCTCGACCGGGGTCATCTGTGCCAGCTCTTCGAAAGAAACCGGAACGTCGGCGCCCGGCTTGAACAGCCGCGCCGCCTCTTTCTTCGCATGTCGTTCTCCGATGCTGTTTTCAGGGCCGTAGCACTGGGGGACGTTCAGAATCAGCGGGCCGCCGAGAACACTCGCTGTGAAGCGGATCTTGCGCTTGAGTTTGGGTTCGACCGTCCCGAGATCGAGGTTTGCAAGGACGCTGTAGTGAACGCGCTGAAGGCGGGTAAAGGCGGTTGCCCCGTCATCGCCTGCCTGGCCGGATGCCGCAAGACTCTTTGCGTCACGGAGCATCTTGTCGAAAGCAGAAAGATCGGCATTCTGGGCGATCTTATCCGGTTTGTCGGCGTATTTTCCCTGGAGCTCCTTCAGCAGGTTTGCCCGCTCGGATTCGAGATGACGGACGAAAACCGTAACGTTGGCTGGGGAATACTCGAGCGCCTCGTAGTTGGGGACTTCCTCGAGGGCGGCCTGCGAGGTCAGCGGCATGAGGAGCAGCATGGCAAGAAGCGCGGGTCTGAAGATCCTGGAATACAACATGAGTTCCTCCAAAATGAAAATGAGGAGCACAGCTCTGTAGTATAACAAAAATCTGGCGTATCTTCGAAGGCTCTGTTCGGCAATTGTTCCTCCACGTTCCGATGAGTCCGCAAGCACTGGACTGGAACTTCCCTGCAACCCGGCACGCCACCCTCTCAATCAACCGGATGACGAAAGAGAAAACAGGCGCCATCGAATTTTCCGGAAAAAAAAGACCCGGCCGCATGTGCGACCGGGCCGGGTGAATTGCTGAATGGATCAGTGGTGGTGTTCCTCTTCGGCCATCGCGGGCTGGCCGAGCAGGTGGTGAATGTGCGCCAGAAGCTGCTCTTCGCGGATCGGTTCGTCAGCGAAGTCGTTGGCGAGAATCCACTCGCGGGCGCTGGGGGTCTTCAGGTCGAAGGTGATCCCGCGGGCGCGCGCAACATCGCTGAGCATGAGAATCGGAATCCCGGCCGTCCGGGGATTCTTCTTGAGCCAGTGGCACAGAACGATTCCGGAGTCATCGCGCTCGAGAAGCATCTCAGTGACGATGATATCGGGAATCTTGCCATCATTTATGGCCTGCATGGCCGCTTCCGCGGTCGTGACGTAGTTCACCTTGAATCCGTCCTTCTTCAGAACATCGCTGCAGAAGGAAGCGCACTCACCGTCGCCTTCAACGATAAGAACGGTTTTGCCTGTGTTCGTCATGAATATCGCTCCTTTTCCTGAATGCGCTCGCTCAGCACTTCTCGGGCCGGGCGTGGTAATGAGTGTGCAGATACTTGTGGGAAACCGGCGAATTCGGCTTCTGCAGGAACTCCGCATACAGCGTCTTGATCGATTCGTTCTCGTGCGAGCGGCGGATCTTGCTGTTCTTGTCAATGGCGTAGATCTTCGCAAGCCGTTTCCGGAGAGCATCGACATCGAAGGTGGTCGGCTGGCCGCCGCCGTTGAGGCAGCCGCCCGGGCAGGCCATGATCTCGATGAAGTGATACTTCTTCTGGCCGGAAATCACCATATCCAGTAATTTCCGGGCATTCGCGAGACCAGAGGCAATCGCGATGCTGACCGGAATGTCGCCGACCTGGACCGTTGCTTCCTTTACGCCCTCGAAGCCGCGAACGGCCTCGATGTCGATCTTTTCGAGCTCCTTGCCCGTAACCAGCATGTAGCCCGTGCGCAGCGCTGCTTCCATGACGCCGCCGGTGGCGCCGAAGATGGCGCCGGCGCCGGAGGACTCGCCGAGCGGATTGTCGAACTCGACCTTGTTGCAGGACTTGAGCTCGACATCGAAGGCACGCAGCAGCTTTCCGACTTCGCGGGTCGTCAGAACGACATCGACGTCACGGATGCCGTCGACTTCCATTTCGGGGCGCTGGGCTTCGAACTTCTTGGCGGTGCAGGGCATGATCGAGACGTTGAAGATGTTCTTCGGATCGATGTTCATCTTCTTCGCCCAGTAGCTCTTGATGACGGCACCCTGCATCTGCTGCGGGGATTTGCAGGTCGACAGGTTCGGCAGCATCTGGGGGTAGAAATGCTCGATGAATTTGATCCAGCCAGGGCTGCAGCTCGTGATCATCGGAAGCACGCCGCCCGTGGTGAGGCGGGTGACAAGCTCGGTGCCTTCTTCCATGATCGTCAGATCGGCCGCGAAGTTGGTGTCGAAGACATGCTTGAAGCCGATGCGATGGAGAGCATCGACCAGCAGGGGCGCGACGTTGTCCTCGTCGACGTTGAACATCTCTCCGAGGGCGACGCGGACCGCCGGGGCGATCTGGCAGACGACGACTTTATCCTTGGTGTTGAGGGCGTCGATGACGTCCTTAACCGAGAAATTCTCGCTCAGGGCGCCGGTCGGGCAGACCTTGATGCACTGGCCGCAGTTCACGCAGGTGGTGTCGGCCAGTTCATCGTTGAATGCCGGCAGAACGATCGATTCGAAGCCGCGCTTGGTGAAGTCGATGGCACCGACGCCCTGGACTTCCTCGCAGACGCGCACGCAGCGGCCGCAGATGATGCACTTGTCGGGATTGCGGATCAGCGACGGCGAGCTGGCATCGATCGCATGGTGCCGCTTGGCCTTCATATACGGCTTGTGCTCGGCCTCGTATTCCATGGCGAGTTTCTGGAGCTCGCAGCTGAGGCTGCGATTGCAGTTCAGACAATCAGACGGGTGGTTGGCGAGCAACAGCTCGATGATCATCTTGCGGGCCTGGCGGATGCGCTCGGTGTTCGTGCGCACGACCATGCCTTCGGCGATCGGGAACGCGCAGGACGGAACCAGCGTGCGGGCCTTTTCGACTTCGACCACGCAGATGCGGCAGCTGCCCGACGGCGCGAGATTCTTGAGATGGCAGAGGGTGGGAATGTCGACGCCGATCTTGCGGCAGGCTTCGAGAACCGTCATTCCCGCTTCCAACTGATGTTTAGTGCCGTTGATGGTTACATTGACCATTGACATGACGTGTCGTCTCCTTGATCAGGAACAGCTGATGGCCTTTTTCGGGCACACCTCGAAGCAGACGCCGCAGCGCACGCACTTTTCATTGACGATGTAATGCGCATGCTTGACTTCACCGACGATGGCGGCGTTCGGGCACTTCTTTTTGCAGATACCGCAGCCGATGCAGACTTTCGGGTCGACCATATACTTCAGCAGCGATTTGCAGCGGCCGGCAGGGCATTTCCGGTCGTAGATGTGCGCTTCATACTCCTCCTTGAAGTAGCGGAGCGTCGAGAGAATCGGGTTCGGCGCTGTCTGACCGAGGCCGCAGGCGGCGGTGTCACGGATCAGCTCGCAGGTGCGGCGCAGATCGATGACGGCCTTCATGCGTTCAAGGGTCATGTTGCCGGTTTC
>CAZQYQ010000385.1:0-3879 GCA_964597625.1 uncultured bacterium
CCTGAACTACGTCTCCTGCTCGCCGTTCCGCGTGCCGATCGCCCGTCTCGCCGCCGCCCATGCTTCACTGAAGTATCGGGAACTGCGCGAGAAGGTCCTCAAGGAACAGAATCACACTCCGCTCAAGGCTCTCCAGGCCTGAAGCGATAAACCGAAGGAACGCACATGCCGTCACGAAGGCGAAAAGCCAGGGAAACCGCTCTGAAAGCGCTGTATCAGATTGATCTGGTTCAGCAGGCGCCGAACGAGGCGATCGAACACGCGATCGCCGAAGATCTCCTGCAGGCGCCCATAGAGACTTTCGCCCGTGAACTGGCCGTGCGTCTCGTCGGGAATAACCCGGCGGCCGGCGACGTCGAGGGCTTTGCCCACGGCGTTGCCGGCCGTTTCATCTCCTCAAGGCGTGATGCGGCTTCCGCGAGACAGGAAGTGGAATCCGCGGCGAAAGAGCTGCTTCCCGAATGCCGCGAAATGCCGGATCTGCTCGCGGAGCTCGATATTTTCTGCGGCAGGGCATTCGAAAAAGCCGCCAGCCTGCTCGAGATCGAGCAGTTCGCGCGCGACCTGGTCGAGCGTACGATCGAACATCAGATCGACATCGATGCCATTCTCTCGCGCTACACGGACAACTGGTCTTTAGACCGCATGGCAAGCCTTGACCGGTGCATTCTTCGTTTCGCGACCTGCGAGCTGCTGCACTTCCAGGAAATACCGGTGAATGTTTCCATAAATGAAGCAATAGAACTGGCAAAAAAGTTTTCGACCGAACGCAGCTGTGAATTCGTGAATGGAATTCTTGACAAGGTTCAACGAGAGCTGAAGCCGGTAAAGAGCAATGTCCGGCGGCGTGACAGCCAGTCCCAGGAAGATGGGGAGGCCTGATCCGGAATGTTGATCAAGGCCGGATGGCGTGACTCTGAATCCATGATCGGGGAGGTCTTTTGCTGATGGCACTTTCCTCGATCATTATCAACAAGAATTCTGATTCGCAGCGCAACGTCTGGGTTTTCTCCTTTATCATCGGCGCGATTGCCGGTTGCTGTTTCGCGGGCCTGGGGCTCGTCATCGGCAAGGTCGCCACGGCCGCCAAAATGAATTTCATCCTCGGGACTCTCGGCATCGGCGCCGTCGTCGGCGTTCTGATCGGCTGGTTCGGTCGCGAGATCATCTCCGGGCTGATCAATCTGGTTCTTGATGAGCTTGAAACGAAAGTCGGTCTTCAGCGCAACACCTTCATCAGCAAGAAATCAGGTCTGAGCCGTGAGCTGGACGTCTTCGACCAGATGTTCAAGCTGGTCGTTTCCGTCCTCAAGCGTGTTCTTGTCATCTCCCTGCGCCTGGAAGAAGCGTCGACCGACCTGGACCGCACGGCCCAGATCAGTTCGACCGTCATCAAGGAGATCGTCGAAAAAGTCGACAGCATCAACAAGAACGCCGTCGAGAATGCCAGCAATCTCCGCGAGACGATCTCTTCGCTTGAAAGCAGCTTCAGCCTGAGCAAGGACATCAGCTCAAAGCTCGTCATCGCCCGCGAGGACAGTCAGGGCGTCGCTGAAATAGCACAGAATACGCAAAGTTCCGTCAAACAGTCGGTCGAGAAGATGATGAGAATCAAAGAGCTCACGGAAGGCTCGGCAAACCTCGTCAACGATCTGAACGACCGCAGCAAGCAGATCGGGGCCATCTTAACCGAGATCGCGAATATTGCCGAGAAAACAAACCTTCTTGCCCTGAACGCCGCCATCGAAGCGGCACGCGCCGGCGAGCATGGCCGCGGCTTCGCCGTCGTCGCCGATGAAGTGCGGAAACTCGCGCGCGGCTCCGCCGAATCCTCGAAGAAGATCAACAACCTCATCAATGACATTCTTGTGAAAACCGAGAATGCGGCTGAGATGATGCGTTCGAATACGAACAAGGTGCATGAGGGCATGGATGTCATCAATGCCGTCGACACGAGCCTCAGCAAAATGGTCGATACGGCCCTCAAGCTCAACGAGATCATCAAGGACATCAGCGACTCCGCAGAGCGCCAGAGCCAGACATCCGACGTCATGTATCAGAAAGTGAACATGATTTCCAAGATCACCGATCAAATATCGCAACAGATACAGAACGTTGCGAGCACGGCTCTGAGCCGCACCGTCATCGTCGATCAGACGAGCAGTTCGGCCCGCGAACTGCGCACGCTTTCCGATGTCTTCCAGAATGCTCTCGTGCCATTCAAGTTCAAGGTCGAAGGCGCCACCAAGCGCGCGTTCGTCCGCACCGAGACGCGCATTCCCTGCAAGTTCAAGGTGCTTCTCTCGGGAGAACTCATCGACAGCAGCCTCAGCAGCGGCGATTACGAGATGCGCGGCGTCATCACGAACCTGTCGGCCGGCGGCTGCGTCGTCGAAACCAACGAAGACATCGAGCAGGGCAAGTATGTCATCTTCGCCTTCCAGCTCGGGAGCCAGTTCGTCCAGGGCGTGCAGGGCCGCCTTGTGCGCCTGCGCAAGCTCAACGGCGCGGCCGAGGAAACCATGGGCAAGGATACCTTCGAAGGCATCATCTCGTTCAACAATGTGTCATCCGACCATGAGAAAGTGATCGTGGATTACGTGCTCAACGCACAAAAGCAGTTCGAACAGAATCTCGGCATATCAACCGAAGGCTGAGGCTTCAACATCCATGGCACGCATCGAAAAACGCCTGCTCGGCGAGTCTCTCGTCAGCGAGAAACTGATTACCGAAGAACAGCTCAGGACCTCCCTTGCCGAGCAAAAGAAGTCAAGCGACACCCTCGGATACACGCTTCTTCGGCTGGGGTATCTGAAGGAACAACAGCTCCTCGATTTTCTCGGAAGCAAGCTGAATTTCAGCTATGCGAACCTGCGCAACTATGTCATCGACCCGAAGATCGTCAAGATCATCCCCGAGAACATTGCCCGGAAATACCACTGCATAGCGCTTCTCCGCGTCAAAGGCGCGCTGACGGTCGCGATGGTCGATCCGCTCGACAGCTTTTTGATAGATAATCTCAAATATACAACAAACTGCGACATCAAGCCCCTGGTCACCACCATGACCGAGGTCCAGGAAACGCTCGACCAGTATTACGGCGGCGGAGCCTCCGACAGTGGCGGAGCTTCTCAGTCTTCTTCCGGAGTCTCCTCCGTTCCGGGAGGCGATCTCAAATCAGCCGCCAGCCTCCAGGATTTCGCGAAAAAGATCCAGGGAACCGTTGTGAAAGCCGGAATCGGCCATCAGAACGCCGTCATCGATCTTTCCGCCGCCGATCAGGCGAATATCATCCAGCTGGTCAGCCTTATTATCATGCGTGCGATAAAAGAGAAGGCCTCGGATATCCATATCGAGCCTGATGATGCCGTCATGCGCACGCGCTTCAGAATCGACGGCATGCTTCAGGAAGTCATGGCCCTTCCGAAGAACCTCGAAGCCGCGACCATTTCACGCTGCAAGGTCATGGCCGAGCTCGATATCGCTGAAAAGCGCGTGCCGCAGGACGGGCGCATCAAGCTGAATCATGAGGGCCGCGAGATCGATCTTCGCGTTTCAACCTATCCAACCCTTCGCGGCGAAAAAATAGTCATGCGAATATTGGACAAGAGCCGCGTTCTGTTCGGCCTCGAGGATCTCGGCTTCGCAGATGACGTTCTGGTCAGGTATGCGACGCTTCTCGGAAAGCCCAACGGCATCATTCTCGTCACCGGCCCCACGGGAAGCGGCAAGACATCGACGCTGTACGCCTCGCTGATGCGCATCAAGGACCCGGCCATCAACATCGTGACGATCGAAGATCCCGTCGAATACCAGCTTGCAGGCATCAACCAGGGCCAGATCAACACCAAGGCCGGCTTCAGCTTTGCCGGCGGCCTG
>CAZQYQ010000386.1:0-3819 GCA_964597625.1 uncultured bacterium
CGGTATTGAACGTGCCGGCGGTGATTCCCGAAACGGTCGGCGCCAGCGGTGCGGTGGTATCGGTGTTATTGGGATTATTGATGATCAGGGTGATGGCATTTGATCTGGCGCCGATGTTGCCGGCTGCATCGACCTGCCAGGCCACGATCTGATAGGTTCCGGGGTTCGCCACGGTCACGGCGGAGGAATAAACGACCGGCGTGGTGCCGTTGTCCAGCGAATAATACAGGGTGCCGTTTGCTTCGGCGCCGGCGACCTGGAAGGTTTGCGCGGTATTGAACGTGCCGGCGGTGATTCCCGAAACGGTCGGCGCCAGCGGTGCGGTTTTGTCTATGATCAGGGAAATACCGGTGGAAAGCGGAGCTGGGATCTGGCCCGTCGCATTTTCCCGCGCGATGATAATATACGTGCCGTCCGTTGATAAGGTCACCGGGCCAGAATACGTGAGCCAGGAAGTTCCGTTGTCCAGCGAATACGAATAGGTCTTTCCGGCTTCTGTCGCAATGGTGAAGGTCTGATCGGTCTTATACAAACCAGAGGAGATGCCCTGGACGGTCGGAGCTTGGCCAGCCTGCTGTCCACTGACCTGGAAATAGTGGACGTTCGGCGTTGTCAGCGAAGTTTCGCTTGCGTTCCGCAGAGATGGTGAAGAGAATTCAAACGCATACAGGCCGCCTGCCTGAAGAGCGTTGGGGGTGTTTTCGACGGTGATCAGAACGGCTTTGGAGCCCGAGGGAAGAATACTGAACTGCGCGGGTGTGGCGTTTGTGAACACGGCAAATGTGTTCTGATCAGTGATCCTGACCGTCCAGGTCGCGGAATCGAGATTCACTGCATCTGAATTGAATATGACCTCGAACGTCGGGGTCGGAGTGGTCAGGGAAACCGGAGTGGACTTGTCAGTACCAACGGTGATGAGGCCAACTTTCACAGCCTCGACGAAGAAGGAGAGACGAGATGGTATCGGCGTGCTCATCATCTCCATGTCGTCGATGAACCAGATCCCGTTCTCCTTGAGAAGGGTGAAGATCAGCTCGACCCGGTAGTTTTCGATTCGTTCATGGTAGGCTTTGACAATGACCATTTCAGGGGAAAGATAGGTATATCCGTCGGCCGGAACCGTAAACTCGTATTTTTTTCCAATCAGATCCGTGACAAGAAGCAGAGTCGAGCCCTGTGCCATCTGCAGGCGGGGGGAACAAAAACTCAATGCCGTCTGGGGATTCGAACTCTGAACTGCAGCCAGAAATCCATGCAACGTGGCCCTGACCAACCCGTTATCAGCCTCGTTGGCGATTGGATTCTTCCCGCCGCCCCCACCCCCGCCGCTCCCGCACCCGATGATCAGGCCGGCAATCAAGGCCAGAACGAACAGAAGATTCGCATGCTTTTTCATCATCGTTTCCTTCCGGCCTCAATGCAGCATCGTATTGAACTGATTTTCAAGATCTGCAACACGCGCCTCGAAGTCGCCTCCGATGCGCTGATAATCATCGGAGATCCGTTCCCAGGTCGACTGGATTGCTTCCATCTCCTGTGTAAGGATCCCCCGGCCTGCCGCGCGTGTAGCCGATTCATACAACCGCTGGCCGTTCACATACGATCGTTTCACTTTGGCGAATGTCCCCAGGATTTGGATGGAGAGCCGTAACCGGGCTTCATCGCCCAGTTTCAACAAATCGTCATGGCTCATCAATGTGGTTTCAAACGTCTGGATGGAGTTCGACATGCCCTCCTCGAGGTCCTGCAGCTGAGTCATCAGCGAGGGATCGATCATCGTTACATTGAGCGAATTGAGCAACGACGCCTGCTCGCTTTTGAATTTTGTCAGATCGGTGCTCAGGGAGATCAGCTGAGTGGATACATCCGTCAGCCGGCGATTGAGATCGCTCACGGCGTTGCGTAACACCGCGCTCTGGGTTAACTTGTCGCCGAGCCCGTTGACGAAGGTTGATTTCTGATCGTTACAGGTTTGAACATCAGCCCGAAGCGATTCGAGATCCCCGGCAACATCGGCCAACATTCCCAAAACCGCGCTGTTCAGCGCATCACGCGCATCTAGATAGACCTGTTGGCTCTGGCCGGGAGTCCCAACCGCATTGCGAGCGTGATCGAACGCCTCGCGCACCTGACCCAACTTATCAGACAAGGCCGCGATACGCTCGGCAAGGGCCGTCAGGCGTTCTCCGATCTGCTGAGCGGCAGCCTGTTCGGCTTCGGTATTGGGAGTGGCCGTGGCAAAAGTCCGGGCAGAGAACCGACGCAGAGCCTGACGATACCCGGCGATGGCGTCGTTGATCGCGGCGGCCTGCCGGGCGAGGGCGCGGACCTGTTGAACATTGCCCTGGCCCCCCGCGATCAAATCGGAAAGCTGCCGTATGATTCGCTGCACCTCGGCCTCGGCTTGAGCGAGGGTCTGCTGATATTCGTTCAATTTCGCGCGGAATTCCTGGATAACAGGTGCGTTGGCGGCGGTTCCATCGGGAATGGCTGCATTGGCCTCCGAAATCGCATTGAACCCGTTGGCCAGTGATGATCGCAGCGTCTCGAGCCGGATTGGAATCTCGCCGATGTTCAAGGCCTCAATCTGCCGCAGCTGGCGCAGCATCGCGCCCACATCGGTGCGGTAGGACGCATTGCTTCGCAGGACATCGGCAATGGCCCCGACGAGTCCCTGGTCAGCGCGGGTGCCCGACTCGCGAACGCGGCGCATGAAGTTGTTCATCGTCATGGCGTCCTCGTCGAGCACGCCGATGGCACGATCAACGGCCTTCAACAGGGCCGGGGCTGTTTCTCGGTTCGCCCCCTCGAGACTCGAGCGAAGATTGCGGATCAGCGTACCCTCATTCTCGCGGATGTTGCGCAGGATCCCGGGGATATCCCCCATGTCAACGCCGCCTCCCATGTTCTGCAGCTGGCTATTCCACTGGGTTGACTGCGTATTGACGTCGACGGTCTGTTGTTGCACCTGGCCGCCTCGGATGGTCAACTGCTGGCCTTCGCCGAGGGAAAAGTGTTCTCCCGTGTCGCGGATCGTCACATCTGCTTCACCCCGGAGAGTCGTGACCGTGTCGGTCTCGATTCCGCCATTGCGGCTGCTTCCGCAGGTGATGTTCGTTCCGGTGATGGCGGCAATTGCCGATTCCATCTCGACTTCCAAAGAGCCGTTTCCGGTCATTGCCTTGAGGTTGACCCAGAGGTGGCCGTCGATCACCCGGATTCGGGTTTTTCCGGACGAGAGGTGATCGATGGCAATTTCAGACTCGGGTTTCATAACGAGGGTGGAAGAATCGGCAAAACCGATAATCGTGGTTGAGTTCCCGCCTGTCCGGATATGGTCGCCGGCGTTCAATGCAACAGTGGTCGTTCCCGGGGCCCAGGTCTCCGTATCAGCGGCAGAGCGGATTTCAACGTTCCCGGAAAGGCTCTGAAACCTTGCCCCGGAATCATCCGGGTAGGCAGTGCCCAGGCACAACAGGACCAATAGGATTCCGCAGCAGAGGAATCTTTTCATCGTTCGGCTCCAATTCAGGGTCTGGGATGACCCACTCGTGGTAGAACAAGAATTTCTCTTTTCCCGTTAAAGGTACATTACTTTGTGTCCGCAAAACAAGTCGCATATATAATCAGATATTATTTCGAGGCCGGTCGGCAATAATGGACACCAAACTGTTCATGCCACGAGCAACTCTTTCAGCGACCGCATTGCGTATGCTGCCGGCGAAAGAAAGCCCAACCTTATTTACTTCGACAATGCGATGTACGAACCTATCCCAGAATTATGATTGACCGTTGTACTTTCGAAACCTTGTCGGTACC
>CAZQYQ010000387.1:0-3797 GCA_964597625.1 uncultured bacterium
CCCGGTCGGCTTCCCGCCAGCTTTCCCGGGAGACCCGTCCCAGGCCGGGGGGGGCCTTGATGATCTGTACCGGCTTCATGCGCATCGAGTATTTGAGCCATGCCGCCGTCGCAGCCTCCCAGCACCGCGCATCGGGTGCAAGGCGGGCAGCGATCACTGTCAGATGCGGTCCGGCGCTGCCTTGTCGCGATGAACCCAGAAGCCGCTGCTTTTCTGAAATCGCATGAGACGGGCAGACCCTCCTGCAGCCGCCGCATCCGTTGCACGCTCCGGGCATCCGCCTGATTCCATCGGAATGAAGCTCGAGGGCGCCGAAGGCACAGAAATCAGAACAGGCCCCGCAGCGCTGACAGCGAAGGGCATCGATTTCCGGTTGGACGCCGGCAACCCCCGAGGCTTCTTCCCATGCGACAGCGAGCCGCGATCCGACGGATGGATACGATGCGTCGGCATCGATCAGCGCGGTCTCATACCCGGCATCGGCAAAAAGAAGCGCAAGATCGACCGCCAGGGCGGTTGATGCCAGTCCTCCGTGGCGGCTGGCCACGGACAGCAGGAACCGGCCGGCTTGTTCAACCGCTCTCATCGGGGAATTCCGCATTCAGGCATCCGTCGATGATACCTTCCCGGGCGAGAGGGAACAAGACGTTGCGAAATTGCCGTTGGCGGCATGCCTGTGAGCGTGATACAGTGGAACAAATCCCATGCCGGTACGGAGGAACAGTGAGATGAGTGAAACGGCGACCATGACCCCAGCTGTCGAGGGAAAATTCCGCCTCGTCACCCGAAGCGATTTCGACGGCCTCGTCTGTGCCGTGCTCTTTAAAGAGCTCGGCATGATCAACGACATCAAGTTTGTACATCCGAAAGACATGCAGGATGGCAAAATCGAAATCACGGCGAACGATATCACCACGAATCTTCCGTATGTAAACGGTGCCCATATGGTGTTCGATCACCATCTGAGCGAGACTCTGCGCAATACGATGATGCGGCCCAACCACATCATCGATCCGGATGCCATGTCGGCGGCGCGTGTCGTCTACAACTATTACGGTGCTTCAAAACGGTTTCCGAACGTTTCCACGGAGATGATGGAAGCGGTCGACAAGGCTGATGCGGCACGGTTCAGCGTCGATGAGATCCTTCATCCGAGCGGGTGGGTTCTGCTCAATTACCTGATGGATCCGCGGACCGGGCTGGGCAGATTCCGCAATTTCCGCATCTCGAACTACCAGCTCATGATGGACCTGATCGATTGCTGCAAGAGCATGAAGATCGATCAGATCATGCAGATTTCCGACGTGAAGGAACGTGTCGACATCTACTTCGAGCACGAAGAGAAGTTCAAGGAACAGCTCAAACACTGCTCGAAGGTCTACAAAAACCTCGTCATCCTGGATCTTCGCAAGGAAGAGACGATCTGGGCCGGGAATCGCTTCATGATCTATGCATTGAATCCTCAGTGCAATATATCTATTCATATATTGTGGGGGCTCAAGCAGCAGAACACGGTTCTGGCGACGGGCAAATCGATCGTGAACCGCAGCTCAAAAACGAACATCGGCCAGCTGATGCTCAAATACGGCGGCGGCGGTCATCACGCGGCCGGCACCTGCCAGGTCGATAACGACAAGGCCGAATCGGTTCTGAACGAGCTGATCGCCGTCATCAACAACGACGGCTGATTCCATTCCCTGACTGTCCCGACAAAAGAAAGCTCCCGTTCTGCGACCGGCGGAACGGGAGCTTTTCAGAGCTGGAACTCTCCAGTTCTGATCAATAAGGCCGATGATCTCGGAAGCCGGGGTTGGGACAAGCTGGAATCAGATACCTGAAGGACCTTCCGGGGTTTGCGGGGGCGTGGGCTGCTGAGGGGGTTCTCCTGCATCTGCCGGGGGAACGGGCCGTCGAATCGGCGGCGGCACGATCGGGTCGGTGATGCCCGCATCCGACGGGCGGTCGATGGCATCCGCGACGAACGAAATGTCATCGATCGTGTGCAGCAGGTTGCCGATCTCGCTTTCATTCTGCTCGATTCCGGACAGCTTAAGCCTGAGACAGTTGAGTTTGGTTGCGAGCTGAATTTTTCCGGTCTCGAATTTTTCAATCGTGCTGCGCCGGCTGCGCAGGGCCGCGCTGTTTGCCGTCAGGGATTCCATCAGGGCCCATATTTCCTGCTTGTCGCTGCCCGGACCCGATCGATGGTACTGTTTCGACAACTCGCGAAATCGATCCTCGATGCGGGGCAGCTCACTTCCCAGGAGTTCATCGAGCTCTTCGGCCCGGTCGCGTTCGATGAAAAGCCGGTCTCTCATCGCTTCGATGCGCTGCCGGTAGGTTTTCATCCCTTTGCGTTTGAGCAGGGCCAGCAGGGGTTCGAACTCATCGCGGACCGTCTCGATCCCGCGCCAGCGGTGAGCCGTGCTGCGACGCATCCAGAGCCAGCCGGCAAACACGAGGGCGAAGGCGCCCAGTCCCCAGGCTGCCGCAACGGAAAGCGTGCCCAGCCCCTGGATAAGACTGGTTGCGGCGGCCCAGATGAAGGCGAACATGCCTTGAATGGTTGCAACAGCCGCGCCGAGAGCCAGACGCGACACCACGAGAAGCAGAACGAGGGATGCGCCGGCCGCCATGACAAGCCAGAACACGCATGCCGCGCAACTCTGCTGCGTCAGTCGTTTCACTGCCATTGAATCTTCTCCGGGAAGGGCGACGTGAGGAACTGACATCCAGTATACCCGATCCGTTCGGATCATGAAACCGAAGGTGGGATGCGGAGCGGATCGCAGGCGGGCGCGGCAGGGAAGGAAGGCGTATTGCGGAATGGCTCAAAACGTGATAGAATCAGGGTTTCAATCGAATATTTGCAGCATGAGGCAGGGCAGACGTGAACGAGAAACAGAACGCTGAAATTGAAAAACGCCGCACATTCGGGATTATCAGTCACCCCGACGCCGGCAAAACGACGCTGACCGAGAAACTTCTGCTTTTCGGTGGAGCGATCCAGATGGCCGGCGCCGTCAAATCGCGCAAGTCCGCCAAATTCGCGACTTCCGACTGGATGACCATCGAGCGTGAGCGCGGGATCTCGGTGACGACGTCCGTCATGAAGTTCCATTACCGCGACTTCGAAATCAATCTTCTCGATACGCCCGGCCACCAGGACTTTTCGGAGGACACGTTCCGCGTGCTCACCGCCGTCGACAGTGCGCTGATGGTCATTGACAGCGCAAAAGGCGTCGAGACGCAGACGAAAAAGCTGATGGAAGTCTGCCGCATGCGCAACACCCCCATCATCACCTTCATCAACAAGCTCGACCGCGAAGGCCGCCCGCCGCTCGAACTGCTGCAGGATATCGAAGATACGCTTCAGATCGAATGCACGCCCCTGTCATGGCCGATCGGCATGGGAAAATCATTCCGGGGCGTCTACAATCTGTACAAAAAACAGATTCAGCTGTTCCGGGCCGGCGGCGAGACGAAGCCGCAGGACAGGATCGTCATCGAGAATATCGGTGATACGAAGCTGGACGAGCTGCTCGGCGATCAGGCCGACGATCTCCGCACCGATATCGAGCTTCTGGAAGGGGCCGCGAACCGGTTCGATTTTGACCATTACCGGCGTGGCAATCAGACCCCGGTTTTTTTCGGAAGCGCCCTGAACAATTTCGGCGTCAAGGAGCTTCTCGACGCGGTCGTCGAACTTGCGCCTCCTCCACAGCCCCGCGCGGCCGTTTCCCGGGTGGTCGAGCCTGAGGAAAAGACCTTTTCGGGCTTCGTGTTCAAGATCCAGG
>CAZQYQ010000388.1:0-3779 GCA_964597625.1 uncultured bacterium
CACGCGCCTGCGCATCCCGGGTGGCGACATGTCGCGACTGGTCATACCGGCGACTCTGTTCTCGGTCTTTTGCGGACAGTTCATCATCGTGAGCCACAAGAAAGCCCTGTCGCAGGTGGTGGGGTTTCTGGTGATGGAGAACGGCGCTTTCATGCTGGGCGTGGGCACTCTCTACTATGCACCCTTCCTCGTAGAAATCGGGGTGCTCCTGGATATGTTTGTCGCGGTGCTGATCTGGACGGTTGTCATCCGGTATCTGAACCGGGCGTTCCATCACATCGACACGCATGAACTCGACCATCTGAAAGGGTAACCGGACATGTCGCACGGGGTATTGTTATTGTCGCTGGTCGTCGTGCCGGTCATGGCTGGAATTCTGTCGCAGGCGTTCACCTCGAAATGGCACTCCCTGCTCGTCTCGGTCGGCGGAGTGCTGGTCTCCGTGTGCCTGGGCGGCATCGCGATTCATCGAACGTTGACGCAGGGAACCATCTTCGCTTTTTCCGGATGGCTGTTTCTCGATGCTCTTTCTGCCTGGCACCTCGCCGTGATGCTTCTTGTTTTCGGGCTCAGCTCGCTCTTTTCGCTGCGGTATTTCGGCGAGGAGCTGCAGGAACACGACCTGACCGTGCGGCAGGTCCATACGTTCGCCGGCCTGTGGGCACCGGCCCTGGGCGCCATGACGCTCGTGCTCATCTCGAACAACCTGGGCATCATGTGGGTGGGCATGGAAGCCACCACGCTGGTGACCTCGTTTCTCATCTGCGTCCATATGACCCGCGGGTCGATCGAAGCCATGTGGAAATACATGCTCATCTGTTCGGTCGGCATCGGCTTCGCCTTTCTGGGGACCCTGATGATCCGCCTGGCGGCGAAGGATCTTCCCCTGGACCCGAACCAGGCGCTGCTGTGGACCAATCTGCTGGCGAATACAGCATCCCTGGCTCCGGCGCTGGTCAAGGCCGCCTTCATCTTCGTGATGGTTGGGTATGGCACCAAGGCGGGCCTGGCGCCGATGCACTGCTGGCTTCCCGATGCCCACAGCAAGGCTCCGGCTCCGGTGTCGGCCGTGTTCTCGGGCTTCATGCTCAATACTTCATTATATTGTATCATTCGATATGTCCCACTGGTGGAAGGGGCCATGGGCCACTCGGGGTATGCGCACAGGCTTCTGATGGGGTTCGGACTATTCTCCATCGTCATCGCCTCGGCCTTCATCCTGTTTCAGCACGATCTCAAACGGCTGCTGGCCTATCACAGCGTCGAACATCTGGGCATCATCGCGCTTGGGTTCGGGCTCGGGGGCGTGGGCACCTTTGCCGCTCTCTTCCATACCTTCAATCACTCCCTGTGCAAATCCCTGTCGTTCTTTGCCGCCGGCCGGCTCGGGCAGATGTTTGGGACCCATGATATGGAGCGGATGGCGGGAAGTTTCAAGGTTTCGCGGGTCTGGGGGCTGGGCATCTTCGGCAGTCTTCTCGCCCTGATCGGAGTGGCCCCCTTCAGCCTGTTTTTGAGCGAGTTTTTGATTCTCAAAGCGGCGGTCGACGGAGGGCAGTTCATCGCGGTGGTCGTTTTCCTTCTGGGCACGGGCGTCGTCTTCGTCGGGGCGCTCGGGCATGCCCTGCCGCTCGCCTGGGGAACGCCCGCCGAGGTTCCCGGACACGTTTCGGTAAACGGGCTCGATGGGTTCCTGGTGGCGGCTCCCCTCGTCGTTCTGCTTGTGCTCGGCGTCTGGATGCCCGAATCGTTCCAGTTCATGCTCAACCAGGCGGCGGCCGTCATCGAAAACACGCAACAGCTTGTCCCCCATCCCGTCCAGGTGGGAGGTGCCCCATGAGCGCCTGTCTCATCGGAAACGGCCAGCCCGTTGCCCTGTCGCGCATTCCCTGCCTTGGCATCGACGCATTCCGCGCGCAGATTCTGGAACGTGTACAAGGTGGACAGCGGATCTGTTCGCTGTTCGGCCTGGAGGGTGAGCCCCTCCGGCTCATCGTGGTTCTGGCTGATGATGCCGCATCGAAGCTGTCGGTCTTTTCCACGACCGTTGAGAGCAGGTATCGCGCGCTCACTCCCGAATGCCCGCAGGCTCATATGTTCGAACGGGAACTCGCCGAGCAGTGGGGCGTCATTCCGGAGGGGCATCCGTGGCTGCGCCCCGCCCGGTTTCAGCCGCCCTGCCGGCCCGCGAAGACTCCGGATGATGCAGCTCCGGAACAGGCGCTGAGTTCCTCTTCCTGCCAGCCTTGTCTTCCGGGCGTGGCGGATTTTTTCTGCGTCAAAGGCGAGGAAATCCATGAAGTGGCCGTCGGCCCCGTGCATGCGGGAGTCATCGAACCGGGCCATTTCCGGTTCCAATGCCATGGGGAAACGGTCTTCCATCTGGAGATCTCGCTCGGATACCAGCATCGCGGCATTGAACGGGCTCTGCCCGGCGGGCCCCACAAGCGGACTCTGGCGCAGATCGAGACTGTCGCCGGCGATACGACGGTCGGTCATACCATCGCCTATTGCCAGGCCATCGAAGCCTTGAGCGGGTGCCGGGTTCCGGCGCGGGCTCAGGCGTTGCGGGCTGTCGGCCTCGAACTCGAACGACTGGCCAACCACACCGGCGATCTCGGAGCGCTGGCCGGCGATGTCGGATTCCTTCCCACATCGTCCTTCTGCGGAAGGATTCGCGGAGATTTTTTGAACATGACCGCGTTGCTGTGCGGTAGTCGACTCGGTCGCGGGCTCATCCGGCCCGGCGGGGTGGGGTTCGACCTCGACCCGGTGGATCGGTTCGAGAACCTGACGGCCGGCCTGGAAAAAGCCCGCATTGATGCACGCACCGCTATTCAATTGATCTGGGATACTCCCGCCGTCCTGTCGCGATTCGAGGGGACCGGTACGGTGTCGCGCGAGGCCTGCAGGGACCTCGGCCTGGTAGGTCCGGCGGCCCGCGCCTGCGGATTTGTGCGGGACGTGCGCCTGGACTTTCCGCTGGGGCGGTATGGCCTGTCGAAGATTCCCTCTGTTCATGATCCCGAGCTCAGGCACGGGGATGTCGAAGCGCGCGCGTTCGTGCGGTTTGCCGAGATCGAGAACTCCCTCCAGTATCTCGCGGAGCTCCTGTCCGCTCTGCCGGTGGGGGATATTCTGGACCCGGCAGCCCGGAACCTGACCGCTGCCCTGACGGCCGATTCCCTGGTCGTGTCGCTTGTCGAGGGATGGCGCGGCGAGATCTGCCATACCGCGATCACCGATGCACACGGGAGATTCGCCCGATACAAGATCGTCGATCCCTCCTTCCACAACTGGATCGGCCTGGGACTGGCCCTGCGCAACCAGGCGGTCTCGGATTTTCCCCTGTGCAACAAAAGCTTCAATCTCTCATATTGCGGGTTTGATCTGTGATTCCAAACGCATGCCGTGGATATGAACCGACAGAGGCACTGATATGTTGAATATTCTCACCGCCCGATGGCAGCAGGGATACCGGACGATCGGGTATCCTGAGACGGCTTCGGTCGTTCCCGACCGTCTGCGCGGTCTGCCCTCCATCGACGGGGATACATGCCCTGCCGATTGCCGCGCCTGTGTCGAAGCCTGCCCGACCGAAGCCCTGACTCGTGACGACGGCCATATCCGGATCGACCTGGGGCGATGCCTGTTCTGTACAAGCTGCCGGGAGGCATGTCCCACCGGAGCCGTGCGTTTCACCAATGATCATCGACTTGCGGTGCGGAAACGGAATGACCTGGTGGTTGACCGGGAGGGCATCCGGCTGGCAGCCGAGC
>CAZQYQ010000389.1:0-3772 GCA_964597625.1 uncultured bacterium
GCCGCGAAAAACATCTTGTCGCCCCAGTCGAAGCCCAGCCAGCGCACGTCGGCCATGATCGCGTTGACATACTCGATGTCCTCCTTGATCGGATTCGTATCGTCCATACGGAGGTGGCAGATGCCCTTGTAATCACGGGCCAAACCGAAATTCAGGCAGATCGACTTGGCATGGCCGATGTGAAGATATCCATTCGGCTCGGGCGGAAAACGCGTGACGACGCGCCCGCCATGTTTGTTCGTCTTCTGATCATTCTCGATGATGTCACGGATGAAATTGGAAACGACCGGCGTTTCGGTGTCTGCCATCGCTGCTCTGGCTCCATCAGGCTGGAATCGCCGTGAGGGGCGAACCCACGCGGCGTGTGAATTGTAGCACAATCTCCGTCTTCGTGGTAGAGTAGCGCACCTTCATTATGGTCGTCACACGCCGTACGACCGCATCGTAACCCTGGAGCCGACACATGAAATACAAGATCCTCCTGCTCGACACCACCAGCGTTTCGTTGGAACACTCATCGCGCGAGCTTTCTCAGCGCGGTCTGAATATCGTCTGCGCGCAGAATTTCGACGCCGCATGCGCTCTCCTGCGGGAAGACGGCGCGATCCACGTCGTGCTTACCGAATGGGAACTCCAGCGGAACGAGAAGCCCGCCGCCCAGCGGATCAAAGGGCAGGAGATGCTTCGCGAATTTCTGAAGCTTCGCCACGAGATCAACATTTTCCTGCTCACCGACGAAAAGGATGGGCCGAATGTGACGGCAGGCGGACTGCTCAACGGGTATTTTTACAAGGGCGACCGCGACTGGGACGACGTCGTCCGCAAAGTCAAAAACGAGGTCGAGAGCAGCAAAAACCGCGCACCGTTCTTCGAAACACTCGTCGAGTATGCCAACCGCACCCGCGATTCCTGGCACACACCGGGCCACGCCTCCGGCTACTCAGTCAAAACATCGCCCTGGATGAAGGATTACTACGATTTCTTCGGCCCCAATCTCTTCCGATCCGACGTCTCGGTCTCGGTGCCCATGCTCGACTCGCTGCTGCATCCGACCGGCGTCATCAAGGAAGCCCAGGAACTGGCCGCTCGGGCCTTCGGCGCCCGCTATACGTTTTTTTCGACCAACGGCACCTCAACGTCAAACAAGATTCTGATCCAGACGCTGCTCAAGCCGGGCGATGCAATTCTGCTCGACCGCAACTGTCACAAATCCGTGCATTACGGCGTCATTCTTGCCGGCGCCGAGCCGATCTATCTGATGCCATCCGTGAACAACACCTATGGCATCTTCGGACCGGTACCGAAAAAAAGAATATTCGAAACAATGGATCGCGCCATCGCGGCGAAAAAGAAGGTGAAGGCGCTGATTCTGACGAACTGCACGTATGACGGCCTCACCTACGATATCCCCCACATCGTTGAGGAAGCGCACAAGAGAGGCATCAAGGTCGTCATCGACGAGGCATGGTACGGCTATGCGCGGTTCCACCCGTATTTCTTCCCCTGCGCGATGCAGGCCGGGGCAGACTACTCGACCCAGTCGACGCACAAGACGATGAGCGCGTTCAGCCAGGCTTCGATGATCCATGTGAATGATCCGGATTTCGAAAAGATTCAGGACTTCTTCATGGAAAACTTCAACATGCACACCTCGACATCGCCGCAGTATCCGATGATTGCCTCGCTCGATGCGGCCCGTCGGCAGATGGTTATGGAAGGCTACAGCCTGCTCTCGAGAACGCTCGAGCTTTCGCGTTCTCTGCGCGAGGCGATCAATTCGCTCAAGAAGTTCCGGGTTCTCGACCTGAACGATCTTGTTTCTGATGAACTGAAAAATGATTCCGATCACGTTCGCCTCGATCCGACCAAGCTGACGATCGATGTTTCGAAATCAGGTTTCAGCAGCAGAGATGTAGAGCGGCTGCTGCTGAACAAGCACAATATTCAGATTGAAAAATCAACCTTCAACACGCTTACCGTGCTGATTACCATCGGAGCTACCAGATCAAAACTGAACCGCCTTTTCCTGGCTCTCGAAAACATCGAGAGCATGAGCGGGAATTTTGAGACCGCAAACAGTGTCTTGCAGGATTTCCGGCTCAGTCTTTCGCCGATCAGATTCAAACCCAGGTATGCGTTCTACTGCGATGGAGAACTTTTGCCCCTGCGCCAGTGCATAGGGAATATATCTACCGTTATGGTCGTTCCCTACCCGCCCGGAATTCCCCTCCTTGTGCCTGGGCAGACGATCACGAAAGAGATCGTAAGCGCGCTGCAGATGTACCGCGATTATCATGTTGAAATTCACGGTCTGAACGACGGCATGATCAAGGTTATGACGAAAGATGAAGAAAACGATCTGATCAGCCGCGGCTACGAAATCAAGGATAACAGCATCGGCTGAATGAACCGGGCACGGCAGGTGAGCTTGCGTTCGCACATCGGATACTGCCGGCAGCACATTCGGGCCTGATAGAGTCAGCAATATTTCGAGGTTCTTCCGTGTTTGAGATCTTCAAGAGCATGTATGCCTATTTTCGCATCGACCCGACACAGGACTGGCCGATTGGAACGCTCAACGACCTGCTCTTTGATCTCGGGAATCAATGCTTGAATGACATTCATTTTGGCGATTCGTTTGAATCACTCAAGCGTTTCGGAAAGC
Source organism: uncultured bacterium (assembly GCA_964597625.1). Taxonomy (GTDB): domain Bacteria; phylum Muiribacteriota; class Ozemobacteria; order Ozemobacterales; family Ozemobacteraceae; genus MWAR01. The sequence continues at coordinate 2,666 of CAZQYQ010000389.1, forward strand.
CTGACAATAAGAAACCTTTCTATTATAACGTATTCCAGTATTTCAACAAGGGTTTGATCATTGAAATCGATGCCCTTGGAATTGATTATTTTGGTTTTCTTTTTGAAAATGGTGGTGAACCTGGCTTTCATCCTGCATCGGTGAACATGGTATTTCCTCCGTCAAGGAGGCTCGAGTTGAGTGACGCCTGTCATATCAGGAGTATTACAGATTTTTTGGGTCATCCGGAACAGATAGATAAAGATGAAGAAGAAATCATCTTATTCTATGAGCTGAATGGGATGAAAATCGAGTTCGAAATGAATCTTCATGAAATGTTGAAAAGAGTGAATGTTTATTCCACGGCTGCTGTCGGCAGCCGGAAGACATGCTGAATCAACCATGACGCCGCTTGTTTCATTCGGTCTTCTTTCCCTGATGCCGGCTTTTGTCACGATCATCGCAGCCGTCGCCACGCACAAAGTCGCTCTGGCACTGTTTCTCGGCATCATTGCCGGTGCCTTTACGTTCAAGGGCGCGGCGTTCGGTGCCGGGTTGGCATCCAGCATTCAGTATCTGAAGCTTTCTTTTTCGGATCCCGAGCGATTAAAAATAGCCTTGTTTATTTTACTTGTGGGCGGTCTGCTGGAGGTTGTTTCCCGAAGCGGGGCCTATGAGTGTTTTTCCGAGTTCATCTCGAAAAAACTGGACTCCGCGAGACGGACGCGGCTCGCAACATTTTTTCTGAGCCTGTGCGTTTTCTTCGACGATTACGCCAACGTTCTGATCTGCGGAGCCTCGATGCGCTCGATGTGCGGCAGACATCGGATCTCACCCGCCCTGCTGGCGTATATCGTCGATCAGACCGCCGTCGTCGTTTCGGTCATGCTGATATCGACCTGGGCCGGTTTCGAAGCCTCGCTGCTGGTCAGCTCCGCGGAGCCGCTTGGGGTGAAAATGAGTTCCTCGGCGCTGTTTCTCGGGTCTCTTCCGTATCATGCCGTGACGTTCTTCGGTCTGTTGCTCGCCGGTCTCAGCGCCTGGACCGGGACCTGGATCGGCGCCCGCCTCGACGATGGCCTCCCGCCCTCCGCTGATCAGGCGCCAAGCGCGACAAAACCCGAAACC
>CAZQYQ010000390.1:0-3716 GCA_964597625.1 uncultured bacterium
TGGCGACAAGGAACAGCCGGCGCCGGGTCGTCGGAGCGCCATAGTCGGCGGCGACCAATTCACGCCACGCGACCGAATATCCGAGCGTTCGGTATTTCTCGACGTATTCCGCAAACGTCTCACCCTGCCGTGTCGGATCGGGTCGGCCGTCTTCGAGCAGCGGGCCCCAGGTCTGAAATTCAGGAACATTTTCGAGCACGATCACACGAGGCCGAACCGCCTCGGCCCATTCCGTGCCGATCCATGCCAGCGATCGGACGGACTTGCTGACCGGAGCCGATCCTTTCGCCCGGCTGAAATGGCGGCAGTCCGGCGAGAGCCACAGCAGGCCCACGGGACGGCCAGCGCATACGGTAACCGGATCGACCGCGAACACGCTCTCCCGAAAATGCCTGGTCTGCGGGTGGTTCGCCTCGTGCATCCGAATCGCGGCCTCGTCGTGGTTCACAGCGATATCGGGATGACGGGCGAGCGCTCGAAATATCCCCTCCGACGCTCCACCTCCACCAGCGAACAGATCTACGATCAGCTCATGCGAATAGATCATGCTGCAGCCTCGACAAAGAACGCCGGCACGAAGCACCCGGCCCCGCAATCAACCTGCATTGACGCCACGCGGCCATCATCGACCAGATCGCGCAGGGTGGTCAGGAATGCCCCGGCATCGGTCATGCGTTCGTTCAACCCTGCACTCCGGATCAAATCGCCGGGTGTCTGCGGCTTGCTGGTCAGGTGCTTGAGCACAAGAGATTCGTCGTATCGGTCTTTCCACCATTCTCGTTTCATGCTGCGAGCTCCTTTTCGAAAACCACGAAGTGGCGCGCCCTGGCGTTGCGGCCGGTTGTCACGCAGACGGCGGCAACTTCTTTCTGGACGAGACCCTTTACAGGCTGCGGCCAGAGGTAATGGATGATTCCGACACGGGCACCTGGCGCCAGGACTTCGACGGCCCGGGTCAGCAGCTGATGGGGCGTCGGGTATTTGCCGGCTCCTGGCGGATACTTCTCGGCGTCCATCTCGCTGTACGGCGGATCGATCAGAATCGCAGGCCACGGTTTGCCGTCCAGCATCGGCCATGGCTCGCGGGCGTCCTGTTCGAAGTCGGGCGATACCAAAGGATCGAGATCAAGTGTCTTGTCATGTGGGCCGAATCCGCCGCGGTAGGGATAGAATCGCGCAAGCCCACCGCAAGCATGAAGAACGGGGACATTTACCGAGACGCCCAGGAGCTTTCGTGCGCGCTCCGGGAAGCCGCCGAGATAAGCGCCGTAACGCTTGATGCCATTCGCGCGCTTGGCGCGGCCCAGCAGCCAGAAATCTGTGATGGGGCGATAGTTGCTCATTTCATATTATTCCTTGAGATATCTTTGTCTCGCTTGGTGTCTTGCTCGTCTGTTTTTTTTTACTTGCATCATCAGCTCTGGGAAATCGTGAAATAGCAGCTGACTAGGTTTTTCAGGGGGGGCAATGCCGCTTTACGCTTCATCGATCACCTCTGAATTCAGCGAGGCATACGGCATCGGCCATGCCGTCATGAGGATTCTTTTTCCGACCAGGCGTGAGGTCGACGTTGGGATGGCGCTTCATGACGTATTCGCAGCTGGCGGCTTTGTTGTCCTTCCAGTTCGACCCGTTGAGAACTTCTTTTTTCCATGCTTGAGGAGTGGGTTCAATAATCGATATGGCAAGCGTCTTGAGCATGCCCCGAAGCTCACCGTATATCTTGCCGAATGTGAACATCGAGCAAACACCCTGACCTGGCATGGCATGGACTTTTTCGAGAACGGCCTTGCACGGCTTGCCCGACCTGCGGTTGAGGATTTCCATCGAAAGGGTTCTGGTGTCGAGTTCGTCGCCGATGAAGGGAAGTGGTTCGCAGTAGATGACCGAACCGTTTTCCATGATTGCGATTGCCCCGGATTTTCCGGGATCGATTCCAATAGTGATCATTTGCATACCTCGTCGATAATAATTTGCCATTCGGTGTCAGACAGATCGCCGCGGAGTCTGGCGTTGGCCACGACTTCAACGAATTTAGCTCGCAGGTTGATAGGGTCGTTCATGTCGATGATTTTGGAATGAGACATTTTCGTTTCCTTTCTTCAAAACCCTCTGCAACCCTTGCAGAGGGTTTTCCCGCAGATCGGGAGCGGTTTTGACCCCGAAAAAAACCCTCTGCAGAAGGGGGGGATACCCCCCCAGGAAAAGATATAAAAATAGAAGTTTTGTGTATCCCCCCCTTTATATATAGTGTTTTTAGCCCTTAGATCCGCTTCCAGAGCGCCTGAAAACCCTCTGCAACCCTTGCAGAGGGTTTTCCCGTAAACCCGCATCAGAAGCGGAAGAAAACTCCCTGCAAACTCCCTGCAAAATCGTTTTTTCTGCAGAGAGTTTTTCATTTTGTCGCTCCCTTCGAAATACAAAAAATGGCGGTATCTGGCCCTCGCGTCGGTTTGAACGATCTTCGGTGAATCTTTCTCGACTGCTCCAGCGAGGCAATGATGTCATCGAGCATTCTGGTTGGCATGTGAGCCAAGTTTTTGATTTCCCACATCGCCGCCCCGGGCCGATCCGAAGTCGCAATTCGCCTGATGATGTCGATGATCTTCTTTTGCTGAGCATGCCAATCGTTGTCGGTGATGCACTCGGAAGCGCTTGCAATGAGGCGATTAGCCAGCCATTCAGCGAGGCTGGTTGCCCAGATGATCGAGTCCGTTTCGATCTTCCCGCCGTCGATGATGGCGGCGCCTTGACTGCTTGCCGCGTGAATCAGAGCAAGCTTCCAGGCATGCTCAACCACGCGGCCATAGACAGCAGATTTGACGTTGTCATTGATGCAATCGTTCCGGATGTCGTGCCACTTGTCGCACCAGGGTTTCCATTTCCATAAAGCCTCGTCCGAAACTCGAATCACGTACGGCATTGGCACAGCAGCCACGTTTCCCCGCTTCGGGTCGATCGGAGGCTTGATATTCCAGATGGCGGATATGGCGTCGACCAGATCCGGCGGAACAGTCGCGTCGATATCGAGTTTCGGCCTGGGGGCTTTGTTCCTTGATTCGAACACGAGAAGCCGAGCTAGGAATCCGTTCGCGGCATCCTCTGCGCTGAGTCCCTTCCAGAACTCGCCAGGGGTCGAAGTGCCGTAGAGATTGAGGCAGTGATACGGGATGGTGAAATTGAGTTTCATATCGGCGAACGACTTCACATCCGGCCGGTCGGTCGAGCTGAACAGGCGCGTCAAAACGCGGGGCATGTCGGCCTTGGGACTGTCCGGATATCTCAGCCCCTTGAGAAGCATGCCGAGCTCGTCTACGCATACCAGGGTGGTCTGATGCCCGTCCGAAGAAAGCCATCTCAATAAGGCCTGAGCGCTCGCCAGCTCGGTGGGGCCAGCCGCCTCCCTCGCTGCATGCAAGAGAATCTGAGGTAGCGAGGAACACGCGGCGTTTTTTCCTGCTCCGGAGTAGCCGATAGAGACTACATAAACATTCGTTCTCAGCTTGCTCGAGGTCATGATGCGCTGCCCGCAGATCGCGCCCATGAGGGCGATCGAGCCAGCAAGAGCAAATGTCGGCACGCTGACGACGTTTGAGCTGTTCGTGTAGTCCATGACAGACTGCATGATTCCACCGGGGTTCAGCAGCTCTTGGGGAATCTCGATTTCTTCTTCCGTGCAAAGATCGACCTCAGGCAGATCCGTGCTGGCAGGTTCG
>CAZQYQ010000391.1:0-3704 GCA_964597625.1 uncultured bacterium
CCGGCATTGTGAGTGTTGTCGTGACCGCGCTGCTTGCCGTTCCCGTTGCTGTGCTTGCCATGGCTGCAGCGGATACCTGGCCGAACCGGTTCACGCAGATGGTGCTTTCAGGCCTCATTCTCATGACGACCGGGCGCCGGTTTTTCACGGGCGCGGTACGATCGCTGAAAAATCACAGCACCAACATGGATGTCCTTGTCGCCCTTGGAGTCGGCGCCGCCTGGGGTTACTCGGCGCTTGTCCTCGTGGCGCCGTCCCTGGCCGGTCATCACGGCATGATTCATTTTGAAGCGGCCGCTCTGCTTATCCTGTTCATACGTATCGGAAAGATGCTGGAAAGCCTTGCCAGACGCGAAGCGTCGTCATCTCTCCGTGGCCTGACCAGCCTGCAGCATGGAACGGCGCATCGGATTGCGGCTGATGGAACGCTCGCGGAAGTGAAGATCGACCTCGTTGAACCCGGCGACATCCTGCTGATCAGACCCGGGGAGAGATTTCCGACCGACGGGGAAGTGACTGCCGGAGAATCCTCATCTGACGAAAGTCTGTTAACCGGCGAATCAATGCCGGTAGAGAAGGCTCCCGGTTCAACCGCGGTTTCCGGCAGCGTGAATCTCACGGGCGAACTGCGAATCCGTGCGACGCGCCGTGGTTCCGATTCGACGCTTCAAAGCCTGATACGCACGATGCGCCGCGCCCAGGGCGACAAGCCCCGACTGCAGCGGTTTGCGGACCGGGCATCGGATATCTTCGTTCCGGTCGTCGTGATGCTGGCTGCGCTGACGTTTTTCGGCTGGCTGATCACCGGAAAAGGGCTGAACATCGCCCTGATGCATGCCGTCAGCGTTCTCGTGGTTGCCTGCCCGTGCGCTCTCGGACTGGCAACCCCGACGGCGATCGTGGTTTCCAGCGGCGTGGCCATGCGTCGCGGGCTGCTTGTCAAAAAGGCCTCATCCCTTGAAACGCTTGCCGATGTCACGTATATCCTCTTTGATAAAACCGGCACGCTGACCGAAGGCCATCCGGCCGTTGCGCAGGCCGTCTGGTTCGCGAAGGATGGCGAAAACCGGTTTGCCGGTTCCATCGCCGCGCTGGCCGGCCGGTCTCTGCATCCATTGTCGCACGGACTGAAAAACTGGCTTGAAGAAAAGGCTGGAACAGCGCCTTCCGAACCGTTTGTCTCGGTGGAAGAGAAGCGTGGCTTTGGAATCGTCGGCACGACGGAAGCCGGTCTGAAATACCTTATCGGAAGCGCGAATCTGCTTCAATCTGCCGGTCTGAAGCCGCCCGCCGTGCCGGCGGAGTTTATCGAAAAGGCCCTGACGCCTGTTTATGCCGCCGCAGGGAGTGAAACGGCAGTGATTTTCGGCCTGGCAGACCCGCCGAGAAACGAATCAAGATCTGTTATCGCTGCACTTCGCGCACGAGGCGTTGAGCCCGTCATCGTCAGCGGCGATCGCCCCGAGCCCGTTCGGGCCGTGGGCGCAGCCGTCGGTATTACCGAGGTGCGCGCCGGCGTGCTGCCATCAGAAAAACTCGAGATTCTGAAAGAATTCATCAAACGCGGCCCCACGGCTTTTGTCGGGGACGGGATCAACGACGCGCCCGCGCTCTCCGCGGCAACGGTCGGAATCGCCCTGGGCTCTGGCGCCGATGCCGCACGGGAAGCGGTCGACCTGATTCTGGTGCGTCGGGATCTCGCCCTGCTGCCCTTCGCAATGGACCTGTCGCGCGCAACGATCGCGAAAATCCGTCAGAACCTCGCCTGGGCCGTCGTCTACAACCTGCTGACCATGCCCCTTGCCGCCGGCCTGCTAGAACCCATCTGGGGCCCGGGCTTCAGCCTGACCCCGGCGGTTGCGGGCCTCTCGATGGCGCTTTCATCGATTTCCGTCGTTCTCAACTCCCTGCTTCTGCGGAGAATCCGGTAACTGATTGACAGGAGTACAGGAATGGGTATGATTAATAAATACCCAGCCCATCCGGCGGGCGAGTCGGCTCTTGTAAGGAGATGCTTGATGAAAGCCTCGATCAATAGAATTCTGACGGGAATCCTGCTCTTCATGCTTTCCATGACGGCTTTGACGTCGTGGGCCGCGGCTACGCTCGATTCCGACCTCAAGCTGCTTGTTGAGGTCCAGCAGAAGAAAGTCACGCTTCAGTATCTTGCTGATCCGCGATCAAAGGCATTTCTCACCGATCTTTTGAAAGATTTCCCCGACCAGATCAGAAAAAATTTTCGCGCCAATATCACCGGCGCGTATCGGAAGCAGCTTCTCGCGAATTATGAGGCCAAGCTTGCCGAGCTGACCGGTGACGTTCTTGCCGCCGTGTCTGATGAAGCATCGAGAGACAGACTCATCGGGGCGGCGGAGAAGGCCGAATTTCCACTGGATATGGCATTCGCCGGAATCATCAAAAAACTTTCAGACGCACTCGCCTTCGGCCAGGCTCAACGGATCGGCTCCGCCGGGTTGATCAGCTCGCCGACCGCTTCCAGGCAGTCAGACAGGCTGGTGGCGCTGATCGATCGGTTCCAGGGCAACGCCGCCCGTGATCCATACGAGGCTGTAAAATCGTTGTATGCCGGCGTGCAGCGCAAGGATTTCCCGATCTGGTGGTATGACGACGCCCAGCATGACGATGTGCCATACATCACGCACGGACCGGCAAGCGTGGCGCCGTTGATTCCGCAAAAACGCAAGCAATGGACGGTTATGGTTTTCCTCAATGCCGACAACAATCTCGAGAAGAGCGGCATGAAGGATCTCAACGAGATGGAAATGATCGGTTCTGACGAGAATATCAACATTGTCGTTCAGATCGACCGGCAGAAAGGCGCCGATGGCGAGACGATCGAGGACGGCAACTGGATCGGCACCCGGCGCTACGAAGTCGCCCGCGAACGCACGAAGAAGATTGGTTCGAAGCTGGTCGCAAACCTCGGCGAACGCGATATGGGCAGCAGGAAAGAACTGGCTGAGTTTTTGAGCTGGGGTGTCGGGAATTACCCCGCTGACCATTTCATGGCCGTTGTCTGGAATCACGGCGCCGGCTGGGTCGGCATCTCGTATGACGATGAGTCGGGCAACAATCTTACCGTTCCCGATATCGTCTGGGCCTGCAACCAGGCGAAGCCCGCCCTCGAAAAGGTGAACCCGAAGCATCCCCGCTTCGATCTGATCGATTTCGATGCCTGCCTGATGGGAATGGTCGAGATTGCCTACGAACTTCGCGATGTGTGTGACTTTCTGATTGCATCCGAAGAGACCGAGCCCGGACAGGGCATGCCCTACCAGGATACCCTGCGCCCCCTTAAGGAAACTCCCGGCATGACTCCCCGCCGCGCCGCCCAGGAGATGGTTTCCGCCTACGTCAAATCCTTTGCCCAGGGCGGCTCTCAGACGACAAAAAAGCTTGGTGGTGCTCCGGTTACGAAGGCTGCGTATGATCTGTCGCGCATCCAGCCGCTGGTTCAGCTTCTCGACAAGCTGGGCGTGGCTCTCGACGCCAGCCACGAGACCTACACGCAGACGCTGGTCGATGCATTCGGCACCTTCGCGCGCATCCGCCGCTACAGCGAGGCCAGCTTCGTCGATCTGCACGATTTTGTCGTGCGGCTTGCCTCCATCAAGGAAATGCCGGAAGATGTCCGGGCGCTCTGTCTCGATATCGTGAAGACGCTGGGGTATCCGAAACTTTCG
>CAZQYQ010000392.1:0-3663 GCA_964597625.1 uncultured bacterium
CGAGCAGGCCATGTTCATTCCGCCCGGGGATCTGAAGCGCCTGAAACGGAACCTGGTCGACACACTCACAAAGCTTGCCGCCCTGCCTCCCCCCGCCTGTTCCGGCAAGCCAGAGCCGCCTCAGGTGGTCATTTCAGGAAGTGATGAGCAGCAGAACAGGCCCGCCAGATTTGACGCCAAGCCGCTGGTCATGGTCAGACTGTTCAACCATGGCTTTCCGGTGCATCGTGACATCGGCCCGGACGCCTGGATCATTCCGTTTGAAGAACGCCGGTCCATTCCAGGCGTTCTTGATCCGGCCCAGGTACGATTCTGGCTGCCCCCTCTCCTCTCCTGGAGCCAGATCGACCGGCTTGAGCGGGAATTGGATGAACTTCCCGACCAGGAACTGCTCTGCATGGGCTGGGAGGCCTTCGAACTTGCCCGCCGCCTTCCACGGCACACATTCCGGACCGACTGGTGTTTCAATATAGCGAACAGCTCCGGTGCTGAACTGCTGAATGCGGAAGGGATCGCGGTGACGGCCGCTCACGAGTGGCCGGCCCAGCATCCGCCCGGGGTTCCCACAATCACCTGGAGCGTCAGTCACAACCAGCTTGTCTCGATGAGCCGCTTTCCGCCGCTTGCCGAGCGCAACCGCATCATTACGAATCCGCACCGGGACAGATTCTTTCTGATGGATATCGGGCCCGGCATCACCGGGCTTTTTCTGGTCACTCCGCTGACCACCTGGGACGCCCCATTCGGACTGCCGGTCCAGATCGATATCGCCGTGGCGCCTCACGAAAGTCCGTTTCGCGTGCTTGGTGAAATCGAGCATGCGATTGCCGCAGCCCGGTGCCGCACCCATCCGAATCCGGTTCAGACAGGTTGAGTGCAACCCGGCCACGATGAGAAGGGCAAATGGGAAGGGGCGAAGCAGATGAACCGCTTCGCCCCTTCTCATCGGGAACAAGCCCCTCCCGACTAGAGCTCCTTCGGAGGCTCCGTGAAATTACGCTGGGTCGGCTTCACCGTGAGAACCGGACAGTCGGCCTGGCGTGTGACGGCATAGGACGTATCGCCCAGAAGCGTTTTCAGAAGGCCCGAGCGGCCATGCGCACCCATGATGATCAGATCGATCTTTTGTTCCGAAGCATATTCTATAATATTGCTAGATACATTTCCACCGCGCACGGTCGTCACGATGGAAAGATCCTTGTGGTCGTCGCTCACGAAGTTTCTGAGCTGCATGTGAATGTCCTGCTGAGGCCCCATGCCGCCCGATGGAAGCGCGATCGGCATTTCCATCGGGACGGGCGGCAGAAACTCCTCTTCGAACACATGCAGCAGATGGATTTCCGCCTTGTATTGTCTGGCAAACGAAGCGGCATATTTCAGCGCCAGCTCGGCACCGTCAGAAAAGTCTACAGGCACAAGGATGCGTTTGAGATTGATCACGGTTCAGCTCACTTCACCCAGCACGGAGTGCGCCCCTGCGCAACCATCTTCAGATCGAGACCATTCGCCCGGCACGCATGCACGTGTTCGCCGTTTTCGAAAGTGACCCACAGATTGCTCGGCGAAAGTGACGGATAAAGCCCCGTTATGATCGGGCGATGCAGTTGTTTGCTGGTAAGATCGAGGTATTCAAGTTCGCTGCTGCCGTAGCGGTCGGAAATGAAGACCAGGCTCTTCCCGTCCTTGGTAAAGCAGGGGAATGACTCGTTGACGCCCTTGGTATCCGTCAGGCGGATGATGCCCTGAGCCAGCGTCGAAATCATATACAGGTCATTCGTGCCGTCATCGACCATAACGGAGACGGCTATCCAATCGCCGCTCGGCGACCAGTCGGCAGCCGTTACGCGCAGATTCTGGGATAGTTTGACCGCGGTCTTATGCTCGATACTGTAGGTATAAAGGCCGGCTTCCTTATCGCAGGTCGTGTAGAGCAGGAATCGGCCGTCGGGAGAGAAGCCTTCCAGCGCGCTTCCATCGAGAATTTTCTTGATCTTCTTCCCGTCGCGGCTAAGCAGATATACTTCAGACCGCATGTCCGGAAGCTTGTTGGTAAAACCGATCCAGCCGCTGACCTCGCACAGTCTGGGAAAGACGATGTTCGAGTAGGCGGGCGTGATGCGCTCTTTTCCGGTGCCATCGGGGTTGATGAAGGCCAGATAGGTCTTTCCAGCCTCGGATGTATCCACATACATGATTCTGCCGTCAGGCGGCGGGGCATCAGCGGCACGCACCTGGGGCGCGGCAAAAACGAATACGGCCAGCAGCGCCGCGGTAACGCTCATCAGAAGCCTCTTCATGGGTCCCTCCTGTCGAGTTCGATCGAAAAAAATCGGGCGGGGTTGCCCCCGCCCGTGAGTATAAACGAATTTTCCGTTGAAGCCAACCGGCTTCTCACATATTGAACAGCTTCTTCAGAGGCTCGAATGCATCGACCTGCTCCTGCCGGTCTTTGATGCGGGCTTCCGCGGTCTTCATATCGGTGAGCAGACGCTGGACTTCCTTGCCATTATCGGGATTATACTGATCAATCTTGTTGAGCTTGGCCTGGAGATCCTTGATCTCGCCATTATACTTTTTGATCTCAGCAGCGGCTGTATCAGCCTTGCCTTTTGCCTCCTGGTAGGGCTTCTTGAATTCGGCAAAAGCTTCAGAGAGGCGATTACGAGCCTGCGTGACCCGTTCGGCTGACGACTTGATATCGTCATCGAAGGGATTCCACCAGTGGTTGGTAATATCCTTCTGTTTGATATTCTTCTCGTAAGCTTTGTGGGCTGCTTCAAGTTCGCGCTGCATGTCGACAAGGTTCTTGTATCCCATGAACTTCACGAACGGCGAATCTTTGAGGAATGAAGCCGGAACAAGTCTCATGGCTCTTTCGAGAGCGGACTGGTAATCGCGATTCTTGCCGGTCAGGTTTGCCATGCCCATGTTCTTGAGGTCTTTCTCAAAGAGCGCCTGGCCGCTGACTTCAGCCTGCTTTGCCGCCTCTGCGGCCTTCTTGGCATCATCTGCTTTCTTCGCCTCTTCGGCCTTTTTGGCTTCGTCCGCCTTCTTGGAATCAGCAGCCTTCTGTGCGTCGGCAGCAGCCTTGGCGTCTTCTGCCTTCTTGGCCTCGTCAGCCTTGCCGGCCGTCTCATTCGTGATCGGCTTGCCGTCACGATTCACGAGCTTGAGTTTTCCCTTTTCAACGCTCCAGATCTGGCCCTCGGGCGGATTGAGAGCCATCCACTCGATGTCGGTCAGGAACTTGTTATCGATCATCATCCGCACGGTTTCCGCCGTAAGGGCCGTAACAATCTTGCCCTGGCGAGCCAGAACCAGGTTCATATCATCAATGGCTTTCTGAAGACGAACGATTTTCTGTTCCGTCGTCCACTCAGGGATCGTCACAGGCGGCTTGGCAGTCGTCTGCTGACCGGTCGTGCCTGATGTGGTCGTATTTGCCGCCGGCGTGCCGGATGTTGTCGCACCTGATGTGGTCGTGCCGGAAGTCGTCGTCCCTGACGTTGTCGCACCGGGAGTCGTCGTGCTTGCCGGAGCGGGCGGAATGACGATGGTGAGATCCCAGCCGTCAAGGATCAGGTCGGGATTTTTGGCGATCGAAGGATACTTTGCCTTGTTCGCTTCGATGAGCTCAGGATATCTGCTGCCGTCACCGAGATA
>CAZQYQ010000393.1:0-3653 GCA_964597625.1 uncultured bacterium
CGACAAGGTGAAGTTTGCAGCCGACCCGGTTTTCGGAATTCAGGTTCCCCAGGAATGCCCCGGGGTTCCTTCGGAGATCCTCATTCCGAAGAATGCGTGGACCGACAAAGCCGCTTATGACCGCACGGCGGAAGATCTCGCGAAACGCTTCGCCGAGAACTTCCGATCATTCGAAGATCGTGCTTCCCCTGAGGTCATCAAAGCCGGACCGGCCGTGAAAAAAGCCGCAGCAGCCGGTTGATATATTTACCAATATTCAAACACCCCCGAAACCGTTGGTTTCGGGGGTGTTTCTTTTGTCTGTTTGTTGAATGAGGGGAAACCTCCCGCTCAGGCGGGAACAGGCTCCGCAGCAACGGTCGCCGCCCGCTCGCTTCTGCGGTTTGTCTCGTCTGTATCTTCCGCTGAATCGAGCACCTTCTTCTGTTCCTCAGCAAGAGTGGAAAGCTGCTGCTCCACATAAGTCTTATCGATCGAAAGTTTCGATCTTCCGCTTTCGCGAAGCGCGAACATATCGTTTCGCAAAACCTTCTCAAAAACCGCGCGTAAACCGCGGGCACCCGTTTTTCTGGAAAGGGCCTCGTCGACGATCCGTTCCAGTCCGTCATCTTCGAAATTCAGCGTGCAGCCATCCATATCACACAGCTTCGTGAACTGCCTGACGATGGAGTTTTTCGGCTCACGCAGAATGCGCATGAAGTCGGCCCTGCCGAGGCCGTCGAGAGCAACCCGGACGGGAAGCCTGCCGATGAATTCCGGGATAAATCCATATTGGAGCAGATCATCCGTGTCGACCGAATGGAACAGCCGGTGATCCGCCTGATCTTTCGGGCGCGGGTCCGCATTGAAGCCGATGGCCGAATCGTGATGCAGACGCTTGGCGATGATTTTCTCAAGGCCGTTGAATGCCCCGCCACAGACGAACAGAATGTGCCTGGTATCCATTTTCACGACCTGCTGAGACATCGGGTTCTTGCGGCCTGCCGTCAGCGGCACATTGGCAACGGTTCCCTCGATAAGTTTGAGAAACGCCTGCTGGACCCCTTCGCCCGAAACATCGCGCGAAATGGATACATTGTTCGACGTCTTCGCTTTCTTGTCGATTTCGTCCAGATACACGATCCCTTTCTGGGCATCATCCACTTCATAATTCGCATCGATCAGAAGCGACAACAGAACGTTCTCGACATCGTCACCTACATATCCCGCTTCGGTGTAGCTCGTGCAATCACCAATCGCAAAGGGCACTTTCAGAAGCTTCGAAAGGGTTCTCGCAAGAAGCGTCTTTCCACTGCCGGTCGGTCCGACCAGCAGAATATTCGATTTCTCAAACTCGACTTCCGTCGAATCGATGAGCGAAAGGATTTTGTAGTGATTATAGACCGCCAGGGATAATACTTTTTTCGCGGCTTCCTGGCCGATGACGTATTCCGAAAGGCCGTCATAGATCTTCTGAGGCGTATACTCTTTCAGAATTGCCTTCAGATCTACTTTCCCGGCGGTTGCGCCCTTTTTGACAGGATCGCGGTCACTGGCATTCTTCCGCTTGAAAATATCTTCAGCCGTTTCAACGCAGGTCTTGCATAAGAGCATTCCATCACGATTCTGGACAAACTCACCGCCACGACGAAGATCTTTCCCGCAGAAAACGCAATAACTCATATTTTTTACACCCTTCACGAGACCGTATCGGCCTCGAAATCCATTGATCCAACTTCATTCTACCACAATCTAACGCTGATTTGAAGCATGCGGTATCAGGCCTGCCCATACGGTCAGTCTGTTGCAGATCCGGCACGGCTTTTCATCGGTAATCCCTATCCGTTCGAGCAGATAGAACAAAGCACCGGAAGGCAGATGCCTCCCGGTGCTTGCTGTTACTCTAAACGCTTATTCGCCGTGCACTTCACTGAAGAGGCGGGCGCTCTTGAGCTGGTCGCCGGTGAGAACGGTCGGATCGCCGGCCTTGGTGACGCCGCGCTTGTTGAACACTTCGCGGATCTTGTCAGCATTCTTGCCGCCGAACACATTCTTGTCGGAGGTCATGATGGCGTTGAAGCCGTCAAGGAACTTCGGGCTGCCGGCCTTGAGGTAGTAGAAGCTCTTGTGGATGAGCATATTGGCAGTCTCGGCACCGAGAGCATTGCGAAGATCCCACAGGATGCCGCCCCAGATGCGGCCATCGGCATGGACTTCACCCTCGATGGCATCAGGATAATGCATGGTATTGGTGAGAATGCGCATATAGGGCTTGCCCATCTTGTTCATGACATATTCGCCGACCTTGTCGTCGTTCGAAATAGAGCAGGCAAAGTAGTCTGCCTGACCTTCGTTCATGGCACCGGATTCGGCGCTGTAGTTCAGCTTCACGATCTGCTGAATATGAGCGTGGGAATATTCATGGAAAGCAACGGTTTCTTCTTTGGCGAGATCATTCAGCTTGTTGCCGTCGCCAAAGGCCATGGCATTTTCCATCGGAGAGAAGTAGGCGTTGTCATACTTGTCGCCGACATGAACCGTGGCCTTGATGGACCAGTCGAGTTTGTCGTAGCCCATTTTCTTGAAGAAATCATGAACGGTGTTGATATAGTAATAGATATTGGCTTCATCAAAGTGGGTGTTGTCGGGATCGTAGATGTGCTCGTCTTTCTCGTTGACCGAGCTGGCGGTATCTTCATTCACGGCCTTGCAATAGAGGCCTTCGATTCCGTGGGTGGTGATGTTATTCAGATCCTGGACGGTGGCCGGGCCGGCGAGCGGATGATTCACAAACACATTGCCCTTGCCGACATTGGCGAAGGTCAGCTGGTTGATGCGGCTGATTTCCTTGCCGGAGTCTGCGTCGATCAGGATTTCCCAATCGCCCAGAGGCTCGAGAGCACCCATCTTCACGAGGAAAGCCATGCGGCCGTTATCCTTCTCAGGATATACAACCATGTCGGCCTTCGCGATGCCACGAAGCTTCTTGATGCCGAGGGCGCGCTTGGCGGCAGCCAGAGCGTCCTGGCGGCTGATGTTGATCTGATTGGTAATTTCATTGATGGTTGGGAAGGAGCCATTCGTGAGCTGAACGCGCTTATCCTTGCCGATATGAACGTCGATCAGGGCTTCATGAACCGGCACGCCATCGAGATTCATCTGGAAAGCAACGTGAGTCGCACCTGCGGCTTCTTCATTGCGGACAGTCTTGAGAAGGCTCTCGTCTTTGATCTCAGGGAGATTGAACAATTTCGCATTGCGCTGAACGTATCTGCGGGCTTCTACAGCCATGTCGCCGGACAACTGTTCGGAAAGCACGCCGCGCAGGCTGCTGAGGCGCTTCCCATCTTCGGTTGCCGCAAGAAGGTCAATATCCTTGATCTCGGAACTGCGGGAGGTCACTGCACGGATCAGATTCTCGGAAATGGCAACCGGACCGCGTCTGGTCGGTTTCACATTTGTCTGCGTCGGCGAAACGTCAAAAGCAAAAGCCGATGCGGTACAAAAGATCGAAAGAGCGAACACGGAAACAAACCTCTTCATCTACATACTCCCCTTTTTCTCAATTTTCGGACGAAGATAATCAAATTTAACACGAGGGTACAGAACCCGCAAGATCCCGAAAAAAAAGTTCCGACAATTTATCCTGGGAGCTGCCGGACCAGTCTGTTTGA
>CAZQYQ010000394.1:0-3629 GCA_964597625.1 uncultured bacterium
CTGGCACCGGGTCGCAAAGGAGAACTACTTCCTGCCGCTGGGCACCGTCGCCAACAAGTGCGGCCGCGTCGCGGGGGCCAACATGGCCGGGGCGCACGAGGTTTTCGAAGGCGCGCTGGGCACGGCGGCCATCAAGGTGTGCGGCTTGGAGATGGCCCGGACCGGGCTGAGCACTCCGGACGCGGCGCGGTTGGGCCTTGACTTCGCTGTCAAGCTGGTGACGGCCGGCGACGGCTATGTCGGGCCGGGCGCGGTCACCCTGCAGGTGGACGTGTTCTCGAATTACGGCCGCCCGAACGAAAAACGCCGCTCGATCACGATGCGCCTGACGGAACGCAAGGAAACGTTCACGGTCGGCGAAGTCGAGTTCTGACGATGTTCGACAAGCTTATTACATCACTGGTTTCATTGTTTGGAGGTGTTGACGGAATGGGGAGAGTCTCGGTTCACGAACTCGAAAAACTGGTATCCGGCGGCCTTGGCGCGGAGGATCTGCTGATCGACGTTCGCGAGCCCGACGAGTTCTCGTCAGGCCACGTGCCGGGGGCGGAGAATATCCCGCTCTCGGCCGTGGCCCGGGCCACCGACCGCATGAAGGGTCGCAAGCGGCTGTTCATGATCTGCCAGCGGGGCGGCCGGTCGATGCAGGCCTGCGGCGAACTTGCGGGGCATCTTGGCAGCGATGTCGCCCTGTTCAATGTCGAAGGCGGCACCTCCGCCTGGACGGAAGCCGGGTTCAGAGTCGAGAAGTCCTGACCCGACATGATCCGAGGGTCACTTCCTCTGGCCTTTCGAGGGAGCGGGAGATGGGCAGCCGAGGGCCTTCCAGACCAGAAGGGCGGCATATGCATCATTGGCGGCATACTCCAGCTGATTCGGGGTCAGCTGGAATCGTGACCAGTCGGACGTCGTCAGGTGCTTCGATTTGTGGAAGCCGCGCTGAAGGGTAATCCCGACGGCTGCCCTGACACCGGTCGTGTTGCGGTACCCCCGCTTCCGGAAGATGGTGCCGAGGTCGAGCACCGCTTTTCCCTCGATTCCGAACTTCCTGCGCAGATGGGACAGATCTGACCGGAGATCAAATCCAACCTTGAGAATGTCCTCCGCCAGGAGAATCTCGACCAGGAATGGCTGGCATTCCACCCGGTGAAGCTGGAAGATGAATGCCGCGTTTCCGGTGGCGAACTGGACGATATCCGGGCCGTCCCTGAATACGCCCTTCGTGAAGACCGGCTTCGTTTCGGTATCGAAGCCCACGGTGCCTGCCGTCCGGATTTCATCCAGGGCCGCGGCGAACTGTTCCGCCTTGGCCGGGATGTGGATGCGCTCCTGCGGGAGGCCCGAAAACGGCTCGAGCAACGCTGTTTCGGCCTTGCTCATGGCCGTCTTTCTCTTGGCTGGTTCCGTGATCGTGTGAATTTC
This sequence comes from uncultured bacterium, assembly GCA_964597625.1. GTDB lineage: Bacteria > Muiribacteriota > Ozemobacteria > Ozemobacterales > Ozemobacteraceae > MWAR01. Next base: position 1,423 of record CAZQYQ010000394.1, read on the forward strand.
GCGTTGAGCTTTCATTGATATCCTTCGTGATACCCATAGCTGATTGGGCCAGATGTGTCAGTAGGGCGGGAAGAGGCGCCGGAAGACGTGTGCGAGGACGATGGCGGCGAAGGCGACATTCCGCAGCAGGACCAGCGGCCAGATAATGGCCGGAATCTCTGGAATGGCTGTGTCATGAGGAGCCATTGCCGCCGCAACCGCGGTGCCGCAGTGCTGGAAGAGTGAAACCGACCAGGGCCAGTCCCGGAAGGAGGCAAGCAGATCACTCGGAAACGCCTCGAGGCGCATTCCCGCCCCGATGATGCCGCCCAGAATGGCTGCTGTCGTATCGGTATCGCCTCCGGCGGCGATGATGTCGGAAAGTGCCGACCGCAGATCGCCGGGTGATCGATACCATGCGTGTATAACGGCAGGTATTGTATGCAGGATGAACCCCGAGATGCCTGCCTTCCAGCCCTGCGCTGCTGCGAATGCGGAGGTCGAGGCTCCCGTCGCCGCGGATCGGAACGCCGCATCGAGCAGGGGCGCCCATTCGGGAGCCAGGTCAGGAACGGCGGCAGACAGCAGTTCCCGGAATGTGCGCGGTCCCTCTTCGGGGCGGGCAGCCCGCGCGGCGCATGCAGCGGCGAGGGCTGCGATCTGGGCTCCCTGTTCGGCCCGGGGATCCGTGTGCGTGATACGCGTGGAGGTGCGCACGAATTCCCGCCGTTTTGCCGCATCCTTTTCATCGGAAAAAACGGCTCCGATGACGGGAGAGCGCATGGCGGGCCCGTTCCCGGCTGAAAATACCCCGCTGGTTGAGGGGCCACAACCGAGCCACAGTTTGACCATCGAGCGAAGCGTCGCCCAGCCGATTCCAGCCGGTATGCAGAGAACCCAGAACCGAAGCGACCAGGCGAGATGTCGGGCAAAACCCGCCACATCATCGCCAGATTTTGCCAGCGCCAGGGCGGTCATCGTCGCGTGTTCGGTATCATCGGATACCATGCCTTTTCCGAGGAAAAAGTGGTGTCGGAGGGGCTGCGGAAACAACGTCGCCCCACGGCCTGGGGAGAGATTTTCGAAGGGCAGCCCAAGGCTGTCACCCAACGCCGTTCCAAGAAGCGAACCGATGATTGCCTGCTCTGACATTGTTTTCCTCTCGGGGTGATTCATTCAGCTGATTGTACGTTTTGCCGCCGGTCATGGCAAATATCCGGGCAAAATCTTCATACGTGGTTTCCCAGCTGAATCACAGAGAGCACAGGGGAACGAAGGATGCACGGAGGAAGTTCATGAGAAACTCTCCGTGGAATCTTCAAGGCCTTTGTGTTTTTGTGATTCTGCTTTCAGGAGGCTGGACATCGGGCAAAAGCGAAAGGAAAAAAGGCCGAAGGGGGATTTCCCTCTGGTATTACATGGGAGGATATTTAGTATATGCTTTATTATTTTGATGCTCTTTTGCCGCCCCAGGCCGGCTGATCATCGAACAGGGCGTTGGCGACGGACGTCAGCAGCAGGTCAAACTGGTAGACGCGTTCCCGGGCAAGTCTGACGTGGTCTTCGGGCTTGCAACTGATGAACGGCAAATCTGTGTTGCATCCCTTCAGGATGAGATTATTTCTAATCGTGTTTCTCACTTGATAATCTGGTTCGGATACTATGGTCGGTTATACAGCTCCGCACGGGTAAGTGTTTGGCGCAACATGAACAACTTTCTAACGAAATGGTTGATGCGAAAGTACAAGCACTTCGCCCGGCACAAAACAAGGGCAAGGCGTGCGCTTGGAAAACTGGCTGCTTCCATGCCAAAGGCATTCATACACTGGGTGTTGGGATATGCACCCATGGCTGGATGATGGGAGCCGGATAAATCAAGAGTTTCACGTCCGGTTCTGCGAGGGGCTGGGGGTGCAATTCCCCCGGTCTACTCACCCCTATATCTGGACGGACGAAGGCTGGCTCTACCTTGCGATGGTGCTTGATCTTTTCAATCGCGAGGTCATTGGTTGGTCGATCAAGCCCAGAATGACAGATCTGTTCGATTACATCGAAGCGTTCTACAACCGGAAACGCCGCCATTCGACGCTCGGCTACGTCTCGCCAGTTCAATTCATGATAAATTGGTTCAACTCTCAGCATATACAAAAATGGGCAGCATGACACCAACACCTTGGAAGACGAAAAATGAGGGGAAGGTCATTTCCTGAAACATCGGAATTAGCGCC
>CAZQYQ010000395.1:0-3615 GCA_964597625.1 uncultured bacterium
AGAAGGTGACCCGTTCTCATAGGTCACGAATTTACAGACGAAATGTTACACAACCCTTGTCTGGTGGGTCTGGGACGCGGAAGTCTATGATGCATCGAGACTGTCGGGAGTCACTCCGGACAGGCCGACCGGCCTTGGGACGAATGGATTGACGACGCTGTATGTTGCTGACGCATCCGGAGCCCGGATATTGAAGATCAACCGGGACAGCGGCGCGGGGCTGACGACTTCCGGTGATCTGAGCCTGGCTTCCTTCACGGGTCCGGCGTCGCTGACAACCTCCCTGATCAATCTGTCTGTCGTCAGTGATGGAGTTTATTCGGTTGAAACGAATGCGATTTCAAGCCGACTGAAGAAGTTTGATACAAATCTGTTGAGCATGCCTGTCATACCGGCGGTTTATCAGCTCATCTACGCCAATGGCGCCGGCGATGACGATCTGAGCGTGCCATCGGCGTTGTTAACAGATGCGACGGCGTTCTATTTTGCCGATACAGGCAATAATAGAATTATAAAGCGCGATATTAATAATAATGCTTTTGTCAGCAAGAATGTTCTTTTCGGTGCGCCGTCCATTTTGCGCAATCACCCGACGGCGGGCTGGATGTATGTTGCGGATCGTGTTTTGAACGATGTCTCCATCCTCGACTCATCGCTCAACCCGAAGGGCAATTTTGCCGATGCCCACAACGCCGCGGATCTCATCTATGGAAGCGGCGGATCACCGAATCTGTATATATCTGACAATATAAACAATCGCATCGTCGTGCTCGACTCGTCCGGCAATCAACTGTTCACGTTTGGTACGACGGGTGGCGGCCTGGGACAGTTGATCGAGCCATGGGGCCTGACGATCGTCGGCAACGATCTCTATATCGTCGAACATGGCGGCGGTCGCATCCACCGGTTCCGCAGCGGCGGCTGGTGAGATCGCTTTATTGATCCCGGGGCGCTGTTGAGACTTCCGGCTTGTTCCATGTTCCTGAACTCTTTTCCTCTGCCCGGAGCAGGGGGGATGAATGGCAACGCGCGAGTCGCGATCAGTGGAGCACGCGTGCCGGCCGGTGTGCCCGCAGGTGCGCCGAACTTCTCAATACAGATCCAGCGACTTGGCGCCGGCGTAAACGCCGCCGGTCGTGCCTACCCAGATGCGGCGCTTCGAGCCCGGAGGGCCTTCCGACTGGGTGAAACAGTTGAAGACGAGATGGCTCGAAAGCCCCGACTTGATCTGCTTCCAGGTTGCGCCGGCATCTTTAGATCTGTAGAGACCGTTTTCCTGGCCATAGAAGAAATACGTGACATTGGTTGGGTCGATCAGCGTTCCGCGCGTATTGACCCCGTTGGCAACCGGATTGAAGGTTGCACCATTGTCGAGGCTTCGGTATAAGCCCATGGATGTGGCGGCAAGGAGCGTCCAGGGACTATTGGGATCGATCGAGAAATCCGTCAGAATTCCTGCGATTGTCGAACGGGGATGGGTGACCGGGCTTGGAGGCTTGAAATATCCGCTTCCGATTCTAGTGCTTGCTCCGTCCGCAGTAGAGAAAATGGGACTGTTGGAAAATGGAATGAGAGGAGATGAATCGGTTCTGGCTGATGTGAATTGGCCCACTTCGCCATTGTCATTTCCAAAATAGAGCATCTCTGGATCGGAAAAGGAGAGGGAAATGGCCCTGAATGGTGCCGTATACAAATATTTCACATCGTATGAATAAGCATAAACATCAACAGGGGGGCTTGCCGTCGAATCCGTCCGCTTTTCCCAGTCGCGATAATCACTCAGATACAGCAGATCGCGGGTGGTGCCGGGGCCGTAGGGCTTTATAATTCTTTCTATCCCGGAATCGCGGGTGACATACATATAATCGGGATTTTTCCTGTCCCAGGCGATTCCCTTTGCCGCGCCGGAGGCCACTTTGAGATACGATTCTCCGGAATAATCCCTCGTGGTGTCCCCGAAAATATAAACGCCATCTTCCGTCGCTGCCGCGATATCACCATTGCTGACATTGATCGCGAGCTGATTGACGATGTGGTTGCCGGGATTGATCAGGTTTTTCCCGGCAAGTGCGGTTGGATACCAGGTGAACGAGGCTGCATCCTCCGTGACGGTTGACTTCACCCGTGCCCACCAGGTGCCGTATCCGTTTGTGCCGGCAAACAGATAATAGTCATTGTCCGGCTGCCAGATCGGGTCAACGAGCAGCGAATAGATCGGCATATCCGTGCCGGCAATGTTTTGCATCTCTTCCTTGCGGGGTTTCCAGAAATCCTGGAGCTTGATATAAAACGAGGCTTCGAGAGTCTGGGTCGTTCCGCTTTCATTCGTATACGAGTTGTTGGAAACAGCCGTGACCGTCAGCGCATCCTGTGATGGAGGATCGCTTGGAGATACGTAGATGCCTGTGATGGGATCAATAGCGCCAAGGACCGTATTGCCATTCACGATGCCGTTGATTTTGAGAACGACGTTGTTCTCGACAATGGCCTTTGTACCGGTTTTTTTCCGGACAACGGCGACGATCTTGATCGAGTCGCCCTCGAGCATCAGATTGATCGTTTTTCCGGCGAGGTTCGCGGCATCGGTTTGAGGCACTCCGTCCTTGCCGATAACCAGTTCAACGGGTTCGCCCGGATCAACCGGCACGGTCGAAGAGCCTGTCGTCGCCGTCCCTGATGCCGTTCCGGAAGCGGTTGCCGCCGGCGTGGAAAGAACGGTGGATGCGGCAAAAATCAGGTTTGAATCGACGCCTGGGCCGGAGAAACGCGCGTAGACAGTTTTTGAGCCGTCCCCCGATGTCAGGTTCCAGCTCCTGTACTGTGTGTAACGCTCCCAATACGAGGTCGTGAACTCGGTATCGTGAGCCAGCTGCATGTTCTCGGCACTCGGATAAAGCAGCGTAAGGAGTACATTGGCTGAAGTGACGGTGGTGGCGCCATTCTCGATCCAGATGCCGAGATACCCGGTTTTCCCCGTTGACAACAGAATGGAAGCGCTGAGAATCGGCGAAAGATTGCCGCTGCCGTCACGAAACTGCGCATACACGCGTTTTGTGCCGTCCGTGCCGGTCAAGGTCAGGCTCTTGCTCGTTGCATAGGTTTCAAAAACTGCGTCGGAAAGATCCTCCTTCTGGCCGACACGCATCTGCGTCGCGCTGGTTGCCCGCAGCGATACCGTAACGGCGGCGGTGCGTGTTTCATATGATCCGCTATTAATAGAGACGGAAAGGTTGGTCGGCGTGGCGCCGGAGCTCGTCGTCATGCCGAGTCCGGTCCGGGTGACGCGTTGCCCGTTTGCATCCTGGAGGAAAATCGTGAAATCATAAAAGGTTTGCGCATCAAGCCCTGAAAGCTCGACGGAATGCGATGTCGCGGCCGTTGTCGAGACGGTGGTCCGCGCCGTCGAAACGCCGTAGGCAATCTGTGAAACGGCGGCAGTGCTTGATTTGAAGTTCAACCGAACGCTCGAGCTGGTGATGCGGTCAAAATAGGCTTCCTTCACTGACAGAAGCGCCGCTTCAGGCACCTGCACGGGCTGGTCGGTTCCGACCTGAAGCCCCGATGCAAAAATCGTTTCGGTATCACCGGTGGTCGCGGTCAGACTGTAAATGCCCG
>CAZQYQ010000396.1:0-3600 GCA_964597625.1 uncultured bacterium
CGTGCCGATCCGGGAAAACGAGTTCGCGGTTTTCGGCCCCGGCGCCGAGCCGGCGATCTACGATCTGCGCAGCGGACGGAGACTGAAGCGTGCATCGCAGCGAAGCCTGCTGAAAGTCGAGGAAACCCGCCTTCAGCCTCCGTTCACCTATTTCATGGAACAGGAAATTTTTCATCAGGTCCAGACGACGCGGCGGCTGCTCACGCTGTTCACGGGGGGCAATGCGATCACCAGACGCGTGCGGGATCGAAAAGATGAAGCCGCTGTACTGGCTCGGCTCAAGGCTGCGGTGGCACGAATCGCCGAGATAACCGAATCGGGTGAGTTTCAGGTGAAGGCCAGAGCATTTCTCGATTCCGCAGATCTCGCGAAGCTTCACCGTCTGGTCGATGCCGACCCGCCCGCAGAGTTCGATCCGATTCTCGAATCGTCCTATGGAAGCCTGCTCGAGGAGCTTCGTGAGCTTGGCGGCACCGGACGGCTCAATCTGCCCCTGCTGCTGAAGATGATCGATGCCACCTTCGATCTTGACGATATTGACGATGTGAATACCCGCATCCGCAGCTTCCTGCGGATGGTCTCAAGGGCTGCCGACAAGGGCGGCACGATCTATATTCTCGCCTGTGGAAGCTCGTTCCATGCTGCCAAGACGGCTCCGATCTTTTTCAACGAAATCTGCGGGCTGCCGGTCATTCCTCTGCTGCCGGGCGAATTCCGGGCTCAGTGTACCCGATCGCTCCGCCCGAACGACCTGATCATCGGCATCAGCCAGAGCGGTGAAACGAAAGATCTGATCGACGTTTTCAACATGGTCGAACAGCAGTATCCGACCGTGAAAAAAATATGCATTCTCAACAACACGAATTCGACGCTGGGCCAGGAAAAATCAGACCTGTGCATCCCGCTGTTCTGCGGCCCCGAAATCGCTGTTCCAGCGACCAAGAGCTTCATCAATCAGCTCATGGTCCTGCTGATCCTGGCCGTCAGGCTTCAGGAACATCGGCTGGGCAAACGACCCGCCAAGATTGCAGCGGCAAAGCGGGCAAATAAAAAAGTATCTGTTATAGAAGAGCCGACCGATTGGCGGGAGATGCTGGAACGGATTCCGGGACTGATCGATCGCACGCTGAAAACGACCTCGCGCGAGATCGAACTGGTTGCACAGGAGATTCACCAGGCCCCGAGCATGCACATTCTTGCAACGCGGCTTCTTGGAATCGCCAAGGAAGGTGCTCTCAAAATCCGGGAAATCGTTCTCAACCACACCGAAGGCTTTGAGGCATCAGAGTTCAAACACGGCCCGAACACCATTCTCGGAGTCAATACCGTCTTCGGCCTGGGCAGCATCAGAGGGCTTCTCGAGACGTTCGGCAAGGCGGTGCACCGCATCATCGAGGATCCGGCCGGCCGGGCACTCGACAACCGGGCTATTCACCGGCTTTTCGATTCCGTCGCGGCGTTTGCGTTCGACGATAAACAACCGAAGCTGGCCAGTCCGATCGAGGAACGGCTTTTCAGGGAGGTTTTTGCCGGCCATGACTTTTTCGGCAGCATGTATGGCAACTATCCGCTGCTGTTCATCACCGGCCCGGCCGACCTCGATGTCAATCTGACCATTTCCCAGATCAACACCCACAAGATCAGGGGTGCCGACATCTTTATGATTGCCGAGGATGACGACCGGCTGCGCGAAGCCGTTTCCATCACGCCGGCCGGGTCGGAAAAATATCGCCATGGATATATAACGCTGCCGCGCACCGGAAACCCGCTGATGACAATATTCTCAGCGACTGTCGTTCTCCAGCTCCTTGCCCTGCATATGAGCCTGCATAAAATGGAAATGCTCAATCGTCTGGAAATCGAGGGCCACGGGGTTCATCCGGATGTGCCCAAGAATGTCAGCAAATCCATTACCGTCGACTGAAGTCATTCCAGGTCGGCTGTGAAGACTCCGGCACCTGTCAGCGTCTGCCGGAGAGAAAGGCATTTTACGGAATTACCCTGATCCGTCATGACACAGGTGCGCCTTCCGGAAAGATCGAACGCCAGATCGGGCAGAACCGATGCCGTTCGCAGGTTTCCGTTTCTCAGGCGCACCACGCGGCTCCAGGTCGTGTGATCCGCGTCGCCATCGCCTTCGGAGACGATCACTGTGAGATCTTTCCCCGTGACCCCGGCTCCGACGGCGCGGGCATCGGGAGGCATTTCCGATCGCGCGGGCGGCGTGCCCCGGCTTGAACCGGAGGTCTTCGGACCTGTAGACCAGATCGATATTTTGGGCGGTGGCACGGGGTGTCATGGCCGAAAAGACGATGAACAGCGCAAAAACACCGGACAGAGAAATGGCGGACTTGAGAATGCTGAGGCTCATCTTTTGAAATCCCCTCACTCTTCCGTATCTACTGGAGCATGCCGATGACGACGGGCGCCGATCGGCGCCCGTGGAACTGCAAGTATATTATGGAATATATTTGTCGGGGTTCCCGGCCCAGGACGACTGCCAGTTCGTGCTGTCGATGGTCGGGAGTTCGCCGGCAAGCAGCCCTCGTTTGATCAGCATCGGCGGCACCCACACGGGCATCGTCGCCCGGAAGTTATAAATGAAGCTGGGCAGTGCCCACATTTTGATCCGCTTCGCGGGCTCAAGGACACGGTTGAGCAGGACCACGAGATTATTCGTACAGTTGTTCGTGATCGTGTGATAGAACTCGCCGTCGCGATTGACGACGGCCTGTTCGATCGTTTCGCGTACCAGCTGCTGTTTCTGTTCCTGGGTCAGCCTGACCGGGTAGAGATGAAGCTTCTCGCTGGCGAACCGGCAGCTGAACTGCAGGTAGTTATCCCAGGTCGTGAGCAGCCAGACAATGCCAAACTGGCGCTTCAGGCCCTTCACAAGGCTGTAATCCTGATTCGTGCGCTGGTAGGCTTCGATGGAAAGAGCCAGCCCGGTTGACTCGCGGCCTTTCGAATCGACCATGCCACCCTTGTCGAACGTGAAAATCATCAGCGAGTGTGCGGCAATCCATTCCGGCGGGAACGGCTTCTTGACGAAATACACGTTCCTGACCAGCTCGGGTTTGATCGTCGCCGTCTGCCAGCCGAAATCGAGCTTTTTCGAGCTCGTGTCACCGGCTGCGGCGCCGACATCCCAGCGGATATTCGCGACCGAGTAGGCATCACCTTTCCGGCCGATCAGCGCGGGTGGCTTCTGGGGGGATTTGTAGGGGGGCAGCTCTATCTTGGCATCGGGGTCTTCCGTGATGGGAGTGATCTTCTTCACTTTCCAGCGCTCGAGATCATCGGCCTGCCGCGCGAGGCCTTCAACGCGAACCGTTCTGCCGATCCAGGAGTGTACTTTTGCGGGGTTGATCAGAAGAGTGAAGACGCGGCCGTCGGCGGTGTGAAAGGTAACCACATTCTCCTGGACTTCAAGAACGCCGTCGAGCGCATACTGAACGCCGTATCCGCCCTGCGGTTTCGGCGTTTCGGCGGCCGGTGTCCCGGCGAAGCCGATGAACGGCATGCATGTGGTCAACAGACTCAGAACCACTACCATGGACCAGTTTCGAAGCTTCATGATCCCTCCGGAATGCAAGAATA
>CAZQYQ010000397.1:0-3519 GCA_964597625.1 uncultured bacterium
ACTGTAACTGCTACAAAGGGGACCAGCGGCGCAGCGGGAGCCAGCGCGAAACCGATTATCCCAGCCGCAGCCGTCACCCCAACCCGCCACCAGGCCATTTTCAGGATCGTTCCAAGGATGATGACCAGAGCCACCGCGAAAACGGCTGTCACCCGCCACTTGTTTTCCCAAATCGTTTTCCAGGGACTATCCGGGATTGTTCGCAGGGAGATTTCCGCCAGCGGCACGGCCTGGACGGTCGCCGGGGCCCAATCCCGCCCCTTCGCCCCGGTCACTTTCACCTTGATATCGGGGCTTCCATCGATTTCTTCCTGGATGTCCGCGCGGACGACCGCCCCGTCCCGCAAGGTCAGCTCGACGCTTTGCGGTTTGCCCCAGTTGGCGAAGACCAGCACGCCGATCATGGCGCCGAAGAAAACGATGTTATTCCACAGGGGTTTGACATTTTCAGGTTCCGGCAGTTGCGCTGCCGCGAGGACTTTCGCCTGTTCCTCTTCGTGGAAGATCACGGCCATCAACCAGCCGATGACAACGCTGAACACGACCGCGCCAACGGCCCGGGCCACGCCGATATCCATGCCGAGGATCCTGGCACTCATAACGATTGCCAGGACGTTGATCGCGGGGCCGGAATACAGGAAGGCGCATGCAGGGCCGAGACCCGCGCCCATCTTGTAAATACCGTTGAACAGCGGAAGAACCGTGCAGGAACACACCGCCAGAATCGTTCCGGAAACCGAAGCGACGCCGTAGGCCAGCATCTGGTTGGCGTTCGGCCCCAGGTATTTCATGACGGAGTCCTGGCTGATGAAAACCGTTATGGCACCGGCGATGAAGAATGCCGGAACCAGGCACAGCAGGACATGTTCGCGGGCATACCATTTCACCAGATAGAGTGCTTCCATGATCGCGTTGTCGAAGCGCGGGGTGCCGACAGGCAGGAAATAACAGCCCAGAAACACGGCAATCATCGCCAGAAGCGTTTTCCATTCATCTTTCCAGTTCATGACTCATTCCTCGATTCAATGGCTCTGTATGCGTGCACGGTTTCAGGATCGCAAAAAATACACACCGACCCCGATGATCAATACCCCGGCGATCTTCTTGATAACCCCCACGGCCCGATTCATGTGATGCGAGTCGGCCAGCGCCTGAACGGTGCCGACCGAAATTCCCGCAACCAGGATCAGCACCGAATGACCGAGGCCGTAGAGGAACAGCAGGGTCCCGGCCTTCGGAACACCGATCTCCGGCACGAGGCTCGCCAATAGCATGAGTACCGGCCCCGAGCACGGCATCGACACCAGGCCGAAGAGGAAGCCTAGTATAGTTACGCCTATAATTCCTCCCCATCGGCCGACCGGCAGGTTGCCCACGCCGGGGAGGTGAAAATCGAACAGGAGGTGCGCTCCCAGGAAAAAGCAGATGACGGCGATCACATACTTCCACTGGGGGCCGCTGAGATACGGCGCCATCGCTGCCGATATGGAAAACAGCACGGCCAGTTCGAGAGCGAAGCCGACCACGAAAAAGAAGCTGAACATGCTCGCCCGCTTCCATGCATTCTCGCCTTCGGCGTATCCGCCCACGACCCCGATGATCAAGGGAACCGTGGCCAGAACGCAGGGGTTGAGGGCCGTCAGCACCCCGCCGCCAAACGCCGCCACCGGGGCAAGCCAACTCGAACTTGCAATGACATCGGCAAGTTGCGATTCGATTGCGAAAACATCCATCGTTTTGCCTCCTTACTGCTGCAGCAGTGTTTTCATTTCTTCGACGGTCGGAATTCTGCCGGCGATTTTGACTGTTCCGTCGACGGCCAGGGCCGGCGTCATCATGACCCCGAAATTCACGATGTCGTTGGGGTCTGTTACCTTGACAACTTCATATGTCAGTTTCAGGTCATCCGCCGCCTGCCTGGCGACCGACGTAAGCTTCTGGCACTTTGCACACCCCATTCCCAAAATCTGAATCTTCATCTGCAGCCTCTCTCTTTCACAAAGATTTTTTATGATTTTCGAACGCCTTGTCGGCGCAATCGAAGAAATCAAGGATGCAAGGTGTTTTCAGTGTATAAAAGACTTTCAAGCCTTCTTTCTTGACGCTGACCAGGCCAACGGTTTTCAGCACGGTGAGATGCTTGCTCATGATGGGTTGTTTGCAGCCGAACAGCTCGACCAGCTCGCACACGCAGGTCGGGCCATGTTCTTTGAGATAGTCGAGCACTCGCAGTCTCAGGGGATGCGCCAGCGCACCCGCGATATCAGCACGTCTGTCGAATTTCTTCAGGTCGTTTTTCATGCATTCTAATATACCCATATTGGAATATTACGTCAAGAAAATTCGAGCAGTTCCGCATGCGATGAAAGATTAAAAGGCTCCTGATGTAGCCATCCCCTTTTTAGGACCACGGGTCAGTAGAATTTCCGTCGGCATTCCGAAGTTATCCGACATGCATCAGACTCTTCAGACACTCTATGGGGTGTTTCGATATTGCATTCGCTGAGGTAGACGTCTGGGATTAAAATGAAATCGTGAGAATATATTTTATCCTATTGATAAATAACTTAATGATTCATTCATGATGACTATATTCAGTTCACTCTCCGAATAACACGCCTCTGATATGATCTAAAGCAGCACTATCAGCGCAATCCTCGTCAAAAGACCCCCATTGGAATTCTGGCGGTCTCATCAGCAACCGTTTCTCTCTGGTTCCAGGGTGCCAGAGTTTGTACAAATTCATCGAATGGGTGACAAAAAACTGCCGGACACCGAATGGGATACATGCAGAAAGCCCTTGGATAAGGCGTTTGATCCAGATTGACATCCTGGCACGCATCTTGCTTTTGGATGGCTCGTTCGTTAAAGCGGGAGCTGCTCACGAAGCAATCTCATCTCCGAACAATATTTTAATAAATATATTTGGAGAATTTATGAAAAAGTTCGTTCTGATGTTTGTTCTCGTGCTCGCGTGGTGTTCTTCCGCTTTTGCCCAGCTCGATGATAACCGGCAAGCCATCGTCATCCAGAAGGAGAACCTCGCACAGCTTGCTATGGCGAGATTTTCCCACGATCCCCAGCAGGGCCATCGCGTGGCCATCGCCTACCGTTCGGTCAAAAACCCCGTCGACGCTCTCGAGGGGCCGGTCTATGCCGACTGCATCGTTCGCGGTGTCACCCAGGATGACGAGTATACCGAGAAGAAGATTCGCCTGCCCATGGCCAGAAATGGCAACAACCGCTTCACCTCGACCGAATTCCTTTCCACCGGTCTGCTGTGCGAATTCGACGGAACCTATCTCGACTACATCACCGAAATCCGCGTGAAGTTCATCTTCTCCTCGACCAACCTCAAGGACGAGCAGGAATACAGGTTCTACATCGAGGATCTTTCCCAGGTTTTGTACAGCAACACCTCCTCCGAGTATTTCCCCTCGATGCAGGCTTCCAAAGTCGGCTTCGGTCCGGACCTCGCCGGGGAACTGCTGGCGTTCTTCGCAGAGCGCATCATGAAGT
>CAZQYQ010000398.1:0-3519 GCA_964597625.1 uncultured bacterium
CTCGACTGGACCGTCAAGATGGCCAAGGGCAGCTTCAACGGCAGCGATGTCATGAAGCAGCAGAAGGCGAAAGGCACCGAGAAAACCCTGGTCGGTTTTGAAATGGGCAAGGGTCCGGCACCGCGCCATGGATATCCCGTTCTCCATAAAGGGAAAAAGGTCGGCGAGGTCACTTCCGGCACGATGTCCCCCACCCTGAAGAAAAACATCGGTCTGGCCTACGTGCCGCCGTCGCTGAAGGCCGTCGGATCGAAGTTCGATATCGAAGTGCGCGGCAAGGCGATTCCTGCGACCGTCATCCCCACCCCGTTCTATCAGCGCCCCAAAGCGTGAGTCACACAAAGGAGTCAATCCATGAGTCTGCTTGAAAAGACTGATCCCAGCATCTTTGAGATCATCGGCAGGGAACGCCGGCGCCAGATGAGCCAGATCGAGCTCATTGCTTCAGAAAACTTCGTTTCCGAAGCGGTTCTCGAGGCGCTTGGCTCGGTTATGACCAACAAATACGCCGAGGGATACCCCGGGAAACGGTATTACGGCGGCTGCGAGATCGTCGATGAGGCTGAAAATCTGGCCCGTGACCGCGCGAAGCAGCTGTTCGGCGCCGAGCACGCCAACGTGCAGCCCCATTCGGGCAGCCAGGCAAATATGGCGGTGTATCTGACCGTCATGAAACCGGGCGACACGTATCTGGGCATGAATCTGCAGAACGGCGGCCATCTCACGCATGGCAGTCCGGTCAACTTCAGCGGCCTGATCTACAAGGTCGTGCCGTATGGCGTCGACGAAAAGTCGGAAATGATCGATTACGACGCGCTCGAGAAGCTCGCGATCGAGCACAAGCCCAAAATGATCATGGCCGGCGCATCGGCCTATCCCAGAATCATCGACTTCCCGCGGTTCCGCGCGATCTGCGACAAGGTCGATGCCGTGCTGTGCGTCGATATGGCCCACATCGCCGGGCTCGTCGCGGCCGGTCTCCACCCGAGCCCGGTTCCGTTCGCCGATTTCGTGACGACCACGACCCACAAGACTCTTCGCGGGCCCCGCGGCGGGATGGTGCTGTGCAGGGAAAAGTGGGCGAAGCAGCTCGACAAGTCGATCTTCCCCGGACTGCAGGGGGGGCCGCTGATGCATGCCGTGGCGGCCAAGGCCGTGTCCTTCCTGGAAGCGCTCGATCCGTCGTTCAAGGGATACCAGCAGAGAATCCTGGACAATGCCCAGGCGCTCGCGAAAGCTCTCCAGTCACACGGGTTCAGGCTCGTTTCGGGCGGCACCGACAATCACCTGATGCTTGTCGACGTCCGCAACAAGAACGTGACCGGCAAGCTGGCCGAGAAGGCTCTCGACATCGCCGGAATCACCGTCAACAAAAACACGATTCCGAACGATCCCCAGTCGCCGTTCGTCACCTCCGGGGTTCGCATCGGCACGCCGGCCATCACGACGAGAGGCATGACGCCTGACGTGATGAAGGATATCGCGACCCTGATCGACCAGGCCCTGTCGAAGCCCGAAGATGAAGCGAATCTGAAGGCCGTTCGCGTGAACGTGCAGAAGATCTGCGACCGGTTTCCCTTCTACAAGATCTGAACAAGGGCCGGAAATGAAACCATGGAACACGCGCGATCAGCGCAAGTATGGTAGAATCCCGGCGGCGGGCATGCCGCTTTCCGCCGGGTGTTCATATCGAAATGCATCTCACAAAATTTACAGGAGCAGATGAATGAATCCTCCCAACCTGAAGTACACCAAGGAACACGAGTGGGCGAAGATCCAGGGAAAAACAGCCGTTATCGGCATTACCGAGTATGCCGCGCATCAGCTCGGCGACGTGGTTTTCGTTGACATGCCCCTTGTCGGCACCAAGCTTGAAAAGGGCAAGACATTCGGCGTCGTCGAGTCCGTGAAGACCGTTTCCGATATTTTCGCGCCTCTCAGCGGCAAGGTCGTCAAGAAGAATGATGAGCTCGAAGCCGAACCGGCGCATGTCAATAACGACCCGTATGGAAAAGGCTGGATCCTCGAGATCGAGCTGAGCAACCCGGCCGAAGCCAACGATATGCTTGATGCGGCCGCCTACGAGAAACATTGCGAGACCTGCGGCCACTGATCCGGGCTGCGCTACAGACAAGCAAGACACTGGTCTTCAGGAGAATCCGGAATCATGGGTAACTATCTGCCTCACACACAGGCGGAGGTCAAGGCGATGCTCGAGGCGATCGGCGTCAAGGGCATCGATGACCTGTTCGCGGAAATCCCGGCCGGGCTTCGGCTCAACCGGCCCCTTGATCTGCCTGCGGGCATGAGCGAATCCGAAGTGGTCGAGGAAATGACGGAACTGGCGGGCATGAGCTACGGAGCGAACGAGATGCTCTGTTTCCTCGGGGCCGGCATATACGATCATTATATACCTGCGACAATAAATCATATGCTGCTGCGCGGTGATTTTTTCACCGCCTATACGCCTTACCAGGCTGAGATCTCCCAGGGAACGCTCCAGGCGATCTATGAGTATCAGAGCCTGATCTGCGGGCTGACCGGCATGGATGTTTCGAATGCCTCGATGTATGAGGCCGGAACCGCCCTCGTTGAAGCTCTCAACATGGCGAAGGCCCAGACCGGCCGGACCCGGGTCGTCATTCCCGAGACGGTTCACCCCGAGTATCGTCGCGTCGCGAAAACGATCAATACCCAGATGGGCATCGAGATCGTGACCGTCCCCGTCGAAGACGGCAGTACCGACATGGTGAAGCTTGCCGAGGTGGTGAACGACTCGACGGCCGCCGTCGTTGCCGGGTATCCGAACTTCTTCGGCTCGGTCGAGGATCTCCAGGCTCTCGCGAAAATCGCCCACGACGTCGGTGCGCTGTTTGTCGTGACCGCTGATCCGATCTCGCTTGGCCTGCTGACCGCACCCGGCGATCTGGGCGCGGATATCGTCTGCGGGGAAGGCCAGTCGCTCGGCATTCCGATGAGTTTCGGCGGCCCCTCGCTCGGGTTCATGGCATGCAAGGACGCCCTGCTTCGCAAAATTCCGGGAAGAATCACCGGCGCGACCGTTGACAAAGCGAACCGCCGCGGCTTCGTCCTGACCCTTCAAGCCCGTGAACAGCATATCCGGCGTGAGAAGGCCGGCAGCAATATCTGCTCGAACCAGGCGCTGATGGCCCTGAACGCGACGATCTATATGAGTCTCCTCGGGAGCGCCGGCATCCGGGAAGTCGCGAACCAGGGCTTCCAGAAAGCGCACCACCTCAAGAAAGAGCTGGCCGCAAGGGTTCCGGCCGTTTCGTTCCCGTTCGCGGCCCCGTTCATGAACGAGTTCGTGATCAAGGTGCCGAACGCGAAAAAAGTGGTGACGAAAATGGCCAGAAACGGCGTGCTCGGCGGCGTTCTCCTCGACCGCTGGTATCCCGCCCTGAAAGATCATATGCTGGTCGCTGTCACCGAGAAACGCACGGCGGAAGATATCGATTACTATTGCGAACTGCTCGGAGGGCTGATGTCATGACGGAA
>CAZQYQ010000399.1:0-3502 GCA_964597625.1 uncultured bacterium
TCGACGTCGGCGTCATGGACCGCACGGAGGTTATCGCCACGGAGTCGGACCGGCAGGCACTCGGCAGGCTTCACCGATATGAGCACGGGTATATGCCGCTTCTGGAGAGATTCCGCGAGAATTCCGAACGGCTGCGCGACTGGCCTGCGATGAAGGAAGGCCGAGCGGAGCTTGTCAGACCTTATGCCGCGAAGCTGCAGGAACGAAATATTCTTCAAGATATTGAAATTCGCGATGATCAGGCCAACGCGATCTTCACGACGATCGACTCCGTCGTCAAAGGCAGCAACCAGGCGATCGACATGTTCAGCCGCATCGCGCTGCGCCGCCATGCTCCCTCCCGCGGCGGAATGCATGCCGACAAGGTGAGCGCGAACGAACTCGTCGGCGAAGCCATCCTGTCTTCGGATGACATCGGCCTGGCGACAATGCTGCGCGCCCGTGGAAAAGTCTGGACGTTCAAAATGGGAACGAATCCGACCCTGTGGTTCTGGGATGTCTATGCAGACCAGGCCACCGGCCCGGCCTTTTTCTGCACGACGCACCAACTCGAATGGATCTATGGCGCCTCGATCAGGGCGCTCACCTCAAAGCCCGAATCCCCTTCCGCGCCGCGGCCCGCTGCCATGCGCTTCTGTTCCGATACGGCAGCCGATGTCCTGTGGCCGCAGATGAAGGGCCCTGACAATGCAGCTCTGCGCAGGGCGATCATCCGCAGTCAGGAGTCGGGACGGGTTCTGACACGATCGCTTCAACTCGAAGACGGGATGTACTGGGCCGTCATCAAACCGGAAACGGTTCTTGGCATCTTCATTCTGGTCGATCTGGTCCCGGTTTCGGAGCAACTTCGCGCGCTGGTGCCGTTTCGTAACCGGCTGGAACTGACTGCCGGGCTGTCTCTGCTGCTGTCGATTCTTGGCGCATCGCTCATCACGTCGCTGTTCCTCGTCCCCATCAACGATCTTGGCGAAGGAATCAACGCCATCCGCCGCCGTGATTCATCGTTCCGGATTCCCCTGCGACGCCCCGATGAGTTCGGCGCCGTCGCGACCGCATTCAACAAACTGCTGAGCGAGTTTGAGGAACTGGAATACGGCCGCGTCGTCCAGGAAAGCCTTCTTCCGGCTGCCCCGCAAGCCCCCGAAGGGTATGAAATCAGCACATACAGACGATCAGCCACAGACCTTGCCGGCGATTATCACGATGTCGTCACCCTCGATGACGGGAATGTCGCAATCGTGCTCGGGGACGTTACCGGCCATGGAATTGCAGCGGCGCTTCCGATGGCCATGGCCAAGGCGACAGTGGAGTATGAAACCATTTCCCACTGGGGCTATCCCGGGCCGCTGATGGGACGCCTGAACGCGCTCTTCAACCGCGAACTCAAACCCCGTCAGAAATTCATGACGATGGGGTGTATTCTGCTCGATCCCGTTCTTCACACGCTGACCTATGACAACGCAGGTCATCCATATCCATTGTTATACAACGATGTCAACAATACGTCTCTGGAGATTCCGTTATCCTCGATGCCGCTGGGGATCCGGGCTTCCCGCACAAGCAAACCCGTCAGGAAAGACCTGGCCCCCGGAGATGCCGTTCTGCTGTATACCGACGGGCTGGTCGAGTGCGCCGGCCGTGAAAACGGCGAGCCGTTCGGGTATGACACCCTGCAGAGCCTGTTCGGCAGACTTTGCGCGACCCCGGACCTGACGGCCGAGGAGATTCTGGAAAAGATTGCCGCGGCCCTCGATGACTGGCGGGAAGAAGGCCCGCTTGCCGATGATGTGACGCTGCTTGTCCTGCGCCGCAAAAAAACGCGCGATACGTAAGAACAGGTTATCGGGTGAGAGGCGCGGTTGCCCCCGGCGGGCGCATGAACGCAAACAGGGCGCCCTTTCGGGCGCCCTGTCCGTTCCAAGATGTGTGAACCTTACTTGCCGGCTGCGGGGGCGGGCTCGGCGGCCGGAGCCGGAGCGGCGGGTGCGGCAGCCGGAGCGGCGGCATCAGCCTTCTTTTCGGTGAAGGACTCGATCTTGATCGCGGCCATCGGGTGTTTGGCATCGGCGACGAGCAGCTCGCCCTTGACGGTCACTTCTTTGCCGGCCAGCTTTTCGATGTCAGCCATGATGGTCTTGTTGCCCTTCGAAGGAAGGAGCTTGAATTTTTCGGTACCGACCGTGAGGGTAACGGTGTTGTATTTTTCGTTCTTTTCAGCCTTCTTCACTTCGACGACGCCGGTCTTCTCGACGGCTTCGCTCTTCTTCAGCTCAACAGCGCTCTTATCTGCCGGCTTTTCTGCCGCCATTGCCATGAAAGGAACGCCGCCGACCAGAACTGCCGCAAGACCAGCTGCCAAAAATACCTTCTTCATCTGAAAATCTCCTGTTTTTGTACAAATTCCGTATCGCTCCTGTACGGGAGCATGGCGCCGTATATACGCCCGCCTCAGCTCAACAGTCAAGTCAAATGGTGATATTCCGGTGGTCGAATCGTTCTCGCGGCAAAAACCGGCCGCGACCGGCTTTTCCCAGCCATCGACCTCCCTCCACGAGAATTTCTCCGCGGGAAACGGTCATGATCGGCTTTCCACGGATTCGACGTCCCTCGAAGATCGAGTAATCGGTCGCCATATGGAGCTCCGCAGCGGCGAGAGACCATTCGGCTTCCGGGTCATACAGCATGAGATCGGCATCACATCCCGGGCACAGGCTTCCCTTGCGAGACTGAAGACCGAAGATCCGTGCCGGAGCCGCCGACATCGCTCTGACGGCGAGCCGCACCGGAATATTGCGTTCCCGGCAGCCGGAAAGAAGCAGCGCAGGCATTGTCTCGACACCCGGAAGGCCCATCGGAAGCCGGCCGATGTTTCCCTGCCAGGTGTTTTTTGCCGCGGTTGTAAAGGGGCAGTGATCCGTGGCAATAACCTGAATATCTCCTGCAGAGACATGCTTCCAGAGCTTTTCAGGTTGCCCGGGCGGCCGCAGAGGCGGACAGCACGAGTAGAGGTGCCCGTTCGGAGGCGTCAGAAGCGAGTCGTCAAGATACAGATACTGCGGACAAGTCTCACCGAGCAGCTTCGCCCCGGCTTTTCTGGAAGCGGCGACGGCGGCGGCACCCTCGCCCGACGATACGTGAACCACGTAAAGCGCCGATTCGGCAGCCACGGCGAGATCGGCAAGTCGCCTGATCGCCTCGGTTTCCGTGAAAACCGGCCTGGTATGTGACAAGGCATCGATTCCGAGCCGGCCCGCACCAGCAGCTTCGTCAAACAGCCTGTCGATCACGGCGCCATTTTCGGCATGAACCGTAGGCAGAATGCCGGTTTCCCTGCATGTTCGCATCACATCGAACACGGCGCCGTCATCGAGCATCAGGCCGGTCCGGCCATAGGCCGTGAAAAATTTCAGGCTGGTCAGCCCCTTCTGAGCCGCCCATTCGAGTTCATCGATGACCTGCGGGGATAATCGGCCAATGCAGGCATGAAGGCCCCAATCGATGA
>CAZQYQ010000400.1:0-3501 GCA_964597625.1 uncultured bacterium
GGCGCATGGAAAGTGGCGTATGCCGATTTCGTCACGGCGATGATGGCGTTCTTTCTCGTGCTCTGGATCATCGGACTCAGCACGAGCACGAAGAAAGCCGTTTCCGAGTATTTCAAGACACGGCTGACATCCGCATCGGATCTGCTTTATTTCAATGGTTTCATACCGAAAATGGACCCGGTCCCGTTCAACATGCCCTGGCCGACCGTTACGGGCCCGAATTTCATTATGAAACCCAGACAGCGCCGTGATTCAAAAAATATCGAGGCGCTGAAATCCGACCTGAAAAAGATTATGGGTTTCTCGACAAGTATACGGTTGACAATAGATGAGAACGATATCCGGATCGACCTGGTCGACAGCCAGCCCGCGGGATTATTCGGATCCGTGCTGGAACGGTTTACTCCGCTTCTGCAGCAGATGCTGGGTGAGATAGCGGCGATCGTGCGCGACATGCCGAACCGCATTGTCATCGAGGGACATACGAACAGTGTCCCCTATCAGGGACCGGCAGGAGAGTCCAACTGGGAATTATCGATCGAGAGAGCCAATATGGCACGTATGATTCTCGAGCAGCAGGGAGTTCAGAACCGGCAGATCATCGAACTGCGCGGCTGTGCTGACCAGTTTCTGCTCGATAAAATCGATCCCATGTCGCTGACGAACAGGCGTATATCTATTGTTATAAAACGAAGAATGCCCTATTATCCTGAAATAAATGGGGTTTTCGGCCAGTAATGCCGTGTTTTGATGATTGAAGCGTATCAGGCACAATACTCCGGAACCTTTCCAGAGAAAGCTGCTTTTGACGTCTGCGCCATCTGCGATTCAGTGATGGTACGACCGCTTTTTGATTCGTGTTCAACGGTGGTACGGTATGACCAGATACACGTGAAGGAGTACATGTATGTTCAGTCCGGATGAACGGAGACGGCTTTTTCCGGTCACGGAAACGTGGATATATCTCAACCATGCAGCGGTCGGCCCGTTGCCAACCTACGGGCGGGAAGCGGCGGAGCGGTATGTCGCCGCCCTGTCCGTCGAGGGGGAAAAGCACTGGGAGCGGACCGGCCCTCTGATCGAAGAGTTGCGCGGTCTTCTGGCCGATGCTCTTCACATGCCGACCGAGGGCATCGCGTTCACCCGCAACACATCGGAAGGGTTGTCGATTCTGGCATCAGGTCTTGACTGGCGGCCGGGCGACAATGTCGTGCTGCCGAGCGTCGAGTTCCCGGCGAACGTCTATCCCTGGATGAACCTGGAGCGGCTCGGTGTCGAGTTGCGCCGGGTCGAACCGGTCGACGGCCGCATTACGCTTGAAAATATCGCTCGTACCATAACCGATCGAACCCGTGTCGTTTCGATCAGTTCGGTTCAGTTTTTCAGTGGCTTCGTCGCCGACCTTCCGGCGCTTTCAGCGGAGTGCAAAAAGCGGGGTGTGCTCCTCTGCATCGACTGTATTCAGCATCTTGGCGCGCTTCCGCTCGATGTCGTTGCAGCGGGGGTCGATTTCGTCGCCGGTGGCGGCCACAAGTGGCTGATGGCGGGCGAGGGAATCGGCTTCGTCGCGTGCCGGCCAGAGCTTGCCGAGCAGCTGCGGCCGGGGCTGATCGGCTGGCAGGGCGTGAAACAGTGGGAGGATTTTTTCGACCAGCGACTCGATTTCAAGGCCGGCGCGATGAGGTTTGAGACTGGCACGATATCGGCTTTTGGGATCCACACGCTGCATGCTTCGCTGCGCGTGCTCCGGTCATTCGGGTTCGACCGGGTCGCCGGGCTGGTTCGCGAGAATGCGCGGCTGGTCAGACAGGGCGCGGTGCGTCGCGGCTTCGCGCTTGCCCTTCCAGAGGCGGAATCGGCCTCTCCGGCCGGGACCTCAGGGATCACATCGTTTCAGATCGACGGTGTCTCCGCGAGTGATCTTGCCTTGAAGCTGCGCGGGGTGGGCGTTCAAATTTCGTCCAGGCAGGGCTTTCTTCGGGTCTCACCGCATTTTTATAACACCGCGGATGAAATCGAAGAGTTTTTCTCCCGGCTGGACAATCTTGTGGGTTGAGCAGAACAACCGTTCAGTTCCCATTCGATCCGGGTGGACGAAAAGAGCGTTGTCACGGGGACTCTGCAGTTTGTTAAATATATATTGGTATTATAGCGAGGCATCTCTGCGCTCGGTGGTGACCGCCTGTTTAGGCCGCCGCCTTCAATTTTTCCTGTGCTGTCTGGCGGATAGCGCGGAGATCGAGCTTGCCGGTGCCGAGGAGAGGGAGTTTCTCGACCCGCACGAAGCAGTCGCGGCGGGGGATGAACAGATTGGGAAGACCGCCGGCGGCGAGTTTTTCGAGAATGCCGGGAATGCGGCTTTCGTCGAGCGTGTGAAGCACGGCCAGCCGCTCGCCTTTGCGCTCGTCGGGAATCGCGGTGACGGCGAACGTCATGACGTCGAGGCCGGAAGCCGCCTGCAGCGCTTCCTCCACGCGACCATGCGGAATCATTTCGCCACCGATTTTTGAAAACCGGGAAAGCCGGTCGGTGATGCGTACAAAGCCGTTTTCATCCATGACGGCAATGTCGCCGGTCACATACCAGCCATCGCGGATGGCTTTTGCGGTCAGATCATCGCGGCCGAGATATCCTTTCATGACGTTCGGGCCGCGCACGAGCAGCATGCCTGGCTTTCCGTGCGGAAGCGGTTCGCCGGTTTCCTGATCGACGATGCGAACCGAGAGGCCGGGCACCGGATGGCCGACGAACCCCTTTCGTGAACCGAACTGGTAAATGCCGCGCCCCCTGAAATCGAGCGTGCTGACGGTGATTGCAGGGGAACACTCGGTCGCTCCGTAGCCTTCGATCGGCCGGATGCCGAATTTATCCTCAAAGGCATTCGCGACCTTTTCGGGAAGCCGTTCCGCCCCCGTGAAAACGATGCGGAGCGACCCGAACTGGCCTGGGGTACATCGTCTCATATAGAGCTGAAGAAATGTCGGCGTCGCGATCAGCATCGTTGCGCCGAACTTCTCGACGAGGCTTCCGATGGCCACGGAATCGAGAGGATTCGGGTGAAAAACGAGGCCCATCCCCGTGCGAAGCGCGAACCACATGGAAAGGGTGCCGAACGAGTGAAAGAGGGGCAGGACCCCAAGAAGGCTGTCGGAACCGTCAACCGTAATGACCTGGGCGACGCCTTCGACGTTGCTGCCGATGTTCCAGTGGCTGAGCATGACGCCCTTGGGTTCGCCCGTGCTGCCGCTGCTGAAAATAATGGTTGCTATATCATCGATTCCGGGGGCGCGGTCGGCGCCGGCAATGCGCTCAAGAAGACGGATCGGGGTTGTCAGCGCCAGCCCCAGGGCGATGAGGCGATCGAACCGGCTGATGCCGGCGCCGATGTCTTCGAGATACAGCGGCGTGACACCTTCGGGGAGAGTGACTCCTGCTTTTTCGATGAATCTGCGGCTTGTCAGAAGGGTTTTCAACCCGGCCTGGTGGGCCGCAGATGCCATG
>CAZQYQ010000401.1:0-3496 GCA_964597625.1 uncultured bacterium
GCCCCCTCCCGCCCCCTCGTTCTCCACGGGAAACCGGTCGGCAGATTTGTTCTGCTCCTCGAAGACAGCTCGCTCTCGGCACTCCGGGGGGCCGCGCTCACCGCCATCACCGTTTCGGGAATTCTCGCGCTCGGACTTCTTTTTCTGATCCGGCGCCGGGAGTTCCGTGCCGAGGAAATCCATGAACAGCGACGCCTGCGCGACGAGACGGAAAAGCGCAGTGAGGGCCTCGCACGCATTGTCTCGGGAGTCGCGCATGAAATCCGCAACCCCCTCAACACCCTCTCGCTCGGCCTCGACTCGCTCCATCCCTTCATCCGTCTGATTCCGCCCGGGAATGGTTCCGATGCGGAACGTCGGCTGGATATGCTTCAGCAGACGGTTCTGGAAGCCAATGGTCTCGTTCAGAACCTGCTTCAGACGACTCGTCCGATTCTCCCGCATCCGAGAAGCTTCGACGTCGAAGCCTGGCTCGGAGATATCCATCTTGCCTTTACCACGGCATTTTTCCAGACCAGGCTTGTCACGGAAGCCCCTGCCGGCGTTTCGGTCGTTTCAGACCCAGACCTGTTGCGGCGGCTGGTCTGGAATCTCGTTGCAAACGCTGCGCAGGCGGGTTCGAGCACCGTCCGGCTCTCCCTCGCC
The DNA here is from genome assembly GCA_964597625.1 of uncultured bacterium. GTDB lineage: Bacteria > Muiribacteriota > Ozemobacteria > Ozemobacterales > Ozemobacteraceae > MWAR01. The sequence goes on from CAZQYQ010000401.1 coordinate 646, forward strand.
GATGGCCCGCGATCGCTCATGATACGCATTTCCGATGATGGCCCGGGACTTCCGACGCAGGCGGTCGAACATCTGTTCATGGCCGGAAATACCACGCGTCCCGATGGAACCGGCCTCGGGCTCTACAACGCCTTCCGTCTCGCCATCGCGCTCGGCGGCAAGCTGGAACTCGCCGGCACGGGATCGAGCGGCACAACGTTCGACCTGTCACTTCCCTCGCAGGAACCGGCAGCTGGAGGATCGAATGACTCAATCGCTTGATATCATCGTCATCGATGACGACCCCAGGCAGGCAACGCTGCTCGTCGAGGCCATCCGCCGGCTCGGGCACAACGCCGTTCCCTGTTCCGAAGCCGGCCCGGCTCTCGACCATCTCAAGCGGCTTGGCGCTCATCTCGTGATCACGGATCTCCGCATGCCGCGCATCGACGGACTGGAACTCCTGAAAAAGCTCAAGGAAATCGACCCGGAGCTCGCCGTGCTCCTCGTCACCGGATACGCGACCGTTCAGACCGCGGTCGAAGCGATGCGACTCGGGGCGCTTGATTATCTCGAGAAGCCCGTCGACATGTCCCTGCTGAGAGGCAAACTCGACATCGTTGCGGAACGCGTTCTGCTGAAGCGTGAAAACAAAACGCTGCGCGATCAGCTCGCCGGGCTCCATTCGACATCAGGGATCCTGGGAAACGACGAACGGTTCAAGGCAGTTCTCGTGCAGCTCGAGCGGGCAGCTCAAAGTATGGCGCCCGTTCTGCTGCTGGGCGAGACCGGAACCGGCAAGGAGCTTCTGGCGAGGCGGCTTCACGAGCTCAGTCCGCGTGCACGGCATCCATTTGTCGCGATAAACTGCGGCGCCATACCGGAAAACCTGATTGAAAGCGAATTCTTCGGCCACACGCGCGGGGCCTTCACCGGCGCTGACCGCATCAGGGCTGGACGCATCGAGGAATCATCGGGCGGCACTCTGTTCCTGGACGAGATCGGCGAACTCCCGCTCGCGCTGCAGCCGAAGTTGTTGCGGGTTTTGCAGAACAACGAGTACTGCCGCCTCGGCGATAACCAGGCGCGGAAAGCGGATGTCAGATGGGTTGCGGCAACGCACAGAAATCTTGAAGCGATGGTCAGAGACGGCCGTTTTCGCGAGGATCTGTATTACCGGATTGCCGTTCTTCCTCTCAGCATCCCGCCGCTTCGCGAACGCACCGTCGATCTTCCGCTTCTGATCAACGAGCTGATGGCCCGAAAGGCGAAACACTATCGCGTGAAGCCCCGGACGTTCACCCCGGAAGCCTTCGAGGCCCTGTGCGCCTGGAAGTGGCCAGGCAATGTGCGCGAACTGGAAAACACCATCGAGCGGCTTCTTCTTTTGTCTGATGGTCAGGAAATCGACCTCGGCGATCTTCCCGAGCGGTTCGTCGAAATTGTCGAATCGCCGTCGAAGGAACGCCTCGATGTCCGGACAGGCTCCCGACTTCCGGAAAGCGTCGACAACCTTGAAAGATCCCTCATCTCTGAGGCTCTTGCGGCATCCGGCGGCAACCAGTCAGAGGCCGCCCGGCGGCTCGGGATTCACGAGCGCACCCTCCGCTACAAGCTTCGCAAGCTTGGAATCCAGCAGGCTCCCCACAGCTGAACGGCAAGACTCAGACGGCGGCCTCTGTGGCCGGGTGAACCAGGCTCGAATCGACCGGCATGCCGCCCGAGCCATTTTCTTCACTCAAAATCCGACCATCTTCCAGGGTGATGACACGATCAGCCAGGGAACTGAGGTGCTGATTGTGCGTGGTAACGATCACGGCCAGGTTTTCCCTCTCGATCAGCTTTCGGAACAGAGCAAAGATGGCTTCACCGTTCGCGCGATCGAGATTGCCGGTCGGCTCGTCGGCGATCAGGATGCGGGGCTTCACGATAAGCGCTCTTGCGATGGCGACCCGCTGCATCTGGCCGCCTGACAACTCACGCGGAAGATGATCGGCACGGTTCTCGAGATCGACGAGGCGGAGTATTTCCATGGTTCGCGAGCGATCAACAAGCTGGCCGAGAAAGACCTGAGGCAGTTCGACATTTTCAGCGACGGTCAGCGCGGGCAGGAGATGGAACTTCTGGAAGATATAGCCGATCCGGCCGCGCCGGATCTCGGTCAATTCCTCTTCGTTCAGGCCTGCCACGGATTTCCCCGCAATCGTCAGAGAACCGGCGTCGGGTGCGTCAAGGCAGGAGAGGAGGTTGATCAGAGTCGTTTTACCCGACCCTGACGGCCCGACAATGGCGACCATTTCGCCGCTTTTGATCGTCATATCGATCCCATCGAGGGCACGAACGGTCTCGCTGCCCCGCTTGTAGTGCCGTTTGAGCCCGCTGGCTTCAAGAATCAGACCGGCTGTTTCCCTCTGGATTGAACATTTCATGGCGTGGTCCTCCTTCGCTCTCACTCGCCTTCCCGGATAGCTTCAATCGGTCGCAGGGAAGCAGCACGCCAGGCGGGATACAGCCCGGCAAAAACGCCCAGGACCGCTGCGCCGGCAAGCGCGCCCAGCAGAATCGGGGCCGTAATGGCGACGATGGATCCATGGGCACCGATATCGATCAGCATGCGTAACGCCGCTTCAACCGCTCTTGAGCCGAGAAGAGCCGCGATGCAGCCGAAAAAGCCCCCTGCCAGACAGATCATCAGGGTCTCGAACCATATGATCTGGAATATATCTCCCCGTGTCGCTCCAATTGCTTTCATGATGCCGATCTCGCCTGTCCGCTCGCTGACGCTCATCAGAATCGTGTTGATGACGCCGATGATCGCAACGATGATGGCAACCGCTGCGACAGCCGCAATCATGGTCTGAGCCGTTTCCAC
>CAZQYQ010000402.1:0-3472 GCA_964597625.1 uncultured bacterium
AGAGGTCTTTGCAATCAGATCAAAAATCCTGTTCTGATCGGCGGGATGAATCAGGGATTTCCACCCGCTCAGATTGGGTGAAATCTCGTTGATGCTGTACCCCAGAACTTTCTCGAAACTTCCGCTCCAGACGATGGCATCTGTTGCGACGTCATAGTCATAAACGATCTGGTCAGCAGCGGAAATGACAAGGTCATAACGGTTTTTCCAGGTCAGTATTTTCAGATTGTGCTGCCAGCGTATCTGGCGCATGACAAACGTGCTCAGCGCAAGTGCCAGAAAGAGAAACGTGATGACAATCGGCTGAAATCGCCGTCTGACTATCGATTTCTTCCATGTTTTGGTATCCATGTCGAGGCCGGCGATGCAGAGGATCTTCCTCGAATCGAAGTCCCGTATTGGAGCGAACGCAGATACGAATGTTCCCCACTCATCCGTGTAGGGGCCGACGGTGGCGGGAACCCCGTTTTGAAAAATCTGATACAGGATTTCGGGAGGCTGTTGATAGACGACTCCGGGCTCGGCATGCCCCGGATCATTCAGGGGGATGGAATCGACGAGAAAGACGATGTGACAATCTTTCAAGACCATCGTATACGCCCACCTGATCATGGGGTCTTCGCAAGCGATCTGAGAAAGCTGCTGCCGGATCCGAAGATAGTCAGGATGTTGAACATCACTGGGGGAACCGGTCAGATGTGTGATGCGGTTGGAATTCACCGAGGCGGCGATGATACGGGCTTGTGTCTGAAGATTGTTCCGAAGTTCATGATCGGCTTCGTTCCCTGTTCTTTCCGTGAAGAAATACCCGCCGGTAAGAATAAGGAAGATGAATACCAGAAAATTGACGCCTTCCTTTCGCTGTTGCCGCTTTTCCCGTTCATTGAGCAGGACGCCTTCGGTGTTGTGCTGGTAGTTCCAGAGGGAGGCACACATCAGAATACTGAGCGCGGCACGGAAAATCTGAATCGGAATTCCCATGACCAGAGTGAAACTCTGATCATTGAGGTGTGATCCAGGAAAATACGACGTCTTCGGACCGATTACGCCGGCACCGAGTGCATATCCGAACATGGCAAGTCCGATGAAAAAAAGACTGCGGTGATCACGGAATTCAGCGAGGCGGGTTTGCCGAAGAAAACCCATGCCGGCGATGAGGGCGGCGGGAATGCACAGAAAATAGCGTATTCCGGCATCCAGACTCCCTGCATTATCCAGCGGGACGAGAAGGGCACCGCCTGTCAGAACCAGATGAATCCAGCGGCCTGGAACCAGGCTTCTGCCATTCAACGAGGCTCTTCCGAACTCCAGGAGAGAGAGGAATGAGATCGCCAGAAGACCGGATCTGAAAAGCTGGAAGGGGCTGTTGTCTCCGAGATTCCAGGCGATCATGTCAGAAATTTCACGCATCCCGTGCAGAAAACCGAACGCGGCAAGCATGCGCCAGTCAAGCTCTGCTTTTCCCCGCTTGTGAATCGACAGGGAGACGATCCCGAGGAGCAGGAAAGATATGCCGTAGATAAAATAGACATAATCCAAGCGTTCATGCCAGTGAAGGAACATGTCTCTTGCTCTCTCTCTCAACCTGGGCCGATGGGCGATTCTCTGTCTTTTCGGGAAATGTCGCCTTGCTTCGGAACCTGGTGGAATCATATACGTAACCAGGCCGTTTCATCAAGGGGAGCAGTGTCTCTGGTTCTTGCCGTTCTCGAGTGAACTGGCAGTTTGCCAGTGGAGACGCAGAAAGAATTTTGGCAGGCCCGACGCCGATCTGTGCGGGGCTCCGGTGGAAGTCAGCGCGTATTCGTACCCATCAGGGAAGAACCGTCATAAATGAATCGGAAATTGGGAGAATATATTTTCAGATAAGTTCCCCGTACCCCCGTGGTTATGTGCATAATATATAAGAATATCCTCCTGGATAAAGTCATTCATTATTCACATATCCGTATGATCAAGGAGCAGTCCTTTTATGAAAAAGGCTGGAAATGGAAACAACTGGTTTTTGGCACTCACCGCTGTGGCGCTTCTCTTCCCGTGGCCGACATTCTGCCAGGATCAGACTTCAACAAAGATTAATCTGTCCCGCCAGACAGTGCAGACGGCACAGGCTGGTCAGATTGCTCAAACACCCGAACCCGATTCCACCGATCGAACTGCCGAATTTAAAAATATTCTCGGCATTGTCGACATGATCGAAGAAAAATATCCCGCCTCGAGAGATCTGGCGGTAAAACTTCGCGGCTGCCTGTACCGCCACGAACGAAACCACCTGCAGCAGAACTTCGTGCCCAGCCGCAGTGTCGCGGTCTCCATCATCCGCCGGCCCCGACCGGGCGTCGGTGATAATAACGAGGCTCTGCCAGGGACCGACATCTATTCCAGCTGCGAAGGCCTCAAGGACAAGGCTCTTGTTGCCCAGCTTCGCGAAATTTCTGCCTATCAGGTCGGCGTCGATTACACGCAGGCACGCAAGCTGATGTTCACGAAGATCGACAATGTCGGCGGCGAGGTCGAGTGTGTGTATACCGGCCGCAAGGGTCGGTACACGGAGATCCCGAGCGATCGCGACATGAACTGCGAACACACGTGGCCGCAGAGTCTTGGCGCGACCGGCGTTGCGAAGAGCGATATCTTCCATCTCTTCCCGACGGATTCGAAAGCCAACAGCATCCGCGGTTCACTGCCCTTCGGGAAGGTGACAAACCCCACCTGGGAAGGCGGCGGAAGCAAGTGCGACGGCAGCGTGTTCGAGCCCCGTCTGCAACATCGCGGAAATGTTGCACGCGCGAAATTCTATTTCGCCGTCCGGTATGGGAAATCCATTGATGCAAGAGAAGAAGCCGCTCTTCGCGAGTGGAACAAGGAAGACCCGGTCGACGAGGCCGAGCGCGAACGCTGCAATAAAATCGAAAACGTTCAGCACAACAGAAACCCCTTCATCGATCATCCTGAATTCGCGGACAGGATCAGCGACTTTTAATAGCAGTATATATAAAAACTCTCTCCATCCGATGGATGGGGAGAGTTTTTTTTAAGTGATTTTCTGATGGAGCGCCTTCTACACAGGGGCAGTACGGGCGGATTCCCTTTCGTCGGGGGCGGGCGCATGTTACAATCGGGGCCATGCGTATTTTGATCATCGACGACGACCGGCAGCAGGCGGAAAACCTCGCGGCGCTGCTGGCGGGGCAGGGGCATGAGGCTTTTTTCAGAACCGACCCGGTGATGGGGCTTGCCGTTTTCGAGGCGGAAGAGTTCGGGCTGACGCTTCTCGATCTGCGCATGCCGGGAATCGACGGTCTCACATGGCTCAAACGCGGTCTTGAAATGCGGCCCGACGCACGAATCGTCATTCTTACCGCCTACGGCACGATCGACTCCGCCGTTGAAGCGATGAAGAAAGGCGCTTTCGATTTTCTCGTCAAGCCGATCGAGGATGCCCGGCTTCAGAGCGTCCTGGCGCTGACCG
>CAZQYQ010000403.1:0-3464 GCA_964597625.1 uncultured bacterium
CGGATCAATGCCTGGGTGGAGTTGTCATGGTGTGAAAGCTCCGGCTGCTGGCCCCTCGCGAAGGTCTGTTCCTCCTCGAAAATCGTTTTTGCCAGCACTTTTCCGAGCTCGACGCCCCATTGATCGAAGCTGTCGATGCGCCAGATGATGCCCTGGACGAATATTTTCATCTCGTACATCGCCACGAGGCTGCCCAGGACGCGCGGTGTAAGGCGCCGGACAAGAATCGAGTTCGTGGGCCTGTTCCCGGGGAATACTTTGTGTGGAACCAGCATGCTGATGCGGCTGTCGGACAAACCTCCCCCGCTGAGTTCCAGTTGTGCTTCATCAGCGGTCTTGCCCTTCATCAGAGCTTCCGTCTGGGCGAAGAAGTTGGCCATGAGTTTCAGATGATGATCCCCGATCGGGTTCTGAGAGTTGACGCAACCGATAAAATCACAGGGAATCAGCTTTGTCCCCTGGTGAATCAACTGATAGAACGCGTGCTGCCCGTTGGTACCCGGTTCTCCCCAGATGATGGGCCCGGTCTGATACTCGACCGGATTCCCGTCGCGATCGACGCGTTTTCCGTTGCTTTCCATGTCGCCCTGCTGAAAATAGGCGGCAAAACGGCTCAGATACTGATCATACGGCAGAATGGCGCTTGTCTCGGCTCCGAAAAAATTGTTGTACCAGATGCCGAGGAGCGCAAGGATCATCGGCAGATTCTTTTCGGGAGGGGCTTCCATGAAATGGCGATCCATCGCATGAGCACCCTCGAGAATCTCCAGAAACCGGTCATACCCGATGGCGCAGGCGATGGGAAGTCCGATGGCGGAGGTGAGCGAATATCGGCCCCCGACCCAGTCCCAGAACTCGAACATATTTGTCGGATCAATTCCGAACTTTTCGACGAGGGGCCGGTTGGTCGAGAGTGCCACGAAATGATTCTTCACGGCCTGATCGCTGCCGAGAGCCGCCAGCAGCCATCGCCGCGCCGTATGGGCATTGGTCATCGTTTCCTGCGTGGTGAACGTTTTCGAGGCGACGACGAAAAGCGTTTCGGCGGGATCGAGATCGCGGGTTTTCTCGTGAAAATCCGTGCCGTCTACATTCGACACGAACCGCACGGCCGGGCCGCCGTGTGCATACGGCTTGAGTGCCTCACAGATCATTGCCGGGCCAAGGTCTGACCCGCCGATGCCGATGTTGACAACATTCTTTATCTGCTTGCCCGTGAAGCCCCGCCACTCGCCTGACCGCAACCGCTCGGTAAAAAGCCGCATTTTTTCGAGAACCGCGTTGATCCCTGGCATGACATCTTCGCCGTCGACGAATATCGGTGTATTGGAACGGTTTCGCAGGGCAATATGAAGAACTGCGCGGTCCTCGGTCCAGTTTATTTTGTCGCCGCGGTACATCGACTTCGCGGCATCTTTCACGCCTGATGCCTTTGCGAGAGCGAGCAGAAGAGGCATGGTTGAATCGGTGATGCGATTCTTCGAGTAGTCGAGCAGAATATCTTCAAATTCGATGCTGAACTTGGAAAATCGTTCCGGATCCTGGGAAAACAGATCGCGCATATGCATGAAGCGCACGTTTTCGTAATGGTCCTTGAGAGCCCGCCATTCCGGAGTGCGTGTCAAGGGGGTGCCTTTTCTGATTACCGTGTCCAGCGGAGTCTCGAATGGCAACATGGTGTCCTCCTGATTTGCTGTTCGGTTACAACGTCATTGCCAGACAATCTACTCTATTTGGGGATTTTGCGGCAACCTCAACCTCGGCAGATGTCCCTGAAATGTCCGGATATCCGCACCAGAAAGGGATTACAAAAAGCACTTAACAGTTTCAGGAAATTCGTGTACAATTGGAACACTTTTCAGCTATTCCAGATTTTTTCGCTCTACTTGTTATTTGAGGAGTTGTATCAATGAAGCGCATCGTCACAGCGGCAATTCAGTTCGCGGCCAAGCCAATGGCGGTTGAAGAAAACATGGATCGCGCCTACGCTCTGCTGACTGAGTGCCATAAGGCTTCCAAGGCCGATCTGGTCGTTTTCCAGGAAAGCGTTACCACCGGCTTCACGCCGCTCGGCGGCGCCAAAGATCTCTGGAATGTCGTGGATACCATCCCGGGAAAACTGACGGACAAAGTCGTCGCCTGGGCAAAAGAGTTCAATACCTACATCGTTTTCCCGACGTATGAACGGGGCAAGCGTGAAGGCCAGGTTTTCAACAGCGCCGCGCTGATAGGCCCGGAAGGCCTTCTCGGAGTATACCGCAAAACGCACCCGTTCCCGACCGAACGCCTTGAAGGCGGTGGCTGGACGACGCCGGGCAACAAGCCGTTCTGCATCTCGACCCCGATCGGCAATATCGGTATCGTCATCTGCTACGATGGCGACTTCCCGGAACTTGCCCGCGTGACCACCCTGCAGGGTGCCGAGATTATCTGTCGGCCGTCGGCGTTCATGAGAACCTTCGACCACTGGGAACTGACCAACAGAGCCCGTGCCTACGATAATCACGTCTACTGGGTCGCAACCAACAGCGTCGGAGTCGATGCCAGCGGCTCCTACTTCTTCGGCTCCTCGATGATCGTTCATCCGAGCGGCGTCAAAATGGCCCAGGCCCGCTCGAGCGATGAGTTCGTCTGGGCCGAGCTCGATCCGGACCCGATCCGGACCGTGGTGCCGAACTCCTCATCTCCCCAGATCTTCGATCACATCGAAGATCGCAACGTCGCCTCCTACACGGGTATCATGAAGTCGGGCCGCTCCTCATTCGAGCCGGCACGCCGCATTCCATACCAGCGCTGGCGGTAACCGGAAAAACGTGTATCCCGGCTGGTTAGATAATTGTTGATATTTAATGACGGCGCTCTTCGGAGCGCCGTCCCGAATTTTAAGGGAACAGCGAGATCAGACAGATGAACACGAAGAAACAAACCGAAAAGACAGCATCATCACACACCTCATCCGTTCACGGGTCCGGGGCAAAACCCGGGGCAAAGGCAGAAAACGCTTCATCCGCTGACGTCAAAGGTCCGCTCGACGGAATCGTGGTTATCGATCTGACGCGTGTTTTGGCAGGACCCTACTGTTCGATGATGCTTGCCGACATGGGGGCGACGGTCATCAAGGTCGAACGGCCCGAGGGGGGCGATGACGCCCGGGCATATACCCCGTTCATAAACGGTGAAAGCGCGTATTTCATGAGCATTAACCGTGGCAAGAAAAGCGTTACGCTGAATCTGAAATCCGAACGGGGTCGCGAAATCCTGATCGATCTTGTGAAAAAAGCCGATGTTCTGCTGGAAAATTTCAAGCCCGGCGTCATGACCAAACTGGGCCTTGCCTACGACGAACTGGCAAAACACAATCCCCGACTGATTTACGCTGCTTCCTCCGGGTTCGGCCAGAATGGCCCCTACAGCGCCCGGCCGGCCTACGATCTGATCATCCAGGGAATGGGCGGCCTGATGAG
>CAZQYQ010000404.1:0-3432 GCA_964597625.1 uncultured bacterium
GTTTCTCTTCCAGTCAGCGGCCCAGGGTTCAGCGACAACGATCGTCGAGGACGGCAGATCGTTCAGAATCGATGACATCGTCTCTTTATCGAGAATCGTTCCGAGATCGAACCGGAAGCCGTCGACGTGATACTCTCGAACCCAGTATTTCAGACTGTCGAGAATCAGCTTGCGCGTCATCGGATTGTCAGACCGGAACTCGTTGCCGCAGCCTGTTCCATTCCAGAAATGTTTTTTGTCATCCGTCAGACGATAGTAGCCGGGATTGTCGAGCCCTCTGAAAAGGAACGGCACGCCCCGCTCGTCCCCTTCCGCGGTGTGATTGTAGACGACATCCATGATGACGGCAATTCCGGCCTGGTGGAGCCCGTTGACCATCTGCTTGAACTCGCGGATTCCTTCGCCGTCTTTCCCGCTTGCGTAGGAGCATTCCGGCGCAAAAAAGTGGCTCGTCATGTACCCCCAGTGGTTCGGGTGACCAGCGAAATTGTTGTCGAACTCCTGGCAGGGAAGCAGTTCGACCGCGTTCACGCCGAGATCCTGGAGATGGCCGAGCACGCGGTCGGTTCCGCGGCCCTCGAGAAGGCCGAGATACGTTCCGCGTTTCGCGGCGGCCACCCCGGATGAGCTGTCAGCGGTCAGATCCTTGACGTGCATTTCATAAATCACGAGATCTTTCGCTTCAGGAGTCTTGAACCCGGTATCCGACCATTTGAATTTGAGCAGTTCGGGACTGATGACGATGCTTTTCCCGTCATGATCATGGTTGGCAAAGGCATACGGATCGGATACGAGCTTTTTCGGATCAAACAGATTCCCGTCCGTACTTGGCCCGTTCACCGAGTACGCATAGAAGGAACCCGAAAGATCTTTGTTGATCGTGAACCGCCAGATTCCGTCGTTGGCTTTTTTCATCGGAAACGACGTGCCGGTCTTGTCTTCGGGTTTCTTGAACACGATGAGATTCACCTCGGTCGCGGCCGGGGAATAGACTTCGAAGCTGGTATTGCCATTCACGACCTCGCTGCCGAGCAGGTCTCCGGAAAGTCTCGACCTGGAATTCACCGGTTTCGCGGCGGTCCGCGCTGCATTGCGGACGCGTTCGGCCGGAGAAAGCTCTGCCGCAGCCGAGCGGGAGGTCGAATCGGCGATGAGTCCTTTGACTTCATCGAAACAAACCCTGTAAGCGGGGCTTTCACTGCGGGCAAGGAATTCGAGCCGCTGAGAAAGCAGCTCCAGCCCCTGGCGATACGCCTTCAGCTCGGATGCGTTTCCCGCGTGATAGCCATATTCCCGAAACTGATCGATCGTCTTTTTTGCTTCATCAAGCGTGTCGACGGAGGTCATCATTCTGTTGAGCTCGTCGGCGCTGGCGCTTTCCCGGGCGCTTGCTCCCAGCCCGGCTTCACTTTCGGCCCCTTCAGCACTTGCCGTGCTCCGGGTCATGTGAGAATCGCGGGCAAGCTGATCGAGTCGCTGGACCAGCGACGTGGATTCCGCACCGGGAAGTGAGGCAGCCGATGTCATCAGACAGAGCGACAAAATCGCCACCCATGAAGTTTTCCGAGGCCTTGAGCAAACCATGCGCCCCTCCCTGCGATAAAATAAGACCAGATCTTATTGATTATACAGGCAGAACACGGGGTCCGGTAGATGAATCCGGTGGTTGTCTTGATCGAGGGCGTTCGCGTAAGATGGTATCGAAAATAAGGACGGGAGCCGTGCCAATGTCTGAAGATCCTTCTCTGCGCGGTCTTGAGCGGACGCAGATGTTTTCGAATCTCGCAAGCGAGGATCTGCGTGCGATTCTCGCGATTTCGCGCGAAACCGGGGCGTCGAGGCAGACGCTTCTTTTCACGCAGGACAGCCCCTGCTCGGCTTTTTATCAGGTGCTGAGCGGCCGGGTCCAGGTGATGCAGATCAATCCGGACGGTCGCGAGCAGATTCTGAAAACAGCCGGTCCCGGGGATATCATTGCCGATGCGGCGGTTCTGACGGGCTTTTATCCGGCATCGGCGCAGGTCACCCGTGACGCGAGGCTGCTGGTTTTTCCATCAGGCCCTTTCTGGAACCTGATCGAGCATCGGCCGCAAATCGCCGCCAACATGCTTCGGATCATGGCCCATCACCTCCTCAATCTGACCAGGCTCGTTCAGTCTCTCTCTCTCCAGGAAGTTCCCGCCCGCATCGCGAAATCGCTGCTGGACATGCATGCCCGAAGCGGGGACGGCAGAGCGTTCAAGCTCACGCTGACGAAAAAAGACTGGGCCCACTCTCTCGGAACGACACCGGAAAGCCTTTCCCGGTCCCTCTCACGATTCAAACAGGAGAAGCTTCTCGCCGAATCCCCTGACGGGTTCCGCATCATCGACCAGGACGGACTTCAGGCAATAGCTGCAGGTATATAATCAATCCATATCCGGTTTCCGGTATTTCGCCGGGTCGACCGCCAGACGTTTCAGCCGGTCATACAGGGTTCTTCGCGGCAGGGCAAGCTCTTTCGCCACAGAGACGACATTGCCGTGGCATCTCTCCAGAGCATCGACGATCATGCGACGCTCGGAATCCTCGAGCCGTGTCTCGATCGGCGCCTGGCGTTCGGCCGCCGGTTCCTTCATCTGATGGCCGACGCCCGGCATCAGGAGATCGGCGGGAGTGATGAGCTCATCGTCATCGATGACCGAAGCCCGCTCCAGCACATTTCGCAGTTCGCGGATATTTCCGGGCCAGTCGAATCCACGAAGTACCCTGACCGCATCGGGGGAAATCGTCAGTTCCTTCCGCCCGTGCGCGGATGAGATTTCGGACAGAAGATGCTCTGCAAGAGCCGGAATATCGTCGGGGCGTTCCCGCAGCGGCGGGAGATGTATGGGAAATACATTGAGCCGGTAAAACAGGTCCGCGCGGAAACGGCCCGTCGCGGCCAGTCCGCCGAGATCCCGGTTGGTTGCCGATACCAGCCGGACATCGACCCGCACCGGCCTGACCCCGCCCACGCGCTCGATTTCCTGCTCCTGAAGAACGCGAAGCAGTTTCGCCTGGAGTTCAGGCGGGATCTCGGCAACTTCGTCGAGAAAAAGCGTCCCACCGGATGCGACTTCGAATTTTCCGAGCTTTCTCGTATCCGCACCCGTGAAGGCACCTTTTTCATGGCCGAAGAGCTCGGATTCCAGAAGGTTTCCCTGAAGATTGGCGCAGTTCACGGCAACGAACGGCTTCTCCTTGCGCGCGCTGTTCAGATGGATGGCTCTTGCGACAAGTTCTTTTCCCGTGCCGGTTTCCCCGGTAATCAGAACCGTCGTCGACAGGGCGGCGACGCGTCTGATCAGATCCTTGACAAGTCTCATGGCCGGGTTCGAGGCGATGATCTTCTCGGTATCGGGCCCACGGGGCGCGGAAAGGCCGGCAAGGCGCGACATCCGCACGGCATTC
>CAZQYQ010000405.1:0-3417 GCA_964597625.1 uncultured bacterium
CAGCATCTGATTCGCGTGGAACTCCTCCCCCGCCGGCAGCTCGGGCTTCTGCTGCTCGAACTCATGGTCTTCGCCGGTCGGCACTTCAGCTGATGGTGATCCGGTCTCCGTTTCAATCTCGAGATCACGTGGATGGGCGGGAACTGGCAGCCCATTTCGATAGCGTTGAAGATAGACAGCGACAAGATCGGTTGATGAAGCCAGGGGCTCTCCTGATTGATCCCAGGCGGCAACCGCCGCATCACGGTTGCCCTGCTCGAGCAGGACAACCGCCATCAGTTGGTGATATCTCGCCGGGTGGTAGACATCGGCGAGACCAGGGGAAGGGGGCGACGGCGGAGCCAGGCGCAAGGCTTCTTCCAGCCAGGCGAGGACCCGGGCGGAGTCGAAAGGGCGTTTGGGATGGCGTCTGTGGGACTCGAGAGAGGAAAGCGCCATCGCGCCGAGAAACACATGGGCGGATTCGGAGGCATTTGGCAGTTTTGAGCCTTCTTCGAGGAGGCTCAAGCCTTCCTCTTCCAGGCCGGCGGTTGAAACGAGGATTTGCGCGAGAAGCAGACGTGCTTCAGAGTTGGATGGATCGAGCCGCAGCACGAATCGCAGAGGCGGGATCAGTTCGAGCCTGGCTGCCGTGACGGGCGGAAACCGCTTGGTGAGTTCCTGCGATGGTTCGGCATGATGATATTCGAGGGCGATCGACCAGATGAAATTCGCACACAATCTGCCTGGTGCGGACAGCCGGGAAGGAGACCAGGCAAAAAAAATGACGGTGCAGAGAGCCGCTGAAATCGAGATCATTCGCCAGGAAGAAGTCATGATTCGTCCGACTTTCCACGGGGCAGGGAAAGAGAGAAATAAAACAGGCACAGTGTGACGGAATAGAGTATATGACTGATAATATGAACTGATCCCGTGTGCCATTCGAATACGAGGCAGCCCCGTGCGCAGAAAGAGCTGAGATCGGGAATCGGCAATGTCAGGAGAAATTTCACCCAGGAGCCGCATGTATCGAGTCCGGGGAGGTCGGGGTGGTAGCCAAGGACAAATGCCAGAAGCATCAGCAGCATGGCGGTCATCGGATGAAATCTGGAGCGTGCCGCCGAATAGATCGACGAAAGAATGGCGAACTGGCTTGAAAGCAGCAGCAGGCCGGCGCAGGCTTCGTGCGGGCGTGCCCCGGTCAGCAGCCAGAGAAGCGCAATACTGCTCATTCCGGTAAGAAGCATCTGAGAGCAGACGGCTGCGGCTGCTGCCGGCATCGCTATTGCCTTCGGGAGAGGGGCGGCCGAAGGGCTTTCCCTGAGGGTTCCTGAGAGCGGCTGGGCAAAAACGATGCAGAGGATCAACCCCTGGAGATTCAGAAGAAAATAAAGAAGATCCCGAGAAAATCTGCCATTATACAGGTGCCAACCATCGATCATTGGCAGAAGGCATCCACCCGTCACGGTTAAAGCCAGCATACAGAGAAGAAGACGGCGGCGGGAAAACAGAAGAGAGATATCGTTGAAGAGGCGGGATCCAAGAGGTTTCATGCGGATAAATGCCGCCCCGGTTCATCTGACCAGCCGGCCGCGCCGATGACGCGTTCTCCCTGAAGCGCGATGAACCAGGCGCATGCCCCTCCCCAGAAGCCTCCGAGCGTCAGCAGCCAGCCAGCCTGTCCTCCCGCGACGATGCCGGAATTGTAGAGCGCGTGCAGGATCAGGCTGAGAAAAAATCCCTGGCGTCCGCGGCTTTGGATCCCACCGGCAAGGCCGTGAAACGGCGCGGTTGCCAATGCCCTGAACAGCCATGCGCCTGAGGAAATATCTTCAGTAAAATATTTCAGGATGTTCTCGGAAATTCCCATTGCGCCACCGGTCAGCGTTCCAGCTTCGATCCTGTCAGAATCCGAGATCCTGATCCAGCCGTATCTGGCCGATTCCTCGATGACCGGTGCGAGCAGGCCGATGCGCAGCCATGCTGAACTCGGCATCAGCTCTGAAACCGTTGTCTCAACGAGCCGGCAGATAAGCAGGATGAATGCACCCCCAAGGGCAAGTCTCAGCCCGCGGCTGAATAGAATCGGATTTCGCCGGTCCCGTGCCCACAAAATCAGCAGTCCCGTTGGAACGGCGCCCAGAAAGGCGATGATCAGAGGCGAAAACGAAGTCAGCGTCATTGTGGTGCCGAGTATACCATGCCCGATATGAGCGACCAACTGGAGATGCTGCATGCATTTTCGCGGCCCTGCGGAATACGCCGCTCTGTGCTACCATGCAGGCAAAGAAACGCAAGGAGGCCCTTTCCGTGCAGACCAGGTTTTTCAGACAACAGTCTTGTTTTGTTCTTGTATGCGTCCTTCTGCTTGCCCTGTTCATCCCCGCCCCTGCGGCGATGGCTCAGACAGCCGATACGGGCAAGCTTTTCACGCTCGAGAACGGCCTGACCGTTTTCATCAAGGAGATGAGGTCCGCGCCGGTCGTTGCCGTGAATGTCTGGGTCAGGGTCGGCTCCAGGCATGAAAAGCCTGGCGAAGAAGGGTTCACGCATCTGATCGAACACATGATGTTCAAAGGGACGCCGACGTATCCGACCGGCAAGCTCGACAGCGAGATCAAGAAGCTTGGCGCTTCCCAGAATGCCTTCACATCTTCCGACTGCACCTGCTTTCACGTAACCGGGGCGCGTGAGCATTTCTCCCGGCTGATGGAACTTCAGGCTGATGCCGTTCTCAACAGCTCCTTCGATGAGGCTGAGTTCCTCAAGGAACGGAATGTCGTTCTGGAAGAGCTCCGCATGGACAAAGACCAGCCCGAAGACCGGTTGTACAACATGACGAAAGAGACCGCATACGCAGTTCATCCATACCGCCATCCGATCGTCGGGTATGAGACGACTCTTGCATCGGCGACCAGAGATGCGCTGTATGGATATTATAAGCGATGGTATGTTCCATCGAATATGTGGATTGTCATCGTCGGCGACATTGGGACCGACGATGCCCTTGCCGCCGTGAAACGCACAATGGGGATGGCTCCCACGGTTCCAGCTCCTGATCAGGCTGTTGCGACCGAGCCGTTGCAGGTTGCCCGAAGGGAACTTCGCGCGGAAGGGGATATCCAGCAGTCCTATGTGAACCTGGCCTGGCACGCGCCTTCGATTGATAACCCCGACAATTTCGTGTGTGACGTGATCTCCACCCTCATGGGCGGTGGGCGTTCTTCGCGGCTTTATCGCATTCTCGTCGAGGAGGAACGCCTCGTTACGGATGTCAGCGCAGGTTATTACACGACAAAGGATCCCTCTCTGTTCATTGTTTCCGGACAGATGCCCCAGGGAGCCATCAGAAAATTCGGGGATCGCGTGTTTCAACTCATGAAGGGGCTTGCCGCGGGAGAAATCGCCGACGAGGAGTTGGAAAAAGCGAAGCAGCAG
>CAZQYQ010000406.1:0-3412 GCA_964597625.1 uncultured bacterium
GGGCTAACTCCTGAAAATAGCCGGGGGTGTACATGAAACCCCGGAAATATGGGATATAAAGGCTGGTATATGGAGTCTATCTTTCCATCATCCGTTGCCTTGATTTTGCCCCATGGCGGGAGGCGATCTTTGAGCATGGTGAAAAAAATCGATTCCCCATCCACGACCGGCATAAGCTGTCCAGGGCCGGGATCAAACCCGAGGGCCACAAATGCATTCGGATTGACGGTTATTTCCTGGGTACAGTCTTCAGAAACCTTCTCCGAAAGGAGAAGGGCCGTGAAATGCTCAGCTCCGAATTCCACGTCTTTCCGCGCAGACCGAAGGAAAAAAATCATCGTCACACCGATACCGGCAAAAAGCAGAACGCCGATAAGAAGCTCGATGAGCGTAAAGCCCTTCCCGCTCGTTGAAGTTTTCATTCGATATCACCCAGATTCATGATTCCGAGGTGCGTGAGACATTCAAAACTCTGTTTGTCATTTGCCAGGGTCATATCAATCTGGACGCTGTTGGGACTGATTGATGTGAACGAAAGCCGCTGAACGGAATCGACAATGACCCGCTCATTTTTTTGTTTATATCCTCCGGTGTAATCATCAACATAGGAAACGAGCTTGAAAAGTTCTTTCTTGAAAAGCTTCGAATTCGAGGCATCATGGTCCAGATACATGAATCCCATCTGCTTCTGCATGTTTTTGTAAACCAGAAAGGGGGCTGTTTCTCCGAGCAGCGGTCGGATGATATCCGTCCCCTTTTTTATTTCCATGAACAGTTTGTCGGTAGCCCTTTGCGCATTGCTTTGAAGAATGAGACGGTTCGTAACCTCGCTCTGAAAAGAGCCCAGAAAAGTTGATTTGGCGCGAAAGACGGCTGTTGTAATCAGGCTGATGAGGCCCATGACAACAAGAATTTCGATAATGGAAAACGCTGTTCTTCTTTGATAATTTTTCATACTCGGCACTCAAAAGAAAAAGCTGTCACTATCGACGACGAGAATGCAGTCATTGCTCGGGGAAGTGACTTCGCAAACGATTTTCTGGTTTTGCTTGATATCGAAGGAATACGATTTGTTATCGGCACTCCAGTTGTCGGTATAGTGCATGGAGGTCTTATCTTCAACGCCCTTGAACCAAGCCGGGAAATATCCACTGTCATTTTTTCGCTCCCAGGTGAGCAGGGGTTTTCCCTGAAACTGAACTTCCGTGCCGTTGGCATCGAAAAGCCGGATCATCAGTGACGAAGGTTTCTGATTTCCTGAAGTGGCCAGCGCCTCAATCGATACCCGCCCGCTGCTTTTGGCTACGCGGCTTTCCCGTCCGCTGCCCGCAAGCATAACCGGCCCATCGCCCGGAATGGAGTCATCGGAAGAAGGAGGAGATGAAGGAGCAGAAGGTTGGGAGGAAGGAGGAGTGGGAGGTACGGTTACAGGGGGCGAGACCTGCGTTCGCTGGGCCGGGGAACTGAAAAGACCTGACGGCTTCTGAACAGGTTTGTTCTGAGGAGGCTCTCCCGGGTTTTCCGGAAGAGGGGAAGCACCCTGAGGCCGCGCCTGGAGAACCTTAGCGATATCCTCCGGACTTGAAAGCGTGGAAATGGCCCGGGCACATTCCAGGGCTTTCGGATGATTCACCTTCCGTTCCGCAAGAATCTCTTCCACCCTGGTGGCAAAGGTGCTTTGGGACCCTTTCGGATAATCGCGTGAATCTAGATTCGAAAAGAAAACCTGATAAAACCGATTGGAAACATCCAGCAGATCATCGTTATAGAGAATTCTCCAAAAATACACATCGCTGGCCTCCAAGGCTTTTACACGAATGTAAATATCAACCTGAAAGGCCTTCCCGGGAGAATCAATCACAAAACTGTCGTATACCCCATCGAACATCGAGACATTGTTTTCAGAAACGGGACCATCCTTGAAATATCTCTCCCCCCAAGGCTTTTCATAGAGCCGGGCCAGAATTTTCGAATAGGCGGAAAAGGCCAGATTGAAAAGAGTCTGTTCCCGGTTCATGTGCTTAACCTGGGACTGATAGCCCTGATTGAGAGCGGAATGTCCCAAAACGAACAGAGCCAGAGAGAAAGACAGGAAAAGAACCAGAGGAAGGATGAATCCCCTCCTCCCGGGTATCCCGGATAATATCTGCATCGCAGGAACCCTTGCTTCACATCTCATGTGTTCCCCCTCAGAAAAACTTCTCTGCCGACGATTTTAACTCACTTTTTCCCTTCAAGGGAACAAACTCCACACATTCCATTGAAGCCTGAAATCATTCTCCCGGCTCCGTTTATCCAGGGCCAGACACAGAATGAACAATGGGCGGTCAAATGCGCGAATCTGGTAACCGAATGTGTCGCAGAGCTGGCGACGCATTCGGTTACCAGATATTCAGCGTATGAAAAAACCGGAAACTGCCGGGCTGCTACTCCATTCTATTGTCATGAATTTTCACATTCGTTTCTTTGGTATGAACATGGGCTATCGCAGGACCAGCCAGTTTATGGAAATAGTTTCCATACACATCAATATTTGTGACCGTATCTTCCAGCTCCAGGCCGGCATATCCACCACCAGAGGTGGTACAGTCATTATTGAAGAACTTTCCATTGGTGACGTAATCGAATCGGGTGGATGAATTCGTCCGGTTGATGAATTTGCTGTTGCTTACGGTGATGTTATCCACATGCCAGGCATACACACCGTCATGCCCGCATTTGTTCACCGTTACCTTGTCAACGAGCACGTCTGAACAATGGGAAAGAAGCATCGCGTCATTACATCCGTTTTTCCAGGTAACGTTCGTGATGGTCAATCCTTTGCAATTAATAATGGTGGCCATATTAAAAATACCCCAGCCAAGGGTGATATTCGGATAATAATCACTCTGGCTCCCATCAACCGTTAAATTTCGAATGGTGACATTGGATGCGGAGCTTCCCTTGATCATGAACATGGCTTTCTGCTCTGCAATGCCACACTTGTGGTAACCCCATTGCGGCAATCCCTTGGCTATCTTGATAACGACTCCGGCCTCTCCTTCAACGGTCGTATTACTGGAGAGAAGGAGAGAATTGTTGATGAGATACGTAGCCGGGCCCTTGAGGTGGATGGTGGAGCCGGGATTGTTGGCAAGGGCCTGCACCAATTCGTTGGTGTTGGTGACATTCACAACCTTGCCGGATGAACCCGACGAGCCAGTCGTCGCAGATGCATCGGATGCCCCCGATGAACCGGTCGTCGCAGACGAACCGGAAGACTCGGAAGAGCCGGTTGTCACGTCAGAACCGGATGAATCAGAAGACCCGGATGACCCTGACGAGCAGGAAGACTTTTTCGATGAGCAGGATGACCCTGACGAGCAGGAAGACTTCTTCGATGAGCAGGATGAGCCCGACGAGCAGGAAGACT
>CAZQYQ010000407.1:0-3378 GCA_964597625.1 uncultured bacterium
TAACCGACAGGTAACACTCAGATGGGCCGGCGGGCTCATTCCGGGAGAAACCTATCTGGTAACCATTGCCACCGCTTCTTTCGACACCTATGGGAATCCTCTCACCGCCGGGAGCCAGTTCGGATTCACCGTTCTCGCATCGAATCAGCCGGTTCCGCCTGAAGTCGTCGCGTTTTCCGCCGATCCTGCCGTTACGGCGGCCAATCCCGACCGGGCTCTGCGCATCGGATTCAGCCAGGCCATGAATGCCGACAGCGTCGCGGCGGCAGTGACGTTTGCTCCAGCCCTTCCGGCTCAACCAACAGCCGTCTGGAACGGAGCCGGCACGGAACTGACGCTCTCGTTCCCGATCCCGCTTGCCGAAACGACGGAATACAGTTTCCAGATCGGCTCTACAGCGAAGTCAACGGCGGGCACGGAAATGGGAAGCCCTTACCGGGTGGCGCTCAAAACAGCGGCCCGGCCCCGCATCGTCAGCGGGCAGGAAATTCCCCTTGCCGGCTCGCTCTTTATCGCATCTTCGACTCCCGTCCGCCTGTCATTCTCAAAGCCGATGAATACGGCATCAGTCGAATCCGCTTTCAGCCTTACTACCGGGGGAGCCGCAATTTCGGGCAACTTCGCCTGGGAGTCGGCTCAGTGCCTGTTCACACCGGCAGCGCCTCTGGCCCCGGCTGCTGAGCATACGATACGAGTTGCCGGCAGCGCCGCGGATAGCGGGGGAGTCACGGTGGGCACGGACTGGGTTGCCACATTCACAACCGCTCCGAATGCCGCACCGGTTGTCTCAGTGACGGTTCCGGCAGACGGAGCAACGAATGTTCCCGCGCACCAGGCGGTTGTGTTCGAGTTTTCCGCTCCCATGGCGACGTCCACGGTGGCCGTCACGGTGACGCCTGATCCGCTCGGGCAGCGCTCGAATGAATGGAGCGGGGATCTGCGCCGGCTCACCATCAGCTACACGGGCGGGTTCAGCAGTAACACCGACTACCGGGCGAGTGTCGCAAATGGCGCTCTCAACACATTTGGAACCGAATTAAGCGGTCCGGCCACTATAAACTTCAAGTCGGAAACGACCGCCACGCCCAGGGTTTTAGCGGTAGCACCGGCAATCGGTGCGACGAATATCGCGCGGGCAACGAGTCTCTCCCTGACATTCGACATTCCGATGGATCGCGCTTCCGTTCTTGCCGCGCTGACGGTGACGCCGGCTCCTGCCGAGACGCCGTTGATCTCCTGGACAGCCGGAGACACGGTGATCACGGTGAGCTGGCCAAGCGGACTGACTCTCGGAACCGCCTACTCCGTTCAGTTGGCCGGAAGCGCAACATCCGCGGCAGGCACAGCGCTCGGAACTGCTTTTTCCAGCTATTTCACCGTTGAAAGCCAGCCTCAGCTTGTTTCAGGAAGTGAGTATCCGGCCCCGGGCACCATTCAAATCGCGAGTGACACCACGATCAGGATGACATTCTCGAAAGCGATGCAGCAGGCATCCGTGGCTTCCGCATTCACGCTTACCGCAAACGGCTCTTCGATTTCCGGTTCGATCGCCTGGTCGGGGAACACGATGACCTTCACACCGGCGACTCCGCTGCCGGCTTCCGCGACATGCCTGATCACCGTGTCGACTTCGGCGATGGACAGCGGCGGCAATACGCTTGCGGCTCCGATCAGCTGGCATTTTGCCACGGTCACGACGTTCGGCAGCATCTGGCGGCAGCTGCAGCCGACCGATGTCACCGTCACAGACAGGTTTTCCATCAGACGCGGCCACGCGACGATTTCCTTCAATAATCGCTTATGGGTCATCGGCGGAACCGATGAAACGACGTTCTTCAATGATGTCTGGAGCTCGGCTGACGGCATATCCTGGCAGCCCGAGCTGGCTCACTCCGACACCCCGGGCGCCAGCCAGTTTCCCGGCAGAACCAATCACGCCTGCGCCGTCTTCAACGGCCGCATCTGGCTCACCGGCGGCTATATCGACACCGGAACAGGGATCGACGTTACAGATGATGTCTGGTCAAGCGCGGACGGCAAGGTCTGGCAACGTGAATCGGCTTCGGCGGAGTATTGGGCGCGCGGCGATCACAACATGGTTGTGTTCGACAACAAGCTCTGGATGGTTGCCGGACAAACCTATGACACGGACGGTCGCGAGACGCTTCTGAGCGATACCTGGTATTCAAACGATGGCGTTCACTGGGTCGAGAGCGGCATGACATCCGCGTATTTCCCACGCCGGCTTGCTTCAACCGGTGTTATCGGCGGAAAAATGTTCATCTGGGGTGGGTATGGAACTGATGCGGCCGGTGCTGCGGGCCCGTTGCACGACATCTGGTCTTCGACGAACGGAAGCCTCTGGACGCGCGTGACCGATGCGGCTGCTTTTTCCGCCAGGCATGGCGCCGCCTGTGCCGTCATCAACGGAAAAGCCTGGATGATCGGCGGGTATGGGATCACGCCATCCGGGTTTGATGCACATCTGAACGATGTCTGGACCAGCAGCGACGGGGTAACCTGGAACAATCTTCTCCCGCACGACGCTTCGGCTCCCGACCGGTTTCTGCCACGCCAGCAGGCCGGCATGGCAGAAGCGGGCGGCGGCATTTTCCTCATCGGCGGCGAAGACAGCTCTAGTATTTCAAATGATATATGGACAATGGAATGATATCTGGTCATAATGAAAACAGATGAGACATCCGGAACAGGCATGACAGAAAACAAGGTTGCCGAGGCGCTTCCCGAAACCCCATCCGGGGACCAAAAGCCGGATGGATTTGGCGTCGCATCCGCGAACGCTGATTTGTCGTCATTCAGGGCGCCATCGTATGGCTTTGAAATATTTCAGACCTCCTTCCTGGTGATGACATTCTGCCTCGCCCATCTGTTCTGCGGAATGCTCGGCTTTGCATACGCCAGCACAGAGTATGCGCGAATTCTGTTCACCCTTTTTGTCGGGTTCAACATTGCATCCGTTTATATCGCCTACCAGGGGCTCCAGCAGATTCCGCCGCGAAGCATGCTGCGCGAATCGATGGTGAACATGACAATCGCCCTGACCTGTGCAACGGCAGCCAACGGCACGGATCTCATCTGCTGGATTATCGACGCGGCGCTGCTCAAGGCAACGATTCTTCCGAACCTGTTTTTTATTTCGGCGATCATCTTCGGAATCGCAGGCATTTTTCAGATGGCCCGCGTTTGCCGGGTGACACCGGGCATCGATTCCGCCGTGACATTTTTCATCATTGTCACCCTCTATATGGCGATTCCATTCGCGATCGACCCGAGTGTTTTCAACCTGAATCCGACCGTTCCCCTGAAAAAAGAGATTTTGTTCGGGTTGTTTTATGCTTTTGCGATCGGGTATATGAC
>CAZQYQ010000408.1:0-3376 GCA_964597625.1 uncultured bacterium
GTCGACGCCGCCGATACCCAGCCCGCTTCCGGCCCCGAGATCCGTGGGGGCCCGGCCGAGCCGGTTCAGCAGCGCAAGCGCATCTTCGATCTGGCTTGCAACGCTCTCATTCACATGGGCACGCCCCGGATACAGGTCATAGGCGGGCCGCACGGATTCGGGCGTCAGGTTCAACATCAGGGAGTTCGCCCCGGCCGTCAGCCCCATCTCACGGGCACGCGGTTCCAGGGTTTCAAAGGCGGTTGTCACGACGAGGCGCGTATCGCGCGGTTCGGCAATGCGACAGGCAGCCATCAGTTTTCGCGTCATCAGCGTCCCGGCGCAGGGCGTTTTGGCTAATGGGGTGGCCGGGTGCGGAACGAGCGGGCCGAACGAAAACATATCGGGTTGCAGGGAAACGGCCATGCGGATGTCTTTGACGAGATCACGGGTTGTCTGGCCCGGCAGGCCGACGAGTCCGCCCGTGATAAGCAGATAGCCCATCCCATGAGCGGCACGAAGCTGCGCAAGTCTGTCCTCAAGGCATCGGCCGGGCCTCATGCTCATATACAGCGCAGGGTTCGACGTTTCGAAGCGCATCAGCAGTCCGCGGGCACCAGCCTCGTAACATCGGCGCAGCCCGTCGATGCCGATTTCACCGACACTGATGAACAGCAGAACCGGCCACCTGGCGTGGATTTCACCGATAAGCCCGACCAGCTCGTCGATCGAACGGCCGGCATCTTCCCCCGACTGCAGGATCAGGGTCTTGAAGCCCCAGGTTTCGACGGCTTCCCGAACCGTATTCAACAATGCTTCGCGGTCGAGTCTGTACCGGGGCAGCGACGTGTTGCAGGTCGAAAGCCCGCAGTAGAGACAGCCTCCGGAACAATGGCTCGAGAACTCGACGATCCCATGAACGCAGCAGGAGTTCCCCTGGCGCTTGTGCCGGAGAAAATTCGAAACGCGGAAAAGATACTCGATTTCATTCGGAGCTTCGAGCGAGAGAAGCCGTTCAAGATCATCATCCGTGACAGGCCGTTCCTCGAGCGCACGGTCGAAAAGAGTCAGCAGGCTGCGATCGATCGATGAACCGTCGAGCTGCAGCCGGGAAAGCTGCAGATCACGCTCCTGGAGTTCGAAAAAGGTTTCCTTCCAGAAGGCCAGCACCGAATCGGCCTCACAAGCCGGAATGCGCTGAATGACAAAACCGCCCTGCGCATACACGTAATCGCCGATGTTCAGATCGGGCATCTCGCTGATGGCACGACGAGGCTCGCCGAAATACTCGACGGTGACCTGCCTGCCTTCAATGCGCACTACCTTGCCCGGTATGGAGTAACACATTCAATGCATTGGGAGCCGCAGAAGATGCGAGCTCTACCCTTTCTCACGCCCCGGGGTCAGGGCCTGGTCGGTTGTGAGACTATACCAAGCAACGCCGCGCATGTCAACCAAAACCTGCCACAAAACCCGCTTCACAAGGGCACAACAACCTCCCGACAACATCCGGCATCCCGGGATATCCGTATCAAGCACCTGCGAACCGGGCAAAACGCCTATCCGAGACCACCCCGGGTCTTCCTGTTTTCAAAATCGTCCGATCCGTACCGCACACAATCTGCAAAATCCCCCGTCTTTGACAAGATTCCGGGTTTGGTGTTGAATGTCGGATATCAAGAAATTTCATTGTGAGAGGTAACGGGTATGTCGATTGGTTTTCGTGCAGACGAGAAGGTCTGTGTAAAGTGCGGCATGTGTGCTTCTGACTGTCCCTCGCTCATTATCACGCTGGAATCCGGTTTCCCGGCACTCAAAGCCGGCGGGGAAAATAAATGCATCAAATGCCAGCATTGCCTCGCCATCTGCCCGACCGGTGCCGTTTCGATTCTCGGCCTGAACCCGGCCAACTCTTCGCCGATCAGGGGGTATTTTCCGGAGCCTGACAAACTTGAAACGCTGATGAAAGGCCGACGTTCCGTGCGCCAGTATGCCGATGAAAATCTTTCACCAGAGCTGATTCAGCGGCTTCTCGATGTCGCCTTCCATGCGCCGACCGGCGTTAATTCACGCCAGGTGCTATTGAGCGTGGTCGATGACAGGAGCGTCATGGCGAACATCCGCGAGGCCCTGTACGAACGTATTTCGGTTCTGGCCCAGGCCCAAAAGCTGCCTCGCGATCTCGAATTTTTCGCCACCTTCGCGGATCTCTGGGAAGAAAAGAAGGTCGATGCCATTTTCCGCGGGGCCCCGCACATGCTGATCACTTCGGCTCCGAGCAGCGTGCCCACGCCGCTGCAGGACTGCATTATCGCCATGACGTATTTCGAACTCTTCGCACAGTCGCAGGATGTCGGCACGGTGTGGGGCGGCCTGGCGAACTGGGCGTTCACGGAACTGGCCCCGGAATTCAAATCACGGCTTGGCATTCCGGAAAACCATCAGATCGGCTATGTCATGCCATTCGGCAGGCCGACGATTCATTACCAGCGCACGGTCCAGCATTTCCCCGCACGGATAAACCGGATTAATTAGGTCTCATCCGGCTGACAAATGGAAACCCCGGCAGCTCCGTTTCCGAATAGCTTATGCTATATAAGCGTTTTTGCCGGATTCATGGGAATTGCGGAGCGGTCTTTTCAGATGACCTGCTGAGCTTTGAGAGACTCGATCTCCACAGGGCCCAGGCCGAGCATCTCCCCGAGCACCGATGCCGTATGTTCACCGAGCAGCGGCGCCGGCCCGCGCACTTCGGAAATCGTATCCGAGAATTTAATCGGAACGCCGGGAATCTTCATTTTGCCGGCAACCGGGTGATCGATCTCGACGAACATGTTTCTGGCAAGCAGGTGCGGGTCTTCCATGACTTTACTGATGGAATTGATGGGTCCGCAGGGAATCCCGCCCGCCTGGAGGATACGGATCCAGACATCCGTCGTTTTCTTCTGAAGGGCCGCGTTGATCAGCGGCTGGAGTTCGCTCCAGTGTTTGACGCGGTCTCCGTTGGTCATGAACCGCGCATCTTCGATGAGCTGTTCGAGATCGCTCAACCGGCAGAACTTTTTCCAGAGTTCGTCGTTTCCGCAGGCGATATTGACCGCCCCGTCGGCGGTCGTCACCGTCGCGAACGGGCAGATCGACGGGTGGGCGTTTCCCATCGGCACAGGATCTTTGCCTGTCGCGGTGAACCGCGCGATCGCATTTTCGAGAATCGCGACCATGCAGTCGAGCATGCCGACATCGACCATCTGGCCTCTGCCGGTTTTTTCGCGCGCATGAAGAGCCCCCAGAATGCCGATCGCGGTAAACATACCGGCGAATATATCAGCGACCGAGCTGCCGACTTTCGAGGGTGTCGCAGGATTCGGACCGGTAATGCTCATCAGGCCGCCCATTC
>CAZQYQ010000409.1:0-3314 GCA_964597625.1 uncultured bacterium
TTACGGACCCGCGAACCGGCTTCTTCGGCGAGCCCGAGCAGAACAAGGTGCTCGTCGGAACCGTCATTCCCGAGCTCATCGATGAGCGCGTGAAGGCCGGCGCCAAGGGACTGCGCATTCTGTCGATCGGCGCATCCTACGGACCGGAGCCTTACTCGCTGGCCATGAATATTCTTGAAGATATTCATACCGATCGCGTGAAAATCGCCGTCACCGGTGTCGATATCTCCCACATCTGCCTCAACACCGCCAAACGGGGCATCTTCAAGCGCGAAATCATGCGCCATGTCGACCAGAAATATATCGATGTCTATTTCGAAGATGATCGCGGCGATCTGCGCGTGAAAGATGATGTGAAGAACCTCGTCGAGTTCAAGTATGTGAACGCGGCCTCGACGACGGAAATGGAAGATCTCGGCCAGTATGACGTCATTGTCTGCCGCAATGTCTTCTCCGCCTTCTCGCAGGAACAGAAAGAGCGCCTTTCCGAGAATATTTACAACATCCTCGCCCCGGGCGGAGTGTTGCTGATCGGAGCAAGGGAGTCTCTCTACAACGTCACCAAGGCCTTCCGCCTCCAGACCTACGAGAAGGTTGTCGTATACCGAAAGATGTAATATATTGTAATATATAAACGGGCGGGCCTTCGGGCCCGCCCGTTTTCCATGCGTGCGCCTGCAGGTGTTGGCGAATCCGCGAGAAATATGAGATTTGACCGGGCTGTGATCCATACGTATCATGGACCGAAATCATCACAGGCTGCTATGGAGAAAATCGATGACTAAATCGTTCGCCCGGTTGCTCTGCTGTTTTGTTCTCGCTGGGACGGTCCTCTTCACTGGCGGGTGCGGCGACAGCGACGGAGATAAAGCGACGACGGGCGTCTATACGGGGACGACGGTTACTCTGAAGGGAACGCTCGCCGTTCCTTCCGAGGTGAATGCCGACCTTCTGGCTGCGACGCGCATCGTGCCGACCACGGACAGCGAGGTCCGGACGGCTTTCGCGAAAGCGGCGGTGCTTGTGAACGGTGCCGGGGTTGCGGCCCCGGTGATCATGCCCTCGGGCAGCTATACCGAGTGGGATGTGAACCTTGCGGGGGTCCGCCAGGCGAACGACGGCCGGTATCTGGTCGAGCTCACGGCGGGAAAAGTCGGTTTGAAGGGGTGGGTGACGACCGCCACGGCCGATTCGTTCCGGATCGACACGCGCACGACCGCTGCAGCCCTTCTGGCCGCTGAAAGCGGTATGACTGCCGAAGGGCTTCTCGCAACCTATCCGACTCTCGTTAACAGGGTGGCGTCAGAAATAGCAACGGTATTCACGACCGACAGGACGACGCTGTCCGGCGGCGTTCTCACGGCTGATGCGGTGAAGATGTCCCTGGCCAGCCAGGCGTCGTTTTTGAAGGAGGATGATCTCGTCTTCGATCCGGGGACGCTGGTAACATACCTTGGCCGCGAAAATGATCTTGATGGAAATGGTGTTGTTGACACTATTATATCTTTGAATACAGAACGAACGGCCGTGCGCTTTTCGACGATGGCCTCGAATTCCATCTCCGTGAAATCAGGGCTGACGGCGCTTCAGGATTATACGGATGCGGCTCTTCTGGATGATTTTGCGCAGGGGCGCACGACGGTGCAGAGCGGATTTGCCGATGAAAACGGCCGCGGCGTCATCATCGGGCTTTTCCTGCGACGTGGTTCGCCGCATGACACCTATGCGGCACTGCGGATTCGCCGGATCGATCTCGCCGACAACAGTTTCAAGGGCGTTGTTGTGGAATACCGGCTTGTCGAGGGGCCTTCCACGGCCCTGATGGCGGGGACGAAACTGTTCGCCAGGACGGGGCTCGAAGTTCCGGTTGACCGGGTGGCCGCCACGGATTTCCTCACCGACCGGGGCCAGGTGACCGGCGAAGTGCTGAGTTATGCCGTTGCGGGCAGTGGGCTTGGAAGTTCGGACAGTTCCAGAAGACTGATCCGCGCGATTCCGGGGCAGCCCGCCCTGGCGAATATCAGATATGCAGAGCCCTGGAATGACCGCAACTACTCGTTCAACATGAACGATGCATTGAAAGCCGTTTTCGAGGACCGCTCCCCGACGATCGGCGACGTTTTCTCCGTGTATTTTCCGGCGACGAAGCATTATGCCCTGATAAAAATAACCGCATTGTCGGCCAACGAGTTGGCGGTTGCCTACCGGGTGAACAGCGCCGCCGGCGAAAACCGGTTCTGAGCGAAATGCATACGGGCAACTCGAACAGCAGCTCCGGCTCTCCGGAAAATCCCGAGGAAGAGAAGCTCTCGACGCGGGAAGGGTATGACAAATGGTCTTCGATCTATGACGACGAGGACAACCCGTTGATTCAGCTTGAGAAGCCGGTTTTCCAGAAAATGACCGGCGACGTCCGTGGACTGCGTGTACTGGACGCAGGCTGTGGAACCGGCCGTCACGCCCTTGCTCTGGCCGCTGCCGGGGCGGAAGTGACGGCCATGGATTTTTCCGAAGGGATGCTTGCGAGAGCCAGGGCAAAGCGGGGCGCGGCAGACGTGCGCTGGATCGAGCATGATCTTGCGACGTCATTTCCCTTCGCGAATGCCGGGTTTGATCTTGCGATCAGCTGTCTCGTGCTCGACCATATCAGGGATCTGGAAGGCGTTTTCAGAGAGTTGAAGCGGGTCGTGAAGAACGGTGGCTTCATCGTGACGACCGTCATGCATCCGGCCATGATGCTCAGAGGCGTCCAAGCTCGGTTTACCGATCCGAAAACCGGCAGGCGCGTGCTTCCCGCTGCCGTTTCGAACCAGATTTCAACGTACGTCATGTCCGTTCAGCAAGCCGGTCTGACATTCGACCAGCTGAGCGAGCATTCCGTTGATGAAACCCTGATTGCCCGCTCCCCGCGCGCGGCGAAATACGCGGGATGGCCCCTGCTGCTCGCCATGAAACTGAACGTTCTGCACACAGACACGAAACAAGGAGGAAACCAATGACGACGAAAAATGCATTTGCCGGCGATCTGATCGATTTCATCGATGCGAGTCCGACCGCTTTTCATGCGGTTGAAACGGCGGTGAGGCGCCTGAATAAAGCCGGATTCACGGAACTGGCCGAGGGCGATGCCTGGAAGCTTAAAAACGGCTGTAAATATTATATTATAAGAAATAAATCTGCTCTTCTCGCGTTTGTCGTCGGCCGTGGAAATCCGTCCGAGACTGGATTCAGAATGGTCGGAACGCATACCGACACACCGTGCTTCCGGGTGAAGCCATCTCCGGAAATGACGGCGGAAGACGCGTATATCAAGC
>CAZQYQ010000410.1:0-3305 GCA_964597625.1 uncultured bacterium
GGCTGAAAAAACCGCATAGCATTCCGGTGCCTCTTATGGTATATTACCTTCTGAGAGGGCAATTCGGGTCGGCTGAAAGGTTGGCACGCGGGTTGCACTAACTCAAAGTGGCACGAAAGCCAAAATCAAAGCAGGAGGAACTATATGAACCTGATTCAGCGCTTTGTTCGGGAAGAAGAAGGCCAGGGCCTTGTCGAGTACGCTCTCATCATTGGCCTCATTGCGGTCGCCGCAATCGTCGCCCTCGGACTCGCCGGCGGTGGTGTGAACAGCATGCTTGGTAAGATCAACGACCAGCTGACCGGCAGCTAATAAAGCTTCGCCTGACTTTTAGGCCAATACAGGGGAGGAGAAATCCTCTCCTGTTTTGTTATTTCCAGAAGTTTTCGCGTTGCCAGGGCCGGAACGTCTCAAGACATTCAAATTTCGATGCAAATTTTCGAGGGTGTTCCGCAGGATAATCATTCATTTCATCAAGCATCCCGGGCAGATGCATGACTGCGAGAGACATATAAGGGATACACCGAGGATCAAAACCCATCATGCGGGCCGTTGTCGAGTCAACAGCCAGGGGATCTTTCCCCATGACCAGGACACCCATTTTTTTCGAGGTTCCCATGATCGGACCATCCCCTTCCATTCCGATGATCCCATCAACAACCACGAAGTTGGGCGGCATGGTCAATGCCAGATCAACAATGGATCTGGCAATTCCCTGGACATGAAGAACGTTTTTGGGCCAGCCGTACACAATTCCCGGAAGGTTCCCGAAAAGATTCTTCAGAGATAATGTCACTCCCATCCAGTGATGGGTTTTCATTTTCGGCATGCTGATCACCAGGTCAGCTTCCGCCAATGGCGCTGCCACATAGAAATCCTTCAGATTTGTGTACCAACCCCTGTTCGGTATTTTAACAATGTCCCCGTGATTGAGGTCAATACACCTCACTTGTGTCGGCAATACCGCACGAAGAGAGGAATTATAGGTGGAATACCAGGGATCTCTCCTGTGTCCCGGAGCCTCACCGACAGCAACGGAAGCAGCCCCGAGTCTGAAGCAGGCATCAGCAACCTGGGCGATGAGCGATGGATCTGTATTGATGGGCCTTCCCGGATGGCATTCAACAAAATTCGGTTTGATGAGAACCTTTTTGCCCCTCATGAAAAGGCCTTCCAAACTCATGACCTGGGCGATATCCCGTGAAACATCCCGCCGATACTCATCCATCGGGTGGATCCAGACCCGGCAACGCCGATGCCAGAAGCGCCCGATGAGGGCGCCGAATCCGGCGGCACCGGCAAATGCGAGAGACCACTTGAAAAACTGCCTGCGGTTCATTCCCAGATGATACCTCGTGTCCCCAGGGCCTGCAGCGCCAGGGAATAATGAACAACGTTGAACCGTTCCCCCTGAATCATCTCCATGTTCGCTTCCAGTCGCCTCAAGGCTGCATCCGCGACAGAGCTTTTACATGCCCTGAACGCCAGGCTTTCCAGAGCAAGAGCATACGGAGAGCTCTGTCCGGGAACGTCGTCCTCCAGATATTTTATAGATAGTGCTATTGATTCTGGCGGAACGCGTCCATTCAAAGCCAGTATTGCAAGTGCCGTCGTGTCAGAGAAGGGAATCAGGTCATGGCCATAGACGAGTTTGTTTCCATAATTCCAGCCGCCTCCTGCAATCTGCCTGTCGAGGAGGAGTTTGCGGCCTTCGACGGCGCGAGGATCATCGCTTTTTCCAGCGGCATTCAGGGCAAGCAGGCTCCAGGCGGTCGGCTCGACCCAGGAATACGTATCTTTCGCCCAGGGCCACCCTAACAGGGATCCGTCCAGGTCATTCTGCCCTGTATCTTTGGCAGTCAGTGATTTGAGATCGATAAGGAAGCTGATCGCCGCAGATGCCTGAGGTTGATTTCCAGATTTCAGCAGAGCCAGGGCAAAAATTGCCGTAAGCCAGATTCCCTGGCCCGGGAAATCAATCGCACAGGAAACGGAGCCATCGGCATGCTGTCTGCCAATCAGCCATCGAATCGAATCAGAGATCTCATCCGTCGGGATCCCGCCGGCAAGTGCCGCTAAAATGACATGTGCCGTCGGTTCAACAGCCGACTTCGTATCAAGGTAATAGGGGAATCCGCCATCGGGAAGCCGCAGTTCGACAAGCTTGAGCCAGTTCGTTTTCCAGATATTTTCCCTGTTCATAACTATGGGGATAGTATATCATACAAGGAGGATTACCTTTCTCCAGTCTGACGAGCTGATGCTGAAGCAATTTTCGACCTCTCTCTTCCTGGCATACAGATTGCTAAAAGTAGTGGGGGATTATTATGAACAGATATCAAATGAACAGGTTGAATCCCAGATCCGGGCAGGGGCTTGTTGAATATTCTCTTATCATAGGGCTTGTTGCGCTGGCGTTGGTAGCGACGCTCGGCCTCTTGGGCAACATCCTGAGCACGAATTACATAGGCAACATCGGAAAAATGTTAACGGCGGTCGATCAATCGGGCAGTTGATCATACCCGAGAACGGCGTATGTTATTTTTCCATCTCTTTCCTTCGCGCACTTGACAGCCCCCGGGGGCGGTACTAGAATCGATGTCACTTCGGGGGTATTTTGTGAAAATGATCAAGATCGTTTCCGTTGTCATCATTATCGCTTCCGTCATCGCCCTGGGAGCCTATGCCGGCAAGCAGATGTTCAAGCTTCTTGAAGAAAAGAGCCAGACAACAGTTCCATCCCAGGAAGTGAAAACAGCACGTGCAACGCCAGGCCAGGCAGAAGGAATTTCCCCTTCACCCGGCTTCGACAAACGTCCGACCGGCTCATCGATTTCAACTTCCAATGCGGCATCCAATGATATGTCTCAATCTCCTTCTCCCGGTTCGGCCGTCACGTCGCTCTCAGACCGCCCCGGCAGCGCAAGCCCTGCCAGGCCCCTGCTTGGGAATGAGGTTGCGTATGCTCTCGTTCGCGGGGTGAAGGTTCGTGACAATCCCTCTCTTGAATCGAAAGAGATGATGAGGGTTAATCAGGGCACCAAAGGCTTTGTTGTCGAACACAAGGACGGCTGGACAAAAATAAAATGGGAATTCAACAGGAAAATCGGCTGGACGCGTGACGATCTTCTCCTGATCGGCCCCCAGGAAGTTTTATCGACGATGGTTGATAATCACGGCAAGCTGATCAACGATGTGAGCATCGCCAGCGCAACCGTCTCGACCATCGCAAGCATGACCACCGCCCGCATTCAGGCGGCGGCAAAAAAAGCCCAGGCGATAGCCCAGACGGTCAGTACAGCGGT
>CAZQYQ010000411.1:0-3303 GCA_964597625.1 uncultured bacterium
AAGTAGTCCTCGATCGAATGGGCCGGCTGGAACGCACCGTTTTTGATGAACCGGTCGTAATACATCTTCAGCTGCCGTATGCCGTCCTGGCGATACTTTTCCTCTGCTTCCGCCGATCCATAGCCTTCCCGATGTTTCAACCGGACAGACTCGAAGATGCGCAGAACCTCGTCGAAGTCAGGCTTTTCAATCGGGTGAGCAGGGTCGTAGATGTTTTCAAACGTCTCGTGGATCGTCGTTCCGAAGCTGAAGAACGGCTGGGGTTTGGGGGGAATCCGCTGAATGTACAGCTTGCCATAGGAACGCGGGCAGTTCTCGTACAGCCCCATTTTTGAATAGCTGAGCCTGATGCGCTTTCTGAACTGCTCCTGGCTCTCGCCCGCGACGACGTACGGCTTCAGCTTCCACTCGGGGCAGGGGCCGTAGAACTCGCAGTAGTTGCACAGAGCGCCTTTTTTCGCCTCGAAGTCGCCCTTGCCGATCTCGGCGGCCAGCTCGCGAACGCGAGATGCATGTGCCTCGATGTTGACCGAGCTCGGGGAGATGCTCACGCGCTTGTTCGCGGCCATATACTGGTAGGATGCCTTCGCGACGCGGCCGGGCCAGCGCTGGTTCGCGGCCATGAACAGATTCATGATCGCCGTGTCATCGGCCAGGACGCGCTCGTCGAGCATCTTCTTGCCGGTCTTGTAATCGATCACCTCGAGCTTGCCGTCGGGCAGTTCATCGATCCGGTCGATCTGGACGACGAGGTCCATGTTGTCGAGCGTCCAGCGCGCGGAAGTCTCGAACATCACCGGGTTTTCACTGCCGGTGAGGCTGTCGAAATACGCATCGAGCATCAGGACCGCGCGGGCTCTGAAAATCTGCTCTTCATCCCAGTCCGTGTATCCGTCGCTGTCCCAGTATTTCGCGATCAACGCGCGGAACGGACTTTCGGACGGTTTTCTGCCCAGGCTCGTCTCATGATACTCGCGCAGCGCATAGTGTACCGATCGATCGAACGAAAGATGCGGGGTGGGGCGCGGTTCGCGCGGAACGCGATCGATATAGTTCAAGCGATATTTCAGCCCGCAGGAGGTGAAACTGTTGATCTTGCTCGGAGAAAGAAGCAGCCGCTTCGAATCCTCGCAGATGTCGACATAGTCGCACGACGGGCAGAGCGGGTTGCGGTTGCCCTCGAAGCTGCCTTCCGAGGCTTCTTCATGAAAATCGCCGATGGAGAGTTTGAGCTTTTCGATATCCCGGCTGGAAGGGGTGAACGCGACCTTGTCGCCGGTCAGCAGATACTGGTGGGTGACCTGCGCGACTTTTCCCGGCCAGATCCCGTCAGCGACAGCCCAGGTGAAAATGCCGGAAATGTCCGTCGCGGTTTCGTGAGCGGTGGGCGCGCGTTTCGATGTTTTATATGTAATGATATCGTATGTGCCGTTCGGCAGAATGTCGACACGGTCGAAGTTCGCCGAGAGCAGGAAGCCGTCGATGTTGGCGTGGCCCTGATACCCGATGTGCTTCGTCCGGGGCGGTTTCCCATTGCAGGCGGCATGGAAGGTCGCAAGGGCGGTTCTGCCCTGTTCACGCAGCTGCATCCGCGCGGCGGCTGAAAGGTCGGTCATGGCCGCGAGCCGGCGAGCGAACAGGGTTTCGAGATCGGTGACCGTCGCGGGCTTTCCGGAGAGGCAGAAGTCCCGGAGGGTTTCGCGCATCAGCTGGCTGAAGGCGAGAGCCGGCCGTTCACGTTCCGGAATGGGCGCCCGGTCGATATACCGGAATCTGAACCGCTTCGGACACTCGCGCATGGTCTGGAGCTTCGCCATCGAGATCGACATCCGCTCGCCGTGACACGAGCCGCTGGCACGGCACGAGGCGCAGGAGGGGCCGCCCAGAGCTTCGAACTGGCGGTTCAGGATGCGTTCCGCGATATCGTCGAGAATCGAATTCCCGCGGGAAACAAGCGCATCGTCGATATCGATCGTGACCCGCCTGCCGGTTTTGAGATACAGCAGCGAAAACTTTTTTGCCTTCCCGGGCCATTTCCGCGCGGCAACGGCGCAGGTGATCGAGATGACAGGGTCCTGCCTCGCGTCAGACTCGTCCTGGACGCGTTTGCCGGATTTGTAATCGATCAGCTCGAGGTTGCCCTCGGAGTCGCCGTCGATGCGGTCGATCGTGGTCTGATACTCGTAGCGGTCCGTCAGCAGGCTCACGAACTCGTTGATCATGCGGGTGTGGCTCGCGCAGTAATCCGTCGAACAGTAGCGGAGCAGCAGCTCGCGGCCGGCCTCTTTCATTTCCGCCGCGACCTCCCCGGAAAATACGGGGGGAATGGCTTTGTAGAAGGCATTGAGGGTGAACGCCGCGGGCTCGATGCCGGTGCCGGGCCGGAAGTCGCGGTGCAGCGCCGTGAGAGCGTCGTGAAGGGCGCGATCGAGCGCGAGGTCGGGGGAGGGGGCCTCATCGGATTTCGCGGCGATGCGGGTGACATATATCGCTTCGTATTTATGGGGGCAGTCGATGAAGGCACGGATTTTCGATGCCGAGAGCCCCGGGATTCTTCCGACCGGGCAATCATCCTGATGCTCGCACCATTGGCATGCGGACGATCTGACGGGTTCGAAACGGTTCTGATAGATGCCTTCGCCGACATCCAGAAATGCTTTTTTTGCCACGGCCATGCGGTCGGGGTTCCGCGTGACGGTCATCGAAGAGCCGTCGCGCAGGAAATAATGGGTAATTCGCTGCACCTTGCCGGGCCAGACGATGTCGGCCACATGAAAAAGAAGCTGCAGGGTGACGCTCGATTCGAGTTCCGCAAGGCCGCCGACCGGAGGCTTGCCGGTTTTATAGTCAATCACTTCATAGCTGCCGTCAGGCTTGATGTCGACGCGGTCGATTTTCCCCGAGTATTCCGCGCCGAACAGGTCGACCTTGAAGAAAAGATCGGTCTCATGGACGTTGGGAAACGCGATTTCGATTTTCGAGAAAAACAGGCGCAGGGCTGCCTCGGCATCGCGGCGCCATTCCTGTTCTTCCGCGATGTCGGTATATCCGCGGTTGTCCCAGGCCCCGTTGAGGGCATTGAGCAGATTCTCGAGGCGTGGAAGCTCTCCTTTTCTGCGGTTCTTGAAAAAGACCTTCAGCGCCGCGTGAAGAGAGGTATCGAACGAAAGATGCGGCGAGACGGCCTTTCCCGCGCCGCGTTTTTCGAGATGCGAGAGCTGGAATTTCTTTGGGCATTGCCGGTATGTCTCGATCTTGCCGCCCGTCAGGGGAATCTTGATTTTACGATCGGCCGGCGAGGGG
>CAZQYQ010000412.1:0-3300 GCA_964597625.1 uncultured bacterium
ACTTCATCATCGACCACAGAGTGAGAAACAATCTCAAATGACCATTCCGCCGAGAAGGCATCGTTCAACCGACGGACATACTCATGTCCCTCGACATACGACAACGATCTTCCATGACTCCCCGGGC
This sequence comes from uncultured bacterium, assembly GCA_964597625.1. Lineage (GTDB taxonomy): Bacteria > Muiribacteriota > Ozemobacteria > Ozemobacterales > Ozemobacteraceae > MWAR01. The sequence goes on from CAZQYQ010000412.1 coordinate 128, forward strand.
GCGTCCTGATCAGATCCTTCGAAAACGGCTGTTCCAATACTTGTCTGTCCATGATCCCCTCCTGTTTTTCACGCAGGTCTACTGTCCAGAAACACCCCGTTTCCGGCTCAAACGACCTGATTTGTTAAAAGCCCTGCCTGCTGAAAATCTAATCATCGGCAATGGGGGTGTCAAGTCAAGAAATTGCGTAAATATATGAAATTACTGGTGTTTTTCTGGTGTTAGATTGTGCACACACGGGACAGAATCTGTTTTTTCAACACCCCGAAAATCTTCCATAAAAATTTTGTACGAAGGGTAAGGCGCAGGATGTTTTCAGACGTTCGCCAACTGGGAGCGCATGCCGGGGGGGCTACATGGGGTGGGGGTATCCGTCGCCGATTCTCCTATGGTGAACCGGAACGAAGAAGCCTATGTCTGTCCTGATGATTGGAGAAACCGGAATCCGGCGTTAATTGCTTGCGACCTTTTTCTTCTCGGCCTCATGCTGGAGTTCTGCCAGTTGCATTGCTGAATTCAACGCGGCGACTATCCTGCTCCGACTTACTGGATCTGCAAAAGCCGACGCTACTCCATCCCCGTACTTCTGTCGAAGCTCCTCAAGCCTTTCAGGACTGACCTCGACGGTTCGGGTCGTCTGGCTGCCAACAATGCCCAAGTCCATCTTGATCGTGTGCATCTTCCCGAGGACCGAAGTGATTTCTCTGTTGATCGCCAGTGTCTCCCGACCAACTCTCCCGGTCTCCCGAGTCTTCGCATGAGCCAAATCAAATTCGTACCGCAGCGCCTCATACTGAATATCCAGTCGTCTCAACTCCTCCAGCTTGTCAGCGTATTGCTTCTGGGCCTGCCGCACCATTTGCGGATTAAAGACCGCCAGAATGTCTCCGGGGATGCTGTCGCGATAGCGAAGCAGCGCCATTGTCAGCGCTTCGGCGGTCATGTCCTTGGCCTCCAGTCGTTCATGTTGAATGTACCTCTGGATTTCGGCCAGTGGAAAACCGTGGACGATCATCGTATGTACCCGCTCGAAACACCGTAACCCCATGATCCTTTTATGCCCATGGTCGCCCATCGATCTCCTCCTCACCGCGCCGCTCCCAGTCGCTGAGAAACTGTCATTCTATGCACTTCAAGACCAGTTCTCTGATCTGTAATTTTCGAATGACGCCCATCGAAATGTTAGATGGTTCTTGAGCAGCGTGTCGATGAAATATTTTGAAAAAACATGTTGTATTCTAACACTCAGAAATCGGAACTCTGCATACTATTGAACCGGAAAGACTTGCAGCGCGTGGATCGCAGCGTGTTGAAAAATCATTCCGAGCATCGAAGCGTCGGTGAACTTGAGTTCACCTATGATCCTCAACTTGGGGCGACCTGATCTCGATACCAATGTCCCACCGCGACAATGAGCCTGCTCGTTTCGTTCCAGCCGTGTACGCGGGATTCAACAAAGCAGAAGTCATCAACTATCCCGTTCTCGAAGATCACCGTACCAGCGAAGTGTCCATCCGCCATGATGTCCACGGTATTCTCATCCCGTCGCCGAATGCTGATCCTCTTCCCCACGCTTGTCCGAACAGTATGTCCTTGCGCGCCGATCCGCCGTGGTCGCGTGATCGCTTCCAGTCCGAAGATCAAGAGCAGGGTGATGATGATGGTGATAAGGAATTCCATGGGGTTTTCTACTTCACCCGGGGCTTCTTCTCTCGCCCGGTGTCGGCACATTGCAGCAGCGCATCGATCACCGCGTTCAGGTCATCAGCGAGCTGACCGACGTTCTTAAGCTCCACATACAGAAACGTTCTGCGGGCTCCTGCATTGAAAGAGAGGACAGATTTCGTTTTCAGTGGGGATTCCAGAAACGACAGGGCTTTCGGTGTCCGGAATCGAGCGAATATACACGGTTCGCTGTTTCGCCAGATTACGCCCGCAATGATCAGGGCCTTTTCATTCTTGATCGTTCCGGTAACGCGAACGTAGATTGCCGGAGATCCGTCACCCACCTTGCCAAGTGAGATGCGAACGGCGTTTTTTCCGGCACCTTTTTTGAAAGCTCCCCAGCTCTTTCTGGCGGCGACGGCCTTCTGGATCTGTTTAGACAAAAGGTCTTCAAATCGCCCCAGCACGATCCGCGCTTCCTCGTACCGAGCCACCCCTTCTTGAAGAAAGCGTTCGTCTTTACTGCTCATATCCCAGTCCTTTCTTCAACACATCGGTCTGTCGCGCAGTGCGTTCCAACTCTGGCAGCGACAACGCCTTTTCCGCCAACGCCCCTGTCTGCGGATGCCGCAGCAGCACTTGCTCCACGTTGCCGACAAACGCATACGCCCATGCTCTCCACACGAGGTGTTCATCCGCTGTCAGAAGCAAGCGGCGAAGGGCTACCACCACATCATCCCATGTCAGTTCTGCCACCTCTTCGCCTTCATCGGGAACGTCACCCTCACGGCGGTCTTTGATCTCACGCCATTGATCAAGGTCTTCGGTTGGAACGAGCAGAAAGTTGTGCCACTTCGCGGCGTCAGGGTGCTGGCCATGGAGCTTCTCGCCGGTCTCGAAGGTCTTTTCGAATCCGGTGTCGCCTACTTTCACTTCAATGTGCGCGTACACGCCGCTTTCCCACCGGACAATCAGATCGCCCCGGCGCTCGCCGTCGTGGGTCTTTTCTTCGCGGTTCACCGTGCACCTGCCCATGGACGAAAGCTTTTCGCCTTGAAACAGCAGCCGTTGCGCAAACCCGGCCGTCGAGGACTCAAACAGAAACGCGAGCCAGTCCGACCAGTCCTCTTCCCGGTTCAACCGCAACGGCCGAAACCGCGACCAGTCCTGCCCGCTCGGATCGCCGCCGAAGTCCTTCAGGGTCAAATTCCACTTGTCCAGCAGCGCACCGCGTGCCGACACCGCCTGTTGCAGATCAGCGCGGGCAAGTTCCGTCAGTCTATCGAAGACAGACCAGTTCATTGTTTCCATCGAAACCTCAAATGCCGTCCTACGGTCAGTTAGAGCTGACGATTAGCGAAGCTGCTCATGACATATGGACACTAAGTTTTTTTATTTGAAACCAAATTCAAATGTGCTACGTTTTTGTAACAAAATCAGAATCGAACGTTTCGATTCTCAAACCAAGGAGTTTGTGATGAATAAAATCGGTTATTTGGGATTCATTG
>CAZQYQ010000413.1:0-3283 GCA_964597625.1 uncultured bacterium
GTCGTTGTCCCTGTTCCGACGCTCGAAGAACCGCTGGGATTCGAGTCGCAGCCGGCCAGAATGGCGGCTGCGATACAAATAACGAGAGCAAAACTCAGATAAAACCGGTTTGAGAGACGTGGTACAGAAAACATGCGCTCAGGTCTCCTTTCGGGACGGGAAGTAAGCTTGTTCATAAAATCTTCTCACTCTGAATTAAGATGCTTTGCTGAGATCAGATCGACTTTATCTAGTTTATGCCGGCTGGACCAGAAGCATTTCGCCGGCTTTTACCCCTGCTTTTTTACACACTCCCGCAGGCAGCTCGAGAACTTTCGCCGCATCGCGGTGCCAACTTGAAAATCCCCACCATGGAGACAAAATATCATAACATGCCACGACTCGATTGTCTTTGTCGAGAAAAATCGCATCGATCGGGTACCGCATGAACATCATGTGGATGGATGTACACGGCTCGATCAACAGACCCTCTCCCGGCCCCAGATGCGATGTGAACATCAACCCGCGCAGCCGGCCCAGAAATGTATCGGCAACTTTCACACGATCGGCCAGTATCTCGCCCGTTGTCTTGCTGATGAGGTAAGACACGGTTTGCGAATCATTCACCGCTGGTCAGAGCTGTTTTCGACGTTTCCTCGATGATCTGATACATGGCGGGGCCCATGATGACGACACCGACATTGGGGAAGATGAAGAAAACCAGAGGAATCATCATCTTGACAGGGGCTTTGGCAGCTTCTTCCTCAGCCCGCTGGCGCCTCTTGTCGCGCAACTGATCGGACTGGATTCGAAGAACCTGGCCGATTGAAACGCCGAGCTGATCTGCCTGAACGATTGCCGAAACGAATGCGGACAGATCCTGCTGCCCCACGCGCTCGGACATATCCTTGAACGCATCACGACGCGACTGTCCCATCCGGATCTGCCTCAGGGTCAGACTGAATTCATCGGGAATAGGCCCGCGCATCTTCTCGACGACTTTGTCGCAGGCGGCATCGAAGCCGAGGCCGGCCTCGACGGCGACCGTCAGAAGATCGAGAACATCGGGAAGCTGACGCGTGATCGCGTGAAGCCGTGCTGCTATCTTGTTCTGAAGATACATGCTCGGAACCAGCGTGCCGAGCCCGACTCCAACGACGGTCATCAGGGCGAGCTGCTTGGCTTCCATTCTGAGAATGACCCCGAGGGCAATGATGACTGTCGGAAGAATGACCCGGAAAAGGTTCTGGATGACCATGAACTCGCCGACCGTCAAGCCGCCGGGGTATCCGGCCTGTGCAAGCATTTTCCGCAGAGAGCTGCGCTGAATCTGCCTGATTTCCTTCGGATCCCGCTTCCCGGCAAGATTTGCAAGAAAGGGTCTTATGACGCGATCGACGAACGGTTTGTTCAGCTCCTCGTCCTTGACTGCCGCCCCTTCGGTGGACGAAATTCCCCCGTCAAGCTGCGCAAGACGATTTTGAATGTCTGTCTGGCCGCCGGAAGGGAAAAGGAGAAGAATAACGAGAAACACGATAAAGGCGCCTACAACCAGAAACAGGATATTCATGTCTCTCCCCTCACACTTCTATATCGACGATCTTCATGATGATCATCAGCCCGATGGCTTCCCAGCCAAGGCCTACGACCAGGAGGAACCAGCCTCTGTACCAGCCTTGTCTGAACGTGAAAAGGCGCATCATGAAGCTCGGATTCACGACGTAGATCATCAGGCCAAGCGCGACGGGAAGCAAGCCGACGATGAGGCCCGAAATCTTTGCCTGGGCTGTCTTCGTCTGTATGTCGCCCTTGATCTTCTGACGCTGTCGGATGGTTCCGCCGATCTTATCGAGAATTTCGGCCAGGTTGCCGCCGACCTGGCGCTGGATCAGAACAACGGTCGTCACCAGATCCCAGTCTTCGCTCTCGACGCGGTTGTTCAGAGCATGAAGAGCATCTTCAAGATTCATTCCGAGGCTGTTTTCTTTCAGGACGCGTCGAAGTTCTATGCACATCGGCTCCGGAGCTTCGCGTGCAACCATTTCCATGGCCTGCAGCAGCGAATAACCGGCCTTCAGGCCGTTTGCGATCATGATCAGTGCGTCCTGGATCTGTTCGGCGAAGGCTGAAGCCCGGCTTGACCTCTTTATCGAAACCCAGATATTGGGAATCATATACCCGACGATGGCGAGCATGATTCCCATGGCTGGGCTCTGGAAAATGAGCATGCCGAAAATTCCCGGAAAGATGGTTGCCAGGAAAAGAATCGCGACAAACTCATTTGCCTTCAGAGGAATGCCGGCTTTGCTGAGCTTGTCGGATGTTCTGGCAGCCATGCCTTTCGGCGTCAGGAGATAGCCGACATTACCGAGGAGTTTCTTAATACCGGCATTATCACCACGGGTTTCTTTTACCCATTCATCCTCTCCATCTTCCGTGCCGCCTTCGTGTTTTTCCCCTTCTTCTTCGGGCGGCGCATACTGGCGGGCAGCCATATCGGATTCAACGAGATACTGCTCCATGCGCGACCGGATATCTGCATCCGGGGCCGCTCCGAAAAGTGAAAACAGCAAAAGTGTGAACAACAACGCCGTTATACCGGCAAATGCGATAAAAATCAGTTCCACGCTGTCACCATCCCTTGGCGGAGTCGGTGAAAATATTCGGTGCCAGATGGATTCCTGATTCTTCGAATTTTGATGCGAATTTGGGTCTGATTCCGGTGGCTTTGAGACGGCCGACAATCTTGCCTTTCTCGTCGATTCCGGTCTGTTCGAACCGGAAAATGTCCTGCATGACGATCTTGTCGCCTTCCATACCCTGGACTTCGGTCAGATACGTGATTTTGCGCGAACCATCCTTCAGACGCGACTGCTGAATGATCAGCTGGACGGCGGACGCGATCTGCTCACGGATGGCGCGGACGGGAAGATCCATGCCGGCCATCAGGACCATCGTTTCAAGGCGCGAAAGCATGTCGCGCGGCGTGTTCGCATGGCCCGTGGTGAGGGAGCCGTCATGGCCTGTGTTCATGGCCTGAAGCATGTCAAGGGCTTCTCCGCCGCGGCACTCGCCGACGATAACACGTTCGGGGCGCATGCGGAGCGTGTTCTTGATCAGTTCGCGCATGGGAACGGCGCCCTTGCCTTCGATGTTGGCCGGGCGGGTTTCGAGCCGCACCACGTGCGGCTGGCGCAGCTGAAGTTCCGCGGCGTCTTCGCAGGTGATGATGCGTTCGTCTTCCGGAATGAACGAACTGAGAATGTTCAGGGTCGTGGTTTTGCCCGAGCCGGTGCCGCCGGAA
>CAZQYQ010000414.1:0-3283 GCA_964597625.1 uncultured bacterium
GAGATACTGTGTCTCGAAGGGTCTCGGCATCGGTGAAGAGGGGGTTCAGCGGGCAAAGCTTTCTGCAGTAGAAACGAGGCGTGAGAAGAGCTCCTGCGATCACGGAGAGCGCCAGCAGAACCCCCCACGGGCCAAGATTGCGCAGAAAAAGTGCCGAGAAGGCCTCCAGGCGCTCAAGGGGAAGAACCGTCACAAGCGGCAGCAGCAAAAGGGATGTCCAGAGGATCGCGCGACCGATGCGGCTTACGCCCGATCCGGTATGCCCATTCGCCGACCGGGTATCGGGAAGAAAAACCGCTTTCGAAAGCGTGTAGATCAGGTCCTGCAGCCGGCCGCAGGGGCAGAGAAAGCGGCAGTACCCGCGCCGGGCAAGGATGACCGAAAAAAGGGCTGTGCCGAGAACCAGCGCGGCCTGAGCCGAAACCGACCTGCCGAGAAGAAGCCGGGCGTGGGACAGCGAAACGAACTGCGGAGACAGCAAGCCCAGGGAACAGACGACGATCGCCGCCGCGGCGACGAACCCGATTCTGCACTGCATCAGGGCTGCGCAAACGGCCAAGGCCATCGCGATGAGAGTTCCGGAGTCGGGCGCCTTCCAGGAGGGCGGAGACGCCATGGCGGGATGGGGTTCCCTGGCTGCATCATCGGGGGGCATCGCAGCGGCAAAACCACGCCGCAGAGCCTCGCAAACCGCCTCGACCGTGACCGTTGCATGAGTCAAACCATCGATATCCCGACCTGGAATCAGCGGGTCCGTAGAGGCTTTTCCGATGAATTGTCCGAGAAACCAGTCTGAATCGAGGCCTGAAACGAATGTCGGCGTTTCATTCTGCCGGAGGATGCGTACCCCGGCGATATGCCCGGTGTCGTCAATGCAGGCCACGAGGTCCACCGCTCCGGCATACCCGATGGGACGCGGTGTCATGAACGCGCTGAAAACAGCATGCCAGCGAACCGTGCCGGAATCATCGAGCCCTTCCAGCCTGCAGGCTCCGTGACGTACGTTCTGAATGTGAAGTCCCGGAGGTGCGAGCTGCCTGGCGGCCAATTCCCATTCCGCCGGCAACCTGCTTCCAGCCATCGTTTCAGGGATGAATGCCGCTGGTGAGAAGGCCCCATGAAGCCATGCCAGAACAACCAGAATGAAACTCACCACGGCATAGGCGTGCCGCTTCCTCGCTCTCATCATGCAACCTCTGTTAATGCGGTGAACCCGGTCGAGTGGTATACTCGATCGCTGTCATGATAACGATTTTTAAAGCGAAGCTGAAATGAAATTTCCTTCCCTGGCGGAAATTTTCCGGCATCTGCTCGAAGAGTTGACCGGAGCCGATTATGCCCTTCGCAGGGCGGCTTTGGCAGCGTTGAGCAGGCTTCGAGGGGAAATCGCCGCGGAAATCATGTTCGATCGGTTCAAGAGCGATAACCTCGATGATTTTCTTGCGTGCGCGATCAGTCGCGTAAGTCCTGACAAGGCGGCACAGCTCTTCCTGCAGGCACTCCACGATTCGCAGATGGAGGTCAGGCTGGCCGCGGCGGATGCTCTTTCCCGGCTGAACTCGGATGAAGCGGTCCAGGTGCTTACCGATGCGGTTGAGAAGCACCTTGCGGGCCCGGCCGATGGGAGGGAAGGCGTTCTTCTGAGCGAAGAAGCTCTTTCAGGAGCCATCAGAGCGCTTGCCCGGCTGGGTACGCCCATGTGCCTCGCATTGCTTCGAAAGCTGCTCCTGAAAGAAGCAAATCCGCGAATCCGGGCGACGATCATTGCGGCGATAATTCCTCGGATGAACGACTCGATGATGAGTCTGGTTGCCGGTTTCCTGAAGGACCAGGACCCACGGGTCAGAGCGAATGCGATCGAGGCGATTCAGGCATTGAGGAATCCTTCAATCATCGCGATTCTTCAGCCGTATCTGTATGATCCCCATCAACGCGTGCGGGCGAATGCCATCAAAGCCGTATGGGAATACGGGGATTATGAAGTATCAGCCACGCTCAAGGAAATGCTTGGCGACAAGGACAAACGGCAGCGGGTATCGGGCATTTATGCTGTCGGCGAGATAAAACTGGGGATGTTCCTGAAATACATTCTCACGGCCCTCCACGACGAAGATGCCGACATTCGTCGCAATGCCGTCATTGCGATCCGCAAAATATCCGCCATTTCCTCAGCGGCGGCCCTGGCGCCTCTGGAAAGCAGCATCCAGCCGCTGTTGAACGATCAGGAGCCGGCTGTCAGGCTTCAGGCGGTTCTCGCACTTGAAACCCTCATGGGTGATCGCTGTTTCGGCCTCCTTGTCAAAAGGCTCGATGGTGAAAAAGCGGCGGGAGTTCTCGGCCAGATCATCGAATCGCTCGGCCGATTCAAAAAGCCCGAAACGCTTGGAATCATCGATGCCTATCTTGATAATCCCGAAGCGCAGGTTGTGATTGCCGCCCTGGATGTCGTTGCCGCCGTCGACGCAGGTGGGGTGTCTTCGTCGGTCGTCGGTTCGATACGAAGATGCATGCAGCATGCCGACGCCAAGGTTCGGCGGAAGACCGTCGGAGTGCTTTGGAAGCTGGGAGTCGTTGAAATTCTCGACGAGTTGTGCACGGGACTGCGCCAGGTTGAGCCTGATACACGGAAGGCATTCCTGCTGTGTTTCGGGGAAGTTTGCGCGGAAGTGTCAGAGGCAGGCGGGGAAACACTTGGCGTATTTGAAGCGGAGCTGACGGTTGCCGTTGCCAGGCACCGTGAAAAACTCGAGCAAAGCAGATATTCGGCGGTTGAAGCGGATGCGCAGAATATCTGGAACGAGGCCGCGGCCCACGTCCGGGCCGGCCGGAACACCGATGCCGGAATTTCTCTCGAAAAGCTGGTGCGTCTGGCCCCCCGGCATGTTCAGGGCTGGATGGCTCTCGGCGACCTTTCTCAGCGCGGCGGCAATTACGACCGTGCGACCAGCTGCTTCCGGACCGCACTTGCCCTGCAGCCGAATCTTGCGAAAGCACAGTATGCGCTGGGCCAGATCCACCACGCGCAGGGGGAATGGAAAGCCGCGGCGGAAGCTCTTCATGCCGCAATCAGCCTGTATCCCAAACTGCCGCAGGCATACCTGCTGCTGGCCGAAGCGCTCGAGGCGCTTCAACGGCCTGACGATGCATTCAAAACCCTTCAGCGTCTGGCCGGACTGGTACCCGATAATGGCGGCGTCCTCCAGCGGCTTGCACGCGCGGCTTTTCTTGCGGGAGATGCCGTCTCGGCTCTCGAAGCTGCCAGAAAGGCAGCGAAACAGGGCCC
>CAZQYQ010000415.1:0-3260 GCA_964597625.1 uncultured bacterium
GAGGGCCTCCCGTGCAGCAAGGAGCTTTGTCGGTAGCAGCCAATACCGAGGCAAGCGCAACCATCACCGGACTGGCGCTGGGAACAAATTATGATGTCTGGTCCGTCGCTTCCGCTGCTGCGGGCAGCACGGTCGAACCCACGAAGGTGATGGTTTCGACTCCCGCCGTCTTCACGAAAATCAAGGATCCGGCGGAATGGTCCGTCAGATCGCGGTTTCCCTCTGTGATGTTCAACGACAGGTTATGGGTCATCGGCGGCGGTGATGGGGGCATCCCATTCACGCTGAATGATGTCTGGAGCAGCCCTGATGGAATTTCCTGGGCCGAGGCGACTCAAGGCTCAGATGCGATGTTCACCGCTTGTGAGTCCCACGGAGTCGCGTCATTCAATGGCAGACTCTGGGTCATGGGCGGACGTCAGAACAGCACTGGTTTTCTGTCCAAGGAGATCTGGAATTCATCGGATGGCAGAACCTGGACCAGGGCCGGATTCGCCGACAGCTGGGGTGGGAGCGACACCGGTAATGGCCGGTGCAAATTCGGCCTGGTAAGGTATCAGCCTTCCGGCGATATCGAGAAACTCTACCTGCTAGGCGGATTCGGAGGAACGACGAACAGTCTGCAAAACGATGTCTGGTCCTCGACGGACGGCACCACCTGGACAGCCCTCGAAAATGCTCCCTGGCTTGCCCGTGAGTCATTCGGCTGCGCGGTATTTCAGGGAAAGATCTTCATCATAGGCGGGAATGGGCAAAATGGCTGTATTCCTGATATCTGGTCTTTCGATGGTTCGATCTGGACGCAGGTTACTGACGGTGCCCCATGGGGCGCCCGCAAGGAAATGAAAACAGCCGTCCTTGGCGATAAACTCTTCGTGTTCGGCGGCCGCGACAGCGATGGCATTCCGAGGAATGACCTGTGGTATACGCAGAACGGCACGGACTGGACCAGTGTCGCGGGTGGTTTTCCCGGTTCAGCCAGAATAGAACCGGGATTTGTCACCGATGGATTTCACCTGTTCATCATGGGTGGCGACAATTCGGGCACCATGTTGAATGATATCTGGAAGCTCTGAGGATCCTGCCGAATGACTGCACTGCTATTATATATAGAACGGAATTATATCAACAGGTAATCATAAAACGGGCAATACCTGTCTGGTTGGGCGTGAATGTTCTGGTAAATATATCGACGATATAATATCGACTACTGGATATGCATGCAGCCCATGGTCAACCCCTCCGAAGCCTGACGGGGAAAGATACAATCGCGAATTACCGGCGGAGCTCGGCTCTGAATGAAGATTCCATCCGTAAGATAGTGGACCCAATCCTGAGGAACAAGGGTGGAACTTTTCCGACCAAAGATGGTAGACTGAATCGCCCTCTTCGCTCTGGCCCGTTCATCCGGCATTCCGCGGCGATGACCAGGGGTTTTCCGTGGGAAGCGCCGATCCGGGGGGGAAGGTGGCATGTGGGCCAATTTGAAATGTGAAAGGTGAAAAGATACCGATCATGCGCCGAACTTCCCTGTGCCTTCTTGTTTGTCTTGTTCTGTTCCTGACGGGGATGTCTTCCCCGCCCTCGTCGTTTGCCGCCGAATGGGAGAAAATGCCGGGCCAGGCTCTGGATGTCGGGGCCGGCGCCGATGGTTCCCTGTTCATCGTCGGGACTGACCAGAAAGGCTACCGCTGGAATTCCGGGAGCAAAACCTGGGAGGTTCTCGGCCAGGGAACAGGCATCGTCGCCATCGACGGCGATGCGAATGGGGATCCCTGGTTCTTGAATTCGAACGGACAGATCTATCGATGGAACAGGACGACCAAAAACCTGCAGGGGGTGGCCGGCCGCGCCAAGGATATCGGATGCGGCAACGATGGCTCGGTGTTTGCCGTAAGTCCTGACGGTGCCCTTTACCGCTGGAACCTGACGAAGGCCGACTGGGAAGCATTCCCGGGGATTTCCGACGTCGAGAAAATCGATGTGGCCGGTGATGGCTCGCCGATTGTGGTGAAGAAAAACAAGGAAATCTGGTTCTATACACAGGCCACCAAAGGGTGGGTTAAAGTGGATGGGACAGGCACGGATATCACCGCCGGATTGACCGAAATCCTGGTCACGAGACCGGATGGCATCCCGATGCAATGGCTCGGTGAAATGCAGGGAAATTCGTGGGCCCCATTGGACGGCTCTGTTGACCGGCTTTCCCTGGGAACGGACGGCACCTTGATCGCCACCCAGAAAGATCGCTCCGTCCTTCGTCGCAAGGTAGACTGGAAGCTGCTCCGGATGTTCGTGGGAGAGAAGGACTTCCTCCCGTTCATTCCTTTCCCATCCAAGGGTGGCCTGATGTGCAGCTATGCTGCGGATTTCACCACCGTCTGGAACTCCGCCGGCCTCGGGGCTAGGAAAGACGTGGTCATCAAGCGGCCCGTCGTTCCCGATGGCTGGGCTTTCGTCGGCGATACCGTCGGATTCGCCGACACATCCGCTTTCGATTACACCGTGCTGGTCGTTCAGGACGCCCCTGGCTCCGATCTCGTAGCCAGGCCCGTGGATTATCAACTGATCTGGAGCGACCGGAAAGACGGCAATCCCATCAATAAGAGCTGCAAACACGTGGCGATCTGGAAACCCATCCCTCCCAAAGGGTATGTCGCCATGGGAACTGTGGCGACCCTGGATTACAAGAACCCCAAGGATGACCCCTCGTGCGCGAAATTCCGGTGCGTGAAGGATGATCAGGTCGCCCGGGGCGGGTTCAGCCAGCCGATCTGGAATGACCAGGGGTCCGGCGCCAATCCTCCTCTCTCCCTGTTTTGTGTCAAGCGGGCGGCCGAGGACGAGACCAATCTTCCCCCTGGAACCTTCCTGCCGGGGAACTACAACAACAATCCCGTCGGCCAAACCTCCGACTATCAACTTCTCCAGGTGGCCCCGAGCAATGACTGGTATCTGATCGGGTTCACGGGCGAAGCCGGAGATGTCGTCGGGTCCATGAGACCCCTGTATCGCAGTTTTTCGGATCCCACCAAAGAATCCAGTGGTACAGGTGTGGGCGAGGGCCGCGGAGACGGGAACGGTCACGGCAGCAGTTACACCCTCAAGGCCAAGCCCGGATACGCGGTGGAAGCCGTCATCGGAAATGCCGGTGGTGCGCTCGATGGTTTCAAACTCAAATTTTCCAAGGTTTCCGGATACGGGACGGACCCGAAAGATTCCTACGAGAGTCCCTGGGTCGGCGGCGGCGGCGGAAGCGG
>CAZQYQ010000416.1:0-3259 GCA_964597625.1 uncultured bacterium
ATTCGTGGGAAATGAGTATCAGGCATCTGCTGTTGATCGGCTTTTTTGGGGAAGGGAATCTCGGTGACGATGCGATTTTGCGGGGCCTTGCCTCCGCACTGCCGGCCGAAAGCCGCATTATCGCCACCGCCGGATCCACCCCTCTGCCGCCGGGTATTTCCGCCATACAACGTCGGGGGATCAGTTCATGGACGGCCTTTATCGGGGCACTCAGAAATTCCAGGCTCGTCGTTGGAAGCGGCGGTCTTCTTCAAGACTGGTCCTTCGAGGGAGTCACCTTTTATGCCCTGAGATTTTTCGCAGCCAGGCTTGTCGGAAAACCGGCAGCCCTGTTTGGGGCGGGAATTGGCCCGCTTCGCGGACGGGTGGCACGCCAGCTGGCATCAGCCGCACTCTCAGGCGTGAAAACGTGCATGCTTCGCGATGCTGAATCCGTCGATCTTTTCGGTCAGCTGACCGGACGGCACGCCCAGCTGGGAACCGACTGGTCCTGGGCGCTGGAACCGGCTTCAGCTGCCATCAACACGTCGTCACGGATGCCGGATGATTCCGTAGCGATAAATATACGTCCATGGCTCACTCCCGAGTGGCAGAATGCGGCACAACGCTGGTGGCCCAGCATGGCCGGCTCGAAACCGATCGGCGTGTCGGCGCGCAGGGAAGACAAGCGAATCATGGAGCAGCTTTTCAAGGGGCTTCCGGTCTACGAACCGGTCGACTTCCCTTCGCTCATGGCTGATGCCAGGCGGCTTCGCGAAGGCTGGGCCATGCGGTATCACGTTCTTCTCGCCATGCTGCGCGCCGGGATCCCTGTCCGGGCACTGCCTTACGACAACAAAGCCCGGCAACTGGCGGCAAGCGCCGGGATCCCGGTTCCTTCACCGTCTGATGCCGAGCCCCCGAAACCGCAGATCGCGGCACCAACATTCATTGCGATCGAGCAGGAACGGCTTGCAGCAATGAAACTCGCCCTGCGACAAGCCTGGGAAGAATCCACATGAGCATTCTTCTCAGCAGACTTTCGCGGTTTTACGCCTGGCTTGCAGAAACCGAACGAAGGTTTTTCGAAACCGTTTCTTTTCTCGTCGAGAGGCCTGACGCACGGGTCATCAGCGTCGGCAATCTTTCGGTCGGGGGGACAGGCAAAACCCCGTTCCTTTTCGAACTCCTTTCTGACCCGGCGCTTCCGGCAAACCGGGTGGTTTTGACGCGTGGCTATCGAAGCCCCTGGGAACGAGGATTCTATCTCATGACCGGCACGGGTCCGCATCCGAAGGCATTGACGGATGAAGCTCGGCTGCTCGCATCGATGTTTCCGGACCTCCCTGTACTCATCGGAAAAAACCGGGCACACTCGGCAAGGCTGGCGGAACAGTGGTTCAAACCCGATGTCATGCTGCTCGATGACGGTTTTCAGTATCGAAGACTCAAGCGCGACATCGATATCGTCCTGTGGGACGCCCTGATGCCGGAAGAACATGCCAGGCCGCTTCCTCTCGGAAGGCTGCGTGAAGCTCCGGAAAGACTGCGTGATGCAGATCTGATCGTTTTGACGAGATGCGAACTGGCAGACGACGGCCAGAAGAACCGCTGGCGCGGCTGGCTTAATTTTATAGCTCCAGATATACCTATTCTCGAAATGAGAACGGAACCCGGCGGCTGGATCAATCCGGAGGGCCAACGCCTCCCCGTCAGCGATGGACCCGGGCGGATTCTGGCATTTGCGGCAATCGCAAAACCGGAAACCTTTGCCGCTCAGCTGAAAGCCGCAGGCCGGGATATTGCGGAAACCCACGGATTTCGCGACCACGACGGGTTTTCCGCGGAACGTCTTTCGAACCTTTCAGAAGCCGCGCGCCGCCTCGATGCCGTTTTGGTCTGCACGACCAAGGACCGGATCAAAATTCCGGCCGAAGTCGCTGCCCGGCACGGCATCTGGACACTGGAAATCCGCATGAGGCCAGATTCAGGCAATTCCCTCTCCGAAGAAATGAAGCGCTGCGGCATCGACCTCGCAACCTGCCGCAGAAAAACACGGAGCAGCTGAATATTCAGCAACCGTTCAAGCTGGGATTTCCTCCCGAACTTCCGGCGTTCAACGCGGTTTCAGCAAGGAATTCATCTTTCAGCTTCATCGATATGGTCTCGCCGAATATTCGGCAGAATTCTTCGGGATGAAATTTTCAAACCCTTTCTCAGAAGCCATTTCCGACCTATTCATCTCCTGGCATACATTTTGCGATATATCGTATTCAATTGATCAACGATAACGTGCATGAGGAGGAATACTTGTGAGACGTCTGACCAGCCTGCTGAGCGTGGTTTTTTGCCTTGTACTGGTTGCCTCAACTGCGTGGGCGTATTCCAGCTATGATCTTGACCGGGCGAACCGCTCCCGTGAGCGTGGTGATTTTTTCGAAGCCCGAAGGCAGTATAGCGCTATCGCAAGCGACTATTACACGAATGACAACATCCGGAGGCAGGCAAGCTACTTTGTCGGGTTCTGCAGCATCCGGCTCAATGAGCCGACGAATGCCATTAATGATTATCGCCGGTTCCTTCGTGACTTTGACACGGGCTATAACACCGTATTGGTTCCTGATGCCCTCTATGTTCTCGGCCGGACCTATGAAACCGTGAATGATATCTCTCAGGCAAAAACATGCTATCGCGACTGCATTCGCCGCTTCTATGGCGAATTCGCCCAGAAATCCCAGGAACGGCTTCGGATCCTGGGAGATGGATACGGTCCCTATACTCCTCACTATTCGATGAGCGTCGAAGCCGGATCGTCGGATGCCGCGGCTCCAGTCCAGAAGCTGAGCGGAAATGATCCGTTCGACGGCTTCCAGATGGATCTCCAGCAGAAAGAAGTTGATCAGCTCCGTGAAAAGTTCGAGAGCCTGCATGCTCATCCCTGACAAACACTGAATATCTTCTAAGACAATTCAAAAGAACAGGCGAAGGCAAGTCCTTCGCCTGTTCTTTCGTTTGCTCGATTTCGAGGGAATGAACGTCCGCTTTTCGAACGGGTATCCATGCCAAAGGAAAATGGTATCGAGGTATTCTTCAAAGAGGAGTTGCGCAACACGGAGCTGAGAACCTTTGAAGCTTGCCTCGAAGCGAGGGAGTTTTCGGGAATCCTTCTTTCGGCACTGGTTCTGGGAATTGCCTCAAAG
Source organism: uncultured bacterium (assembly GCA_964597625.1). Lineage (GTDB taxonomy): Bacteria > Muiribacteriota > Ozemobacteria > Ozemobacterales > Ozemobacteraceae > MWAR01. The sequence continues at coordinate 3,180 of CAZQYQ010000416.1, forward strand.
GAACCAGGCCGGATTGACGAAATCACCCGTCTGTCATGTTCGGGCCTTTGGCCGGGTCGATCGGCCTCGTATGCCCTCGG
>CAZQYQ010000417.1:0-3255 GCA_964597625.1 uncultured bacterium
GACTGGCCTCGGGAATCGTCATGAAGTAGCGGATCATGTTCGGGTGCGTCACCGTCACCGGGCCGCCACGCTCGATCTGCTTTTTGAACAGAGGCACGACGCTGCCCCGACTGCCGAGCACGTTTCCGAACCGCACGGCACAGAAACGGGTTGAACTGCGTTTTGCGAAGGCTTTCATCACCATCTCGGCAAACCGCTTTGAGGCGCCCATGACGGATGTCGGATTGACAGCCTTGTCGGTCGAGATCATCACAAACCGTTCGACCTTCGCATCGTGAGCCATCTTCACCATATTGAACGTGCCGAGAATATTGTTTTTTACGGCCTCTTCCGGATTTGACTCCATCAGGGGCACGTGCTTGTGGGCAGCCGCATGGAAGACAATATCAGGCCGGTTCTCGCGAAATACCGCGAGAATCTTCGTTTCGTCGGCGACATCCGCAATGACCGGCTTGAGCTTTACCTGGCCCAGATCTTCACGCCCACGTAACTCCTCGTGGATGTTGTAGATGCTGTTTTCGCCGTGACCAAGCAGGATCAGCGTTAAAGGCTGGAAGGGCAGAATCTGACGACAGATCTCGCTTCCGATACTGCCACCGGCCCCCGTGACCAGAACGTTTTTCCCGGTGATGTAGGCGGCGATTTCGGCCAGGTTTGTTTCGGCGGGTGGTCTGCGCAGCAGATCCTCGACTGAAATATCCCGAAGCTGCTTGCTGAGAAGTTTTCCTTCAAGCATGTCCTGGATACCCGGCAGAGTCTTGAACCGGAGCCTGGTTCCGCGACAGAGCCGCATGATTTCCCGAATTTCTCCACCGGGAGCCGAGGGCATGGCAATAATGATTTCATCAACGTGGCGTTCGGTCGCGCTCTGATTCAGCTTGGTGCGGCCGCCAAGCACCTCGTAGCCATGGATGATCTTCCCGGTCTTGTGGGGATCATCGTCGAGGAAGCCCATGATGCGGTATGGCAGATTCTCATTCCGGTTGATCTCGCGCACCACGCTTTCGCCGCACTGGCCGGCGCCGTAAATCAGCACCCGGCGCGGTGCGTTGCGGGATTTGCCGTAGACATAGGTGCGCAGCGGCTCAATTTCGGCCAGGTTGAGCATCAGGCGCGGAATAATACGGGTAGCGCCGATCAGAACGATTCCGAGCAGCCAGTCGAGAGTCAGGACCGCTCGCGAAAATACGGGCTGCTGGGCAAAGACGAGAAAAATCATCTTCAAAACCGTGACACCGGTCACGGAGGTGAACACAGCGATCAGATCCGAGATGGAGGTATACCGAACCGATCGGTGATACAGGCCCATCATCGTAAAGATAGCCATGGCCAGGGGCATGATAACCGGGAACTGGAGAAGGAAAAAATTGAAATGCTCGGGTTCTATGCGCTCGAACCGCAACCAGATCGCCGCCAGCAGGGCAAACGAGAGACAGCCCAGATCGAGCGTCATGAAAGCCAGACGACGGATATACCGGTAACTCAACGAAACCATGCGCACTCCCCTCATCAACGGGCACTTTTTTTTCAGAGCGGGAGTATACACCAATATCGCCCCGCATCCAATTATTTCGTTTTGAAGTCCCTGCTCTCAGCGGCCGTAGAGGTCATCGAAACGGATGATATCGTCTTCTTCCACGTATTCGCCGTTCTGGACTTCGATGATCTCGAGCGGGACTTTGCCGGGATTTTCGAGGCGGTGTTTTGTTGATTTGGGAACGTAGACGGATTCGTTTTCGTGGACGAAGCGTTCCTCGGTGCCAACCAAGACTTTGGCGGTGCCGCGGACCACAACCCAGTGTTCGGAACGGTGGTGATGCATCTGAAGGCTCAGCTTGCGGCCAGGCAGGACAGTGATGCGCTTGATCTTGTCGCGAGGGCCCTCGGACAGAACCATATACTGGCCCCAGGGTCGATAGCCGGTCGTATGCTCGACAGCCTCTTTGCGCTTTCTGTCACGAAGGATTTTGACAACCTCCTTCACTTTCTGGGTTTCGCCGCGCCTGCTGACGAGAATCGCGTCATCGGTGTCGATAACGAGACAATCCTCGAGTCCAAGCGTGGCAATGAGCCGGTCTCCACCCATCACCAGCGTGTCTTTTGAGCCGATCGAAATAACATCTCCTTCACAAACGTTCCCGTGTTCGTCTTTGTCGAGCACGTCGTAGAGGGAATCCCAGGAGCCAATATCGTTCCAGTCGGCGGAAAGGGGAATCGTGACGACGCGGTGCGACTTTTCCATGACGGCATAGTCAATCGAGATGTCGGGCATATTCGCATAATCGGAAAGAATCTCATCATAGGAAGGCGCGAGCCGTGCCGCGATTGCCGGTGTCAGTTCCTGCATCTCGTCGAGCATCGTCCCGAGCGTGAAGGCAAACATGCCGGAATTCCAGTAGTAGTCCCCCTCGGCCATGTAGCGTTTCGCCGTCTCTTCATCGGGTTTTTCAGCAAACCGGATCGCCTTCACCCAAGGCTTGCCCGGCTCGCCCTGTTTTTCGCATTTAATATATCCATACCCCGTTTCGGGCCGTGTCGGCTCGACACCAAACGTGGCAATAAAACCTGCTTTTGCAGCCTGCTCGGCGGCTGTAACGGCTTCAATAAAAATATCCCGGGGTTCAATCAGATGATCTGAAGGAGTGATCAGCACGACATCATCGCGGGTGCAGCCCATCTTTTCGAGGCAGTATTTGACACCAAGGGCAATCGCCGGAGCCGTGTTTCTGGACGCCGGTTCGAGAATGACGTGGTTGCACTGTTCGAGCTGGGCATCGACAAAAAACTTGTACTCGCCGTTGGTCATGACGACCATATCCCCGAATCCGGCCACCGGCAGGAATCGTTCAACCGTCTCGCACAGAAGGGATTTCCCTCCGCGAAGCTTCAGGAACTGTTTCGGGTAATTGGCCCGTGACAACGGCCAAAGACGTGTGCCAGAGCCCCCGGCAAGGATCAGTATTTTCATAGATATCCCCTGACCGCAATCATTCAGACTGAGAGACACCACCGGTTGGTGGCCCGAGCGTCATTCGAAGCTGTCGAAAACGTGGAAGCCGGCGCTGCGGATGGTTTCATCACGGCGGACGGCCTCGAGATCAGAGGTGACCATTTCCTTTACAAGCTGAGCAAGATCGCAGCGGGGTTTCCAGCCAAGCTTTTCGCGGGCCTTGGTCGGATCGCCCAACAGCAGATCGACTTCGGTGGGTCGGAAATAACGCGGATCGATCTCTACCAGCACACGACCGGTTCCCT